>NZ_JBHSPC010000077.1:43637-123697 GCF_042656345.1 Streptomyces incanus
GGACCCCGCACGGCCGTGCGCCGGAGGATCAGAAGGGGCGGTCGCCCGCGATGGCGACGCGTTCGGCGACCCGGCGGTGGGCGCCGTAGTCGTTGACCGCGTAGTGCTGGGTGGCCCGGTTGTCCCAGAACGCCACGTCACCGGGCTGCCAGCGGAAACGGACCTGGTACTCGGGGATGTGCGCCTGCTGGAAGAGGTAGCGCAGCAGCCGGTCGCTCTCCTCGCGGGGTATGCCGGTGATCCGGGTGGTGAAGGAGGCATTCACGAACAGCATGCGCCGCCCGGTGTCGGGATGTGTGCGCACGACGGGGTGTTCCACGGGCGGGAAGTGCTCCTGGTGCGGCGCGAGCCGTTCGGGCCCGTAGAACCGCGCGAAACCGGGGATGAAGTCATGCACGGCGCGGGCACCGTCGATACGGTCCTTCACGTCCTGCGGGAGGTTGTCGTAGGCGGCGGCCATGTCGGCCCACAGGGTGTCGCCGCCGGCCGGCGGCACCTCGCGCAACTGGAGGACGGCACCGAGCGCCGGCCGCTCGCGGAAGGTGACGTCGGCGTGCCAGACGTTCTCGAACGTCGGAGTGGACCCGCTGCCCTTGTCGAAGCGGACGACGTCCTCGCTGGTACCGGCGGCGAGCAGCGGGTTGGTCTCCAGCTCGCCCCAGTGGCGCGCGAAGGCGCGCTGCCGGTCGGGGGCGAGGTGCTGGCCCCGGAAGAACAGCACCTTCCACTCCAGCAGGGCCCGGTGGAGTTCGGCGCGCAGCTCGGGGCCGAGCGGACGGGACAGGTCGACTCCTCCGATCTCGGCACCGATCGTGCGTGCCTGCGGCTCGACCTCGAACAGCTCGTAGGGCCGCTCCTCCCACCCCTCGGGCACACGGCGCAGGACGCGCCGTCCTTCGTAGATGCCGTCTCCGGGGATACGCGTCTCACGCAGGGTGACGGTCGGTGCGGTGCTTGTGACGGTCATGGGGCGTCCTTCCTCTGTACACGGGGGCGAACGGGACGCGGAGATGCGGACGGGCCGGCCGTGTCGGGGCACGGACCGTCCCGGCATCGCGGACGCCGAGGCGCACACCCGCCGTACGCGGGTGTGCGGGACTGCCGGGACGGCCCGGAAAAGGGGCTGCGCGGGGCCGTCGGCCGGGAAGGCGGGGAAGCGGGCTCGGGCGGTGAGAGGCCGGGCCGGGGTCAGAGGGTGCGGCCGGCTATCGGCCGGAGCGCTCGCAGCCGGTTCGATCCGGGACGCGCGGCGCCCCCGACATCCTGACGAACCAGTACGTGGTCATGGCGACGATTGTGTGATCTTGCCCGTCTTCTGTCAACGGGGCCCCGTTCGGCCGCCGAACCCGTCCACCAGGTCCGGGGCCCGTCATCGTCGCCGGCCCTCACTGCTGGCGTAATATGGATTTCTGTATAATAGTGGGCGTGGGTGATCGATGGTCGATTGCGATCGAACCAGAGGTTCGGCAGTGGCTGGAGCTTCTGGCGGACGCGCATTACGACAAGGCTGAACGTGCTGTTGACATGCTCGCGGACCAGCCGACCACTCTGGGGGAGCCGTACGCTCGTCACCTCGGCGGCAAGGTACGAGAGCTGCGCTTCACCATGGACGGCAATGCCGTCCGCATCACGTACTGGCTCGCTCCCGACCGGCGCATTGTGCTGCTGACGGTGTTCCGCAAGGCCAGGCAACGCGAGAGTGGCGAGGTCGAGCGTGCCCAGCAGGTGCAGAAGGTATGCGAGGTCGGTCACGGCCCTGCCGAGCACAGCTACGACCGGACGGAGGAAGGGAACCCATGAACCACTCCGAGTGGAAGACCCGCCGGACCAGGAAGCTTCTGGGGGAGACGGCCGAGGAGTCCGCCGCCTATATCGAAGCCGGGTATGCCTTCGCCCTCGGCCAGGCTGTCCACGACCGGCGTACTGCGCTCGGCCTGTCGCAGACCGAGCTGGCGCGGCGGGCGGAGATGACCCAGCCGCAGATCTCCAACATCGAGGGCGGAGACTCTGTACCGACTCTGCCGCTGCTCACCCGTCTGGCCAAGGCTCTGGACGCGTCACTGACCATCGACCTGGATCGTGACACGTCGGCTTTTACCTTCACCCCGCACGGACGTCATCAGCCGGAGGAAACGCTGCCGGATGGACGCGACTCGGCAGCTTGAGTCACGTCCGCAGGGCGAGATCGGTCTCGGCGGCGACGAACTCACGCCCGCGCTGGAGGACATGTACCGCGCCTGTACCGCGAGGCGTCTCACGGTAGGTACGGCGGTGACGATGGGTGAGGGGAGCGGTACACCTACGGGTGATCCGGGCTGCCCGCCTCGGTGGCCTGGTCCGTCAGGAGTTGGTGGAGGGGCTCGGTCGCGCGGCGGCGGTACTCCTGGACCGCCCAGCCGTTGCCGTCCGGGTCCTTGAAGTACATGAAGGTGGCGCCGTCGTCCGGGGCGTACACGACCGGCTCGGAGATCTCCAGGCCGCGGGCGGTCAGTTCGGCGTGGGCCGCCTTGATGTCGGCGACGCACAGCTGCAGGCCCTGGTACGAGCCCGGGGTCGGGCGGGTGTCGCCCGACATCTCCCAGATGCTGTCGCCCAGCGCGATCGAACAGCCGGAGCCCGGGGGCGTCAGCTGGACGATGCGCATGCCCGGCATGACCTCCCGGTCGATGTCGACGTGGAAGCCGACCTTGTCCCGGTAGAAGTCCCTGGCCCGGTCGATGTCGCTGACGGGCAGCGGAAGCACTTCGAGGGTCATGGCCATGTTCATCGGATTTCCTCCGGCTGAGTCGGTGCGGTCGGTGCGGGCTTTCGGTGTCACGTGAACCGCCGTCTGGTCCGGCTGAACGACTCTCCCTCACCGAAGCCGAAAACGGTGTGTGGCGCCACCGAAAACACGACAGCGTGTCCGGATGGTTTGACCCCGCCCGCCCCCGGAACTCATCGCGCACGGCCGTGCCGGGGCCGGGGCGCGGTGGGGCGGATAGGCTCGTCGCCTGGATGGGTTCGTGGCGAGCCGGATGTGAGCCCGACGCGGGCCGAGGACCGAGGGAGACCGGGGATGACGTCGGTGCCGGGGCGCAGGAGCAGTACCTTCACTCGGCTGCTGCGGCACGGTTTCACCGACCCGTCGGCCGCCGAGCGGCTGCTGGACAGCCCCGAGCTGGCCGCGGTGCGCGACGATCCGGTCCTGCTCGAGGCGCTCGGCGGCACCGCCGACCCCGACCTCGCGCTGCTGGGACTGGTCCGGCTGCTGGAGGCGCAGACCGGCGCCACCGGCCGGCAGGAGCTGCTGGACACCCTGATCGCCGCCAAGCCGCTGCGCGACCGGCTGCTCGGTGTGCTCGGTGCCTCCGAGGCCCTGGCCGACCATCTCGCCCGGCACGCCGACGACTGGCAGGCACTCGTCACCTACGAGGCGCGGGACCTGCACCCCGGCGTGACCGAGTTCGAGCACGGCCTCGCCGAAACCACCGACCCCGTGTCGCTGCGCGTCGCCTACCGGCGCTGCCTGCTGTCCATCGCCGCCCGCGACGTCTGCGGCACCACCGAGGTGTCCGAGACCGCCGCCGAACTCGCCGACCTCGCCACCGCCACCCTGCGCGCCGCCCTCGCGCTCGCCGAGGCCGCCGCGCCCGAGGACGCCGCCCTGTGCCGGCTGGCGGTGGTCGCGATGGGCAAGTGCGGCGGGCACGAGCTGAACTACGTGTCGGACGTCGACGTCATCTTCGTCGGCGAGCCGGCGCACGGCGCCGACGAGGCCAAGGCCCTGCGCGCCGCCACCCGGCTGGCCGCGCACATGATGCGGATCTGTTCCGAGAACACCGTCGAGGGCACCATCTGGCCCGTCGACGCCAACCTGCGGCCCGAGGGCCGCAACGGCCCGCTGGTGCGCACCCTCGCCTCGCACCGCGCCTACTACCAGCGCTGGGCCAAGACCTGGGAGTTCCAGGCACTGCTCAAGGCCCGCCCGGTGGCCGGCGACCTCGCCCTCGGCGAGGAGTACGTGGCCGCCCTTCGTCCACTGGTGTGGCAGGTCGCCGAGCGGGAGAACTTCGTCGCCGACGTGCAGAAGATGCGCCGCCGGGTGATCGACAACATCCCCACCGCCGAGGTCGACCGCCAGCTCAAGCTCGGCCCCGGCGGACTGCGCGACGTCGAGTTCGCCGTACAGCTGCTCCAACTGGTGCACGGCCGCACCGACACCTCACTGCGCAGCGCCACCACCCTCGACGCGCTGGGGGCCCTCGCCGCCGGCGGCTACGTCGGCCGCGCGGACGCCGCCCAGCTCGACGACGCCTACCGCTTCCTGCGCTCCCTGGAGCACCGCATCCAGCTCTTCAGGCTGCGCCGCACCCACCTGGTTCCGGAGAACGACGCCGACCTGCGCCGCATCGGCCGCTCCCTGGGCCTGCGCACCGACCCGGTGACGAGCCTGACCCGCGCATGGCGGCGGCACACCTCCGTCGTACGGCGGCTGCACGAGAAGCTGTTCTACCGGCCGCTGCTCGACGCGGTCGCCCAGCTCGCCCCCGGCGAGGCCCGGCTCAGCGCCGAGGCGGCCCGGGAACGACTGGTCGCCCTCGGCTACGCCGACCCGGCCGCCGCCCTGCGCCACCTGGAGGCGCTGGCGTCCGGCGTGACCCGCAAGGCGGCCATCCAGCGGACCCTGCTGCCCGTGCTGCTCGGCTGGTTCGCCGAATCCGCCGACCCGGACGCCGGCCTGCTCAACTTCCGCAAGGTCTCCGACGCGCTCGGCAAGACCCCCTGGTACCTGCGGCTGCTGCGCGACGAGGGCGCCGCAGCCGAGAACCTCGCCCGCGTCCTGTCCGCCGGGCGGCTCGCCCCCGACCTGCTGCTGCGCGCACCCGAGGCGGTGGCCCTGCTCGGCGACGGAGAGGCCGGCGGTCTCAGGCCACGCTCCCGCGCCCACCTGGAACAGGAGGTCCTCGCCGCCGTCCGCCGCGCCGACGGCGCCGCCCAGGCCGTCGGCGCCGCCCGCGGGATCCGCCGCCGCGAACTGTTCCGCACCGCCGCCACCGACATCATCGGCTCCTACGGCACCGAGTCCCAGCCCGCCGAGGCCGACCAGGGCGCCCTGGTGGACCTGGTCGGCGGCGCCGTGTCCGACCTGACCGCCGCCACCCTCGCCGGCACGCTGCGCGCCGTCGTCCGGGAGGGCTGGGGGGATGCCCTGCCCACCCGCTTCGCGATCATCGGGGTGGGCCGCTTCGGCGGCCACGAGCTGGGCTACGGCTCCGACGCGGACGTCCTGTTCGTCCACGAGCCGCGCGACGGCGTGGACGAGCGGGAGGCGGCCGACGCGGCCGGCAAGGTCGTCGCCGAGATGCGCCGCCTGCTCCAGGTCCCCAGCGCCGACCCGCCCCTGCTCATCGACGCGGACCTGCGCCCCGAGGGCCGGTCCGGGCCGCTGGTGCGCACCCTGGGGTCGTACGAGGCGTACTACCGGCGCTGGTCCCTGGTGTGGGAGCGGCACGCGCTGCTGCGCGCCGAGCCCGTGGCCGGCGACGAGGACCTCGGTCGCGGCTTCGTCGAGCTGATCGACCCGCTGCGCTACCCGCCCGCCGGGCTCGCCGAGGAGGACGTGCGCGAGATCCGGCGCCTGAAGGCCCGCATGGAGTCCGAGCGGCTGCCGCGCGGCACCGATCCCAAGCTGCACGTCAAGCTCGGTCCCGGCGGCCTGTCCGACGTGGAGTGGACCGTCCAGCTGATCCAGCTGCGGCACGCCGCGCACGTGCCGGGGCTGCGCACCACCCGTACCCGCGAGGCGCTGGCGGCCGCCCGGGCGGCCGGGCTGATCTCCGCGGACGACGCGGGCATCCTCGACGAGGCCTGGGTGCTGGCCACCGGCGTGCGCAACGCGGTCATGCTGGTCCGGGGCCGGGCCGGGGACACCTTCCCCACCAACCCGCGCGAACTGGCCGCGGTCGGCCGCTACCTCGGCTACGGTCCGGGCCACGCCGGTGACATGCTCGACGTGTACCGGCGCACGGCCCGCAGGGCGCGGGGCGTGATGGAGGAGCTGTTCTACGGCGGGGCGTAGGGGCGGGCCGCGGGCACCCGGCGCAGGCGGCGGGCGTGGTCGCCCGGAGTGCGGGGCGCCGCAGTGGTGCGGGGCGCCTCCTCGATGGTGAAGGACGCCTCAGGGGTGCGGGGCGTCCGGCGCGTGGGCGGACGCGCTCGTGGCGGTGCCGTCCGGGGTGCGCGGGCTCACGACGCCCGTGTTCGCGCGGCCCGCGCCCTCACCGTCCGAACCCGCGACGGCCTTGTCCGTGCCGCGCCTGCCAAGGAAAGCCCTGCCCGGGAAGGTCCTGCTCCAGCCGCCTCGGTCCCGGCCGCCCCCGCCGTCCGGTACCCCCCGCGGCAGCGCGTACGGCCTGCTCCCGTACCAGAGGGTCGCCAGCGCGATGCCGAAGGCGAGGCAGAGCACGCCGCCCACCGCGTCCAGCCAGAAGTGGTTGGCGGTGGCCACGATGACCACCATCGTGCCCGCCGGGTACAGCAGGCCCAGGGCCTTCGCCCACGGGACCGTCGCCAGCGCGAAGATGGTCAGCCCGCACCACACCGACCAGCCGATGTGCATCGACGGCATCGCGGCGTACTGGTTGGACATGTTCTTCAGGTCACCGGAGGCCATCGAACCCCAGGTCTCGTGGACCATCACGGTGTCGATGAAGTCGCCGCCGTGCATCAGCCGCGGCGGGGCGAGCGGGAACAGGTAGTAACCGGCCAGGGCGACGGCGGTGGTCGAGAACAGCACCAGTCTGGTCGCCGCGTAACGGCCGGGGTGACTACGGTAGAGCCACACCAGAACACCCAGCGTGATCACGAAGTGCAGTGTGGCGTAGTAGTAGTTCATGCCGACGACGAGCCAGGTCACCGAGTTCACGGCGTGGTTGACCGACTGTTCGAAGGCGAGACCGAGCTGTCGCTCCAGATCCCAGAGCCAGTCCGCGTTGCGCAGTGCCTCGGACTTCTGCTCCGGCACGGCGTTGCGGACGAGCGAGTACGTCCAGTAGCTCACCGCGATCAGCAGGATCTCGAACCACAGCCGCGGCCGGCGGGGGGCGCGAAGCCGGCGCAGGAGCCCCGTTCCCGGCCTGTCCTCGACGGGGTGCGCTGCGGCCTGATGCCGGCCTTCCAGCGTGGTCACCGTCGTCTCGCCCATGGGTACAGAGTCTGCCAGAAAAGCCTCTTCCGCAGATCATCACCCGGGGGCAGCCGACCCGCATGTTCTCTCCGGGAAGGGGCCCCGCCGCCTCTTTCCGGAGCAGGGCGCGAGGATTCGCCGCCTGCGGCCTGTGGACGGCACGGCGATTCGCAGAAGCCCGGGACCCCCGTCCCCGGCCCCGGCCGGCGGGCGGGAGTGCGTGCACGGCGGCGCGGGCGAACGGGGCCGGGACACCGCCCCGACCGATCAGCGGCGTGCCGTCCGCAGAGGACGGGCGTTCCTTCGCGGCACGCGCTGTCGCCGTGACCAGACGTCACGCGTGACCAGGCGTCACCGCCCCACAAGTGCACCAGAGCCTGCTTCTCGGGAGCCGGACACCGGGCGATTCAGAGACGGGGCCGGGTGGCGGTGTCGAGGTAGAAGGAGTCGATGCTCTGGACGGCCCGCTCGAACTCCTCCAGGTTGACGGGCTTGGTCACGTAGGCGTTGGCGTGACTGCTGTACGCGCCGGTGACGTCGTCCGGAGCGGTGGACGTGGTCAGGACGACCACGGGGATCGTCTGCAGGTCGTCATCGTTCTTCAGGACCTTGAGCAGATCGCGGCCGTTCATCCGGGGCATGTTCAGGTCGAGGACGATGAGGTCGGGTCGCGGAGTGCCCGGGGCCCGCAGGTGTTCCAGCGCGGCGACTCCGTCGGTGACCTGGACGAGGTTGCGGGCTCCGCGCTCGGAGAGGGCTTCCTCGATGAGCATGGCGTCGGCGATGTCGTCTTCGACGAGCAGGACGTCGAAGGGACGGGCGGGGGTGGTCATGGTCGGATGCTCCGTGGGTTTCTCGGTGGAGTGGTGGAAAAGCCCCGGCCAGCGGCGCCGGGCACCTTGCCGGGTCATACCGCAGGCGGCACCGATCTGCGGGTAGCCGGCGCCCGCGCGGGCGGCAGCCGTGGCTGCCTCCTGCTGGAGCCGTTCAGTGGCCTGTTTGAGGTGATCCAGCACGCGGAGCAGAGCCAAGGCCTGTGCCGGGTCGTCCGGTGCCGGGTGCGACGGGGCTCCCAGAAGCCGGCGGGCGAGGCGCTGCGCGAGATCACCGACTGCCGCGTCCGTGAGGGAGGCGGTCTCCTGCGGGGTGATCCGCGATACGAAGTCCTTGCCGGGCATGCCCGGCACTCTAGATCCCGAAGCAGCTCCGCGACAACAAGGGTTGTCGCCCTCTACAGTGTGCTGGCCCAACTTTCAAGGTGATCGCCGCAGCGAGGAGCCCACAGGATGACTGCCGACGAGAGGCGATCGCGTATGCGAGGGTTTTCCACGTGGACGACCAGGCGGTGGCTTCGCGTGGGGGTGGCCGTGTCCCTCGTGGTTCTGGCCCTGCTCGGGACAGCGGGCGCGTGGGTCCTGGGGCGGACCCAGTCGATCAGCGACGAACTCGTGAACGTGCGGTCCCCCGCGCTGACCGTCGCGATCCGCCTGGAAGCGGCCGTGCTCAACCAGGAGACCGGAATCCGCGGCTACGGGCTCACCGGCATGCCGGAGTTCATCACCCCCTACGAGCAGGGGCTCACCGAGCAGGAAGCGAGCCTCGGTCAACTCACCAAGCTGCTCGAGGACGACCACGCGGGTCTGGACGACCTGAAGACCGTGCAGGACGCCGTGGCGAAGTGGCAGGAGAGGATCGCCCGGCCCGTTGCCGCCGCGCCCGCCGGCTCACCCTCACCGATGGCCACCCAACGGGCGATGGAGGGCAAGGCGGCCTTCGACGACGTCCGTGCCGCCCTGAGCGGCCAGCAGGAACAGCTGCGCGCGGACCGCGTACGGGTGAGGGACGACCTGATGGACACGATGGCCCTGAGGAACGGGGTGTTCGGCACCATCGCGGTGCTCATCGTCGTCCTCACGGCTCTGGTCTTCGAAGGACTGCGCCGTGGCATCAACATGCCGCTGGAGCGGCTCGGCGCGGACGCCCGCGCCGTCGCCGGCGGTGACTTCGACCATCCCATCACCCCGACCGGCCCCGCCGACCTGCGGCGCCTCAGCCGTGAGATCGACTTCATGCGACAGCGTCTCGTACGGGAACTGGCCCTCAGCGAGGACACACGACTGCGGCTGGACGCGCAGGCCGCGAACCTTCAGCGTTCCAACGCCGAGCTGGAGCAGTTCGCGTACGTGGCCTCCCACGACCTGCAGGAGCCGCTGCGCAAGGTCTCCAGCTTCACCCAGCTCCTCCAGCGGCGCTACGGAGGACAGCTCGACAGCCGGGCCGACCAGTACATCGACTTCGCGGTCGACGGGGCGAACCGCATGCAGACCCTCATCAACGACCTGCTCGACTTCTCCCGGGTCGGGCGGCTGCACAACGCCCACCAGGGCGTCGACCTGGACAAGGTGCTGGAAAGGACCCTGTCCGAGCTGAGCGTCGGCATCGAGGAGGCCGGAGCGGAGATCACCCACGATCCGCTGCCGACCCTGTTCGCCGACCCCACCCAGATGGGCATGCTCTGGCAGAACCTGATAGGCAACGCCGTCAAGTTCCGCCGCCCGGGCGAAACGCCGAAGATCCACGTCGCGGCGGCCCGAGAGGGCGAACTATGGCGGTTCACCGTCACCGACAACGGCATCGGCATCGCACCGGAGTACGCCGACAAGGTGTTCGTGATCTTCCAGCGGCTGCACACCAAGGACACCTACACCGGCAGCGGAATCGGCCTCGCGATGTGCAAGAAGATCGTCGAGTTCCACGGGGGCGCCATCAGGGTCGACCCGGAATACCACGACGGCGCACGCATCACCTTCACCCTCGCGCCCCGGCCGCCGGAGAACCCCGGCCCGTCCACCGTGCCGGAGGCCACCCGCGCCGACGCGGAGCCGGTGCGATGACGGAAGCCATGACGGCCGCGCCGGAAGCGGCCTCCGAGGGGCCGGTGTACCGCATCCTGCTGATCGAGGACGACCCGGGCGACGCCCTGCTCGTGGAGGAACTCCTGCACGACACGGGCATGCGGTTCGCGCTGACCACCCGGACCACTCTGGTCGAGGCGCGCGCCGAACTGGCCGGCAGCCCGATCGACTGCGTCCTCCTCGACCTGCACCTGCCCGACGTGTCGGGTGTCGACGCGGTCACGGCCGTGCGCGGACTGGCCCCGCACACCGCGGTGATCGTCCTGACCGGGCTGTCCGAGGACCGGGCGGGCACCGAGGCCATGGCCGCCGGAGCGCAGGACTACCTCGTCAAGGGCAAGGTCGAAGCGGACCTGCTGCGAAGGACGCTGCGCTACGCCGTCTACCGGAGCCGGACGGAACGCGCGAGCGCCCAAGCCCAGGCCACCCGGCTGCGGGCGGAGGAGAACGCCCGCCTGGAACGCGGCCTGCTGCCCCGGCCGATGCTCGACACCTCCACGGTGAGGGTGACGTCCCGCTACCTGCCCGGCGCCGCGATGGCCCTGCTCGGCGGGGACTTCCTCGACGTGGTGGAGGGAGACGACGGGCTGGTGCACGCCGTCGTGGGCGACGTCAGCGGCCACGGTCCCGACGCCGCGGCGTTGGGTGTCTGTCTGCGGATCGCCTGGCGCTCCCTGGTGCTCGGCGGGCACCGCGGAGACGACCTGCTGCACCTGATGGAACGCCTTTTGATCGCCGAACGCGACAGCCAACACCTGTTCGCCACCTGCACTCTCCTCACTCTCGACCAGAGCTCCGGCACTGCCGTCCTCCACCTGGCCGGCCACCACGAGCCCCTCCTCACCACAGCCGAGGGGACCCGGGAAGTGAGCGCCGAACACGGCATCGCCCTGGGCATCGTCCCCGGAGAGTGCAGCTGGCCCTCCACGGTCGTTCCGCTCCCGGCCGCCGGAGCCCTGACCATCTACACCGACGGCCTCATCGAAGGGCACAACGGGACGAAGGGGGAGCGGCTCGGCGTCGAAGGGCTGCTCGGGCTGATCGGGGACCTGCCGTCGGCGGACCCGGCAGACCACGTCGACCTCCTCATCAAGGAAACCCACGCGCTGAACGCCGGCCGCCACTCCGACGACCTGGCCGTGCTCCGCCTCGACTGGGGCGATCGGCCCACCCGCCTCTGAGAACCCCGTGCGCCGGCAGGGGGCCGGCGACTGCGGCAGCCGCGATACCGTCCGCGGGGCTCCTCGCCGGTGTGCGCGGAGGCGGAGGGCACGAGCGGGCCCGGCGGCTGCCGGCGCCGCGCCCCGGACCGGCCCCAAGGCTTGTCCCGCACCTCTGGAGACCGCTTGCCGGCGTCCGGTGCGACCCGGTGCGACCTGATGAGGCAGGTCGTCGTCGAGGCCGGGAGTCGGGCCGGAACCGGACAAGCCGATCCGGCGGCGGTGACCCGCCGGCCCCTGCGCCGAGTCACGGACAAAGCTCAGGGCGTGCAGATCAATGACACGCCGATTTCGGTTCTGCGCCTGCGACATGGGCCAGAAGTGGCTGACCTGCGGCGACGTCGCACCGAGTAGGCGCCGAGGTCGGCACCAGCGGGGCGTGGACCCGCGTGTTGTTCGGAGGCGCGCTCTTAGGAACGGTTCCGGTCCCCGGGTGCCGAAGCCGTCGAGCCCCGGACCACCAGTTCCGGCATGAACACGAACTCGCTGTGCGGGGCGGGCGTCCCGCCGATCTCCTCCAGCAGGGTGCGCACCGCGGCCTGGCCCATCGCCGGGACCGGCTTGCGGACCGTGGTCAGCGGCGGGTCGGTGAAGGCGATCAGCGGGGAGTCGTCGAAGCCGACCACCGAGATGTCCGTCGGCACCTCCAGACCGCGCTGCCGGGCCGCCCGTATCGCGCCCAGCGCCATCATGTCGCTGGCGCACACCACCGCCGTGCACCCGCGGTCCATGAGCGCGGTGGCGGCGGCCTGGCCGCCCTCCAAGGTGTACAGGGAGTGCTGGACCAGCTCCGTCTCCACGGTCTCGGCGGCCAGGCCCAGCTGCTCCTGCACAGTGCGGACGAAGCCCTCGATCTTGCGCTGCACCGGCACGAACCGCTTCGGCCCCAGCGCCAGCCCGATCCGGGTGTGGCCGAGGGAGGCGAGATGCGTGACCGCCAGCGCCATCGCCGCCCGGTCGTCGGGCGAGATGAACGGCGCCTGCACCTTCGGCGAGAAGCCGTCGACCAGCACGAACGGCACCCCCCGGGCGCGCAGTCGCTCGTAGCGCTGCATGTCGGCCGTGGTGTCCGCGTGCAGCCCGGAGACGTAGATGATGCCGGCCACCCCGCGGTCGACGAGCATCTCCGTCAGCTCGTCCTCCGTCGACCCGCCCGGGGTCTGGGTGGCCAGGACCGGCGTGTAGCCCTGGCGGGTCAGTGCCTGCCCGATGACCTGGGCCAGCGCGGGGAAGATCGGATTCTCCAGCTCGGGAGTGATCAGCCCCACCAGGCCCTCGCTGCGCTGCCGCAACCGCACCGGGCGTTCGTAGCCCAGAACGTCGAGAGCGGCGAGGACGGACTGGCGGGTGGTGGCGGCGACGCCCGGCTTGCCGTTGAGCACACGGCTGACGGTCGCCTCACTCACCCCGGCCTGAGCGGCGATGTCGGCAAGACGTGTGGTCACAGCACCGGACCCTATCGGCCGTCCCACTCCTTGCACACCGGCCGGACGCCTGGTGCGTGCCGTCGAACGGCCCGTCGCGGGCTGCTGGGTCATCGCGGTCCCTCATGTCGTGGTCGGCATGTCGCTCGGCGTCCGTCCCGCAACGGATGATCCCCCCGACGGAAACGGATGGCAAGTACTTGCAGAGTCTTGCACAGCTGTCCGAACGCCTGTCCTGGCACCGGAAACCCGGCGGTGGCACGGCGATCGGGACACTATGGGGAGGGGGCGAGGAGAGGTCACGACGGGATAACCGTCGGACTTTCTTGCAAAATTTTTCAGCAAGGTCTTTCGGATCGGTTGCATCGCTGTTACGTTCACGTCGCCCGGCGGCCCCATCGGCGCGGTCGGCAAGTCGGCAGGTCGGCAGACGGGGCCGTATCTGCAGCACACGGGCTTTCACCCTCAAGGAGAACTCATGCGGCGTGGCATAGCGGCCACCGCGCTGGTGGCGTCCCTCGCCCTCACGGCGACGGCCTGCGGCGGAGACAGCGACAGCGGCGACTCGGCCGACGGCCCGGTCACCATCACCTGGTGGGACACCTCCAACGCGACCAACGAGGCGCCGACGTACCAGGCCCTGGTCAAGGAGTTCGAGGCCGCCAACAAGGACGTCAAGGTCAAGTACGTCAACGTCCCCTTCGACCAGGCGCAGAACAAGTTCGACACCGCCGCCGGTTCCAAGGGTGCTCCCGACGTGCTGCGCTCCGAGGTCGGCTGGACCCCCGCCTTCGCCAAGAAGGGCTTCTTCCTGCCGCTGGACGGCACCGAGGCGCTGAAGGACCAGGCGAAGTTCAAGTCCAACCTGATCGAGCAGGCCACGTACGAGGACAAGGTCTACGGCGTCCCGTTCGTCACGGACACGCTCGCGCTGGTCTACAACAAGGAACTGTTCGAGAAGGCCGGCGTCGAGGCTCCCAAGACCTGGGACGACCTGAAGAAGGCCGCCGCCGCCATCAAGGACAAGACCGGCGTCGACGGCTACTGGGGCTCCACCCAGGCCTACTACGCCCAGTCCTTCCTCTACGGCGAGGGCACCGACACGGTCGACGCCGACGCCAAGAAGATCACCGTCAAGTCGCCCGAGGCCAAGAAGGCCTACGGCACCTGGCTGGACCTCTTCGACGGCAAGGGCCTCAAGAAGGCCGACACCACCGCCGACGCCTACGCCCACATCCAGGACGCGTTCGTCAACGGCAAGGTCGCCGCGATCATCCAGGGCCCGTGGGAGATCACCAACTTCTACAAGGGCTCGGCCTTCAAGGACAAGAGCAACCTCGGCATCGCGACCGTCCCGGCCGGCACCTCCGGCACGGCGGGCGCCCCGACCGGTGGCCACAACCTCTCCGTCTACGCCGGCTCCGACGCCGCGAAGCAGAAGGCCGCGCTGAAGTTCGTGAACTTCATGAGCTCGGCCAAGGCCCAGGAGACCATCGCCCTGAAGAACTCCACGCTGCCCACGCGTGACGACGCCTACACCGACAAGGTCAAGGCCGACCCGGGCATCGCCGGCTACCAGACGGTCCTCGAGGCCGCCCAGCCGCGCCCGGCCCTGCCCGAGTACAGCTCGCTGTGGGGTCCGCTCGACGACGAACTGCCCCAGATCGCGGGCGGCAAGGAGTCCCTGGACAAGGGTCTGGGCGACGCCGAGATCGCCATCGCCAAGCTGGTGCCGGACTTCAGCAAGTAGAGCCCGCGTGGCCGCCGGGTCCCTTCCGGGAGGGAAGGGTCCGGCGGCCACCGGCCTGTGTGCCGAACCCCTTGATCATCCAGAAGGTGCCGAACCATGACAGTCGCCATCGACCGCGCGACCGGCAAGCGCAGCGGTGACCGCCCGCCCCGCGCCGGCCGGGCCGGCCGCCTGAAGCACGCCTACCAGAAGTACTGGTACGCCTTCGCCATGATCGTGCCCGTGGTCGTCGTGCTCGGCGTCCTCGTGCTGTATCCCCTGGCGTACGGCTTCTACCTCACCCTCACCGACGCCAACAGCCTCAACTCGGCCCGCACCATCGGCGTCAACGAGATCGAGGCCACGTACAAGTTCATCGGCCTGGACAACTACGCCGACATCCTCTGGGGCGAGACGGCGTACGACCGCTTCTGGTCGCACTTCATCTGGACGATCGTCTGGACGGCGGCCTGCGTCGGCCTGCACTACACCATCGGTCTGGGCCTCGCCCTGCTGCTCAACCAGAAGCTGCGCGGCCGCACCTTCTACCGGCTGATCCTGATCCTGCCGTGGGCCGTGCCGACCTTCGTCACCGTCTTCGGCTGGCGGTTCATGCTCGCCGACGCCGGCGTCATCAACTCGGCCCTGGAGTCCCTCGGCCTGCCGACGCCGCTGTGGCTCGAGGACACCTTCTGGCAGCGGTTCGCCGCGATCATGGTCAACACCTGGTGCGGTGTGCCGTTCATGATGGTCTCCCTGCTCGGCGGCCTCCAGTCGATCGACGGGACGCTGTACGAGGCGGCCGAGATGGACGGCGCCAACGCCTGGCAGCGGTTCCGTCACGTCACCCTGCCGGGCCTGCGCTCGGTCAGCTCCACCGTCGTGCTGCTCGGCATCATCTGGACCTTCAACCAGTTCGCCGTCATCTTCCTGCTGTTCGGCAACACCGCCCCGGACGCGCAGATCCTCGTCACCTGGGCGTACCAACTCGGCTTCGGGCAGCAGCCGCGCGACTTCGCGCAGTCCGCCGCCTACGGCATGCTGCTGCTGGCCATCCTGATCGTCTTCACCTCCTTCTACCGCCGCTGGCTGAACCGCAATGAGCAGCAGCTCGCGATCTGAGGCAGGAGCCCCCATGAGCACCCTCGACAGCCCGCCGTCAGCCGTGGTGACGGGCAAGCCGGCCGAGAAGACCACGCCCCGGCGGCCCGACACGCGGCGGCGCGGTGAGGTCGGCCGCGGCGGCGTCCTCGCCTCGCACGGCATCCTGGTCGTGGCGAGCGTCGTCGCGCTGTTCCCGGTCGCCTGGCTGGTCTTCCTGTCCCTCGGCCCGGACAAGGACGACTATCTGCGCCCCGGCGGTATCTGGGGCAAGATGACGCTGGACAACTACGCGTTCGTGCTGCAGAACACGAACTTCTTCGACTGGCTCAAGAGTTCGCTGATCGTCTCGCTCGGCACCACCGTCATCGGCGTCCTGGTCGCCGCCACCACCGGGTACGCGGTGTCCCGGATGCGGTTCCCCGGGTACAAGAAGTTCATGTGGGTCCTGCTGGTCACCCAGATGTTCCCGGTGGCCGTCCTGATGGTCCCGATGTACCAGATCCTGTCCGACCTTCAGCTGATCGACACCTACTTCGGCCTCATCCTCGTCTACTGCTCGACCGCGGTGCCGTACTGTGCGTGGCTGATGAAGGGCTATTTCGACACCATTCCGTTCGAGATCGACGAGGCGGGCCGGGTCGACGGGCTGTCCCCGTTCGGCACGTTCGTGCGGCTGATCCTGCCGCTCGCCAAGCCGGGCCTGGCGGTCGCCGCCTTCTACAGCTTCATCACCGCGTTCGGCGAGGTCGCCTTCGCCACGACGTTCATGCTGGACGACGAGAAGTACACGCTCGCCGTCGGTCTGCAGAGCTTCGTCAGCGAGCACGACGCCCAGCGCAACCTCATGGCCGCCACCGCGGTCCTGATCGCGATACCCGTCTCCGCGTTCTTCTACCTCGTGCAGAAGAACCTGGTGGCCGGCCTCACCGCGGGCGGCACGAAGGGCTGACGCCCTCCGTCCGACGAATCCCGCGCGCCACGGCGCGCGGGGTAGGCGGCCGCGGTGTCCTCCCCCAAGCTCTTCGAGCAGGGGGACCCCCAGACCCCGCCGGCACCGCGGCCGCCTTGTCCCCCGCCTCCCGCCCCTCGGCCCCCGGCCCCACTCGCTTCCCTGACCGACCCCACGTATTCAAGGACGACATGAGCCAGCAGCACGCCGCCGCCCCGGCCCCCACCCCGACGACCGACGCTGCCGTAGCCACCGTCACCAGGCGCCGCGACTGGTGGCGGGACGCGGTGATCTACCAGGTGTATCCGCGCAGCTTCGCCGACAGCAACGGCGACGGCATGGGCGACCTGGAGGGCATCCGCTCCCGCCTGCCGTACCTGCGCGACCTCGGCGTGGACGCCGTGTGGCTCAGCCCCTTCTACGCCTCCCCGCAGGCCGACGCCGGCTACGACGTCGCCGACTACCGTGCCGTCGACCCCATGTTCGGCACCCTGCTCGACGCGGACGCGCTGATCCGGGACGCCCACGCGCTGGGCCTGCGGATCATCGTCGACATCGTGCCCAACCACTCCTCCGACCAGCACGAGTGGTTCAAGCGGGCACTCGCCGAGGGCCCCGGCTCGCCCTCGCGCGACCGCTACCACTTCCGCCCCGGCAAGGGCGCGGACGGCGAGCTCCCGCCCAACGACTGGGAGTCGATCTTCGGCGGCCCCGCCTGGACCCGGGTCACCGAGCCCGACGGCACCCCGGGCGAGTGGTACCTGCACCTCTTCGCCCCCGAGCAGCCCGACTTCAACTGGGAGCACCCGGCCGTCGGCGACGAGTTCCGCTCCATCCTGCGGTTCTGGCTCGACATGGGCGTGGACGGCTTCCGCATCGACGTCGCGCACGGCATGGTGAAGGCCGAGGGCCTGCCCGACCTGGGAGACCACGAGCAGCTGAAGCTGCTGGGCAACGATGTCATGCCGTTCTTCGACCAGGACGGCGTCCACGACATCTACCGGCAGTGGCGGCTCATCCTCGACGAGTACGCGGGCGAGCGCATCTTCGTCGCCGAGGCCTGGACCCCGACCGTCGAGCGCACCGCCAACTACGTCCGCCCCGACGAACTGCACCAGGCCTTCAACTTCCAGTACCTGGGCACCCATTGGGACGCCGAGGAACTGCGCGAGGTCATCGACCGCACCCTGGACTCCATGCGCCCGGTCGGCGCCCCCGCGACCTGGGTGCTGTCCAACCACGACGTCACCCGGCACGCCACCCGCTTCGCCAACCCGCCCGGCCTCGGCACCCAGATCCGCCAGGCCGGCGACCGTGAACTGGGCCTGCGCCGGGCCCGCGCGGCGACCCTGCTGATGCTGGCGCTGCCCGGCTCGGCCTACGTCTACCAGGGCGAGGAGCTGGGCCTGCCGGACGTCGTGGACCTCCCCGACGAGGTGCGCCAGGACCCGGCGTACTTCCGGGGCGCGGGCCAGGACGGCTTCCGCGACGGATGCCGGGTGCCGATCCCGTGGACCCGCGACGGTTCCTCGTACGGCTTCGGGGGCGGCGGCAGCTGGCTGCCGCAGCCGGAGGGCTGGGGCGAGCTGAGCGTCGAGGCGCAGACCGGAACGGCCGGCTCGACCCTGGAGCTGTACCGCGCCGCGCTCGCCGTGCGCCGGGAGCAGGCCGACCTGGGCGCGGGCGAATCGGTGGAGTGGCTGCGGGCCCCCGAGGGCGTCCTCGCCTTTAGGCGCGGGGAGTTCGTGTGCGTCGCGAACACCACGGGCGAGGCGGTGACCACGCCGTCCTACGGCAGGGTACTGATCACCAACGGTGAGGTGGCCGAAACCGGCGACGAGGCGAAGGTGCCGGCGGACACGACGGTGTGGTGGACACGGGCCTGACGACTCGCCGGCCACAGGGCCCGCCGCTCCCTCCCGGGGAGCGGCGGGCCCTCGCCCTGCACGGAGTGCGCCGTCAAGTCCGCTGCCCGCTCCGCCGGTTCGCCTCACGCACCCTGGCACTCAGCTCGGCGGTGCGACGACCTTCCCGCAGCGCTTCCGCCAGCTTGCGTGCCGTGCCCGGATTGCAGCGTCCGAGATCCACCAGCGGCGGCAGACAGTTGCTGGCCAGCGAGACGGTGTCGAGCCCCAACGAGGGCAGGAGCACGCCGGCGTCGTCCAGTGCCAGGGAGAGTTCATTCCTGGCCTCGTCGGCGTCCCGGATCGCGGCCGCGCGCCTCGTACGTTCCTGTGGTGCCATGAGTGCGGTGTCCTTCCTTCGTGATGATCCCGACTCTCCCCACGATCATCGGTACGTGACGCTACGCTCACCAGCGGTAACGGTTTTCGTTGCACCGGATCGAAAACGGGGGACAGCCGATGCCCGCGCCGAAGGAACTCGACCCGTCCGCGTCCCTGCCGGCGTTGTACGGCGTGAAGTTGCGCAAGCTCCGCGTCCGCGCCGGGTTCACGCAACGCGGGCTCGGTGACCTGATCCCCGTCGCCCACAGCCGTATCGCCCAGTTCGAACTGGGCAAGGAGACCCCGCCCGAGGACGTCAACACCAGGCTGGACGAGATCCTGGAGGCCGACGGCGACCTGGTCGACCTGTGGACTCACCTCAAGCGGACGCCGATCCCGGACTGGGCGCGGAAGTTCGTGGCGTACGAGGCCAGGGCGAACGCCATGCACAAGTACATGGCGCACAGCGTCCCGGGCCTGCTCCAGACCGAGGCTTACGCACGTGAGGTGCTGCGCCATGGACAGCCGTGGTGCGCCGTGGAGGAGATCGAGGAGAAGGTGGCGGCGCGGCTGAGTCGGCAGAGTCTGCTCCGGAGGCCGCAACCGCCACTGTTGTGGGTGGTGCTCGACGAGTCGGTGATCCGACGCCCGGTGGGAGGTCCGACCGTCATGCGGGAGCAGTTGGCCTCTGTGCTGGAAGCCGCCCGCACCCCGCATATCGAGGTGCAGGTGATGCCCTTCGTCGCGGGGGCCCACTCCGCCATGGGCGGCTCGCTCACCCTCCTGTCGTTCGACAACGCGCCGGACGTGGCCTACCTGGAGGCGGGGCACTCGGGTGAGTTGGTGGAAGACCGGGCCATGGTGACCCGGCACTCCCATCGTTACGATCTCGTCCATGCCCGAGCCCTGCCGCCAGAGGCATCCATGGCCCTGATCCGGCGGGCCATGAAGGAGTACGAGACATGCGCAGTACCCGACCCGACCTGACGGCCGCAGTGTGGCGCAAGAGCACGTACAGCGACGGCGGCGGCGGCGACTGCCTGGAACTCGCCGGCAACATCCCCGGCACCGTCCCCGTCCGCGACAGCAAGAACCCCACCGGACCGGTTCTGTTCGTCGCTCCGGCCGCCTGGGCCGCGTTCGTCGAAGGCATACGGCACGGCACGTCCTGACGCGGGTCCTCCGGATTCGTCGTGCCGTCCGAACGGCGGCCGATGGCAAGGCCCGACCTCATCTAGGCTGACGTGGCGAAACAGCATGGGTACCCGGCAGGCAACGGCGGATCGGGCGGATCGGATCATGTACCTCTCCAGGGTCTACCTGGCCAATATCAAGTCGTTCGACGAGGTGGACCTCGAACTGGCCCGGCCCGATGGTTCGTACGCGGGGTGGACGGTACTGGCCGGCCGTAACGGCTCGGGCAAGACCACATTGCTGCGGGCGATCTCCCTGGCCGTGAGCGGTCCCGCCGCCGCGCGAAGTCTGATGCCGGCATTCGAGAACTGGGTCGCGCACGGTGAACGCAGAGCGCACGCCGAAGTGGAGCTGGCGCACGACCCCGCATTCGACCGCTTCACGCAGGGGCGTCGGCCGTCCAGGGCGTTCTGGTCGGGTCTGCGGTGGGTTCTTCCTCCGGAGACGGGCCACGGGAAGGGGAAGCCCGGCAGAGCGGTGCAACCCTCCCTGGACCCGGTCAACTACACCGGTGCCAAGACGATCACCGCTCAACGCGGCCCCTGGGCCGACAATCCGGAAGGCTGGTTCTGCGCTGCCTATGGCCCCTTCCGGAGGCTTGCCGGAGGTTCGGGAGAGGTGCAGCGGCTCATGACGGCCGCAGGACCGGTGGCTCGGCAGGCGAGTCTGTTCCACGAGGACGCCTCGCTCGCCGAGGGCGTGACATGGCTCATCGAACAGCACCTGCGGGCGCTTGAGCAGCGGGAGGGAGCCGAGGAGCTGCTGGCCTCCGCGTTGGAGATCCTCGGGGACGACCTGCTGCCCGACGGCTGCCGGATCGACGGTGTCGACTCCGAAGGGCTGTGGGTGGTGCACCGGGAGCGTCGCTTCCCGCTGAAGGAGATGAGCGACGGCTACCGGACCGTCGCCGCCCTCGTCGTGGATCTCCTGAGGCAGATCTACGACGCCTATGGCGAGCTGGACGTGTTCTACGACGAGGAGACAGAGATTCCGGTCGCCGACTACCCGGGAGTCGTGATCATCGACGAGATCGACGCGCACCTGCACGTCTCCTGGCAGAGGCGCATCGGCAGCTGGCTCACCTCGCACTTCCCCCGCATTCAGTTCATCGTCACCACCCACAGCCCGTACATCTGCCAGTCGGCCGATCCGGGAGGTCTCATCCGGCTTCCGGGTGCGCAGGAGGAAGGGCGGGTCGAGAAGGTCTCGCCGGACGTGTACGACAGGGTCGTGTACGGAAGCGGGGACGACGCCGTGCTGTCGTACCTGTTCGGGCTCGACACGCCCTACTCGGAGAGGGCGGAACGGAAGCGGAGCGAGCTCGTGGCGCTGGAGATGAGTGTGCTGCGCGGCAGGGCGAGCGATGAACAACGCATGCGCTACCGGGAGTTGAAACGCAAGCTGGTGAGCTCCCCGGCGACCCGCGTGGACGAGGTGGCCGCGCGACTGCGTGACCGAGCCGACGATGAGTGGTCGTCGTGATCAGGATTCAACGAACCGGTCTGCCGCAGCGGACACGTCGGCGTATGACCGCCTACACACAGGAGATAGGCAAGGCCGGGAAACCGGTGGACCGTGCTCGAGGTCTGTGGAAGCACACCACCGTGCGGCGTCACGTCCACAGCGTGCTGAGCGAGGCCCTGGCGGGGATGGCCCCCGGTATCGAGCGGTGTATGTACTGCGGCGACAACCAGGGCACCGACATCGACCACTTCGAGCCGCTGAGCCGGGCCCCG
Source organism: Streptomyces incanus (assembly GCF_042656345.1). Lineage (NCBI taxonomy): Bacteria > Bacillati > Actinomycetota > Actinomycetes > Kitasatosporales > Streptomycetaceae > Streptomyces > Streptomyces incanus. The sequence continues at coordinate 65,302 of NZ_JBHSPC010000077.1, forward strand.
CTGCGCACCTTCGACTGGAACAACCACCTGCTCGCCTGCTCCCTCTGCAACAGCCACCAGAAGCGAGAGGCGTTTCCCCTCGACCTCCGGGGGCGTCCTCTGCTGATCGACCCCAGCAGTGAGGACCCGGCCGATCACCTTCACCTGGTGCTCGCGGTGGGTGAGTACCTGCCCCTGACGCCCAGGGGAGAGGCGACCTGCGAGGTCTTCGGGCTCAACCGCGGAGTGCTGGTACGGGGCCGGCGGAAGGTCTACCGGATCACTCGGTTGTGCATCGAGGAGTGGCTGCGCGCACACGAGGAGGGTGACGCCGAGGGGGTGCGCGAGTGGACGAGCACCGTATGGGAACAGCCGACCGCCGATGTGGTGTACGCGATGTTCCACCAGGCGATGGCCCCCGGAGCGGAGGACGTGTTCGCCAACGACCCCGGGGTGCTGCGACTGCTGACGGATGAGCGGGTGCGGGCGGGGCTGCTCAGCTGATCCCGAACGGACCGGCAGGCCGTCCTTCCGGAATTTCTTGCCGCAACTTCACGCCGACCGCTGCCCTTTCGGAGGGTGAAGCTTTAACATCTGCGTCACCGCAAGGTTTCTGAAGGTTTCAGCAAGAAGCTTCAGCCGCCTTCGCACTCCCCACACCCTTCGATGAAGAAGGACACCCCACATGGCACGCAGAACCCTCGCCGGGGTCGCCGCGCTCGCGGTCGCCTCGGTTGTCATGACCCCGACTGTCGCGCAGGCCGCGCCGCCCGGGAACAAGGACGTCACCGCCGTCCTCTTCGAGTGGAACTTCAACTCGGTCGCCCGCGAGTGCACCACCACCCTCGGCCCCGCCGGGTACGGCTCCGTCCAGGTCTCCCCGCCCGCCGAGCACATACAGGGCTCGCAGTGGTGGACGTCGTACCAGCCGGTCAGCTACAAGATCGCCGGGCGGCTCGGCGACCGCACCGCCTTCCGGAACATGGTGAACACGTGTCACGCGGCCGGCGTGAAGGTCGTCGCCGACGCGGTCGTCAACCACATGTCCGCGGGCAGCGGCACCGGCACCGGCGGCTCCTCGTACACCAAGTACAACTACCCCGGCCTGTACTCGGCGCCCGACTTCGACAACTGCACCTCGCAGATCACCAACTACCAGGACCGCTGGAACGTCCAGAACTGCGAACTGGTCGGTCTCGCCGACCTCGACACCGGCGAGGACTACGTCCGCGGAGCCATCGCCGGGTACCTCAACGACCTGCTCTCCCTCGGCGTGGACGGCTTCCGCATCGACGCGGCCAAGCACATACCGGCCGCCGACCTGGCGAACATCAAGTCCCGGCTCTCCAACCCCGGCGTGTACTGGAAGCAGGAGGCCATCTACGGCGCCGGCGAGGCCGTCCAGCCCGGCGAGTACACCGGCACCGGCGACGTCCAGGAGTTCCGCTACGCCTACGACCTCAAGCGGGTCTTCAACAACGAGAACCTCGCCTACCTGAAGAACTACGGCGAGGGCTGGGGCTACATGAACAGCGGTGTCTCCGGCGTCTTCGTCGACAACCACGACACCGAGCGCAACGGCTCCACGCTCAGCTACAAGGACAACGCCAACTACACCCTGGCCAACGTCTTCATGCTGGCCTGGCCCTACGGCTCCCCGGACATCAACTCCGGCTACGAGTTCTCCTCCACGGACGCCGGTCCGCCGAACGGCGGTCAGGTGAACGCCTGTTGGCAGAACGGCTGGAAGTGCCAGCACGCCTGGCCGGAGATCAAGTCCATGGTCGCCTTCCGCAACACCACGCGCGGCCAGGCCGTGACGAACTGGTGGGACAACGGGAACGACGCCATCGCCTTCGGCCGGGGCAACAAGGGCTTCGTGGCCATCAACCACGAGTCCGGCTCTCTGACCCGCACTTACCAGACCTCGCTGCCCTCCGGCACGTACTGCAACATCCAGAACAACACGCAGGTGACGGTGAACGGTTCGGGGCAGCTGACCGCCACCCTGGGCTCCAACACGGCCCTCGCGGTGTACGCGGGCAAGTCGTCCTGCTGAACGCGCGCCGGTCGCGCCGCCGTTCAGGGGAGGCGGCGCGACCGGCGTCCGCATGAAAGTCCTTACCGTTACTTTCACAACCCTTGCTGTAAAGCTTTCAACGGCGATACGGTCGCGCGACACCCCGGTGACATGGCTGGAACAGGTCGTGCCGTGGTGCGGAATCGGCCCCGAATGAGCCGTAATCGCAAGGAGTTCACGCCTGTGACACCCAGATGGCCGGCGTCCGGGAGACGCCGCACCGCGCACGGCAGGCGGGTGGCCGCCGTCACCGCGGCCGCGCTCGCCGCCGCCCTCGTGCAGCCCCTGGCGGCCAGTGCCGCCACACCCCCCGCGCCCCCGTCCGACGCCACGCTGGCGAAGGCCCCCGCGCGGCACGACCTCACCCGGGAGCAGTTCTACTTCGTCCTGCCGGACCGCTTCGCCAACGGGGACACCAAGAACGACCGGGGCGGACTCACCGGTTCGCGGCTCAGCACCGGGTACGACCCCACCGACAAGGGCTTCTACCAGGGCGGCGACCTCAAGGGCCTCACCCAGAAGCTCGACTACATCAAGGGGCTCGGCACCACATCCATCTGGATGGCGCCCATCTTCAAGAACCAGCCCGTGCAGGGCACCGGCGAGGACGCGTCCGCCGGCTACCACGGGTACTGGATCACCGACTTCACCCAGGTCGACCCGCACTTCGGCACCAACAAGGACCTCGAGACCCTCATCGACAAGGCCCACGACAAGGGCATGAAGGTCTTCTTCGACGTCATCACCAACCACACCGCCGATGTCGTCGACTACGAGGAGAAGTCCTACGACTACCTCTCCAAGGGAGCCTTCCCCTACCTGACCAAGGACGGGAAGCCCTTCGACGACGCCGACTACGCCGACGGCTCGCGCACCTTCCCGCGCGTCGACGCAGGATCGTTCCCGCGGACCCCGGCCGTCCCCGCCGCCAAGAAGAACGTCAAGGTCCCCTCCTGGCTCAACGACCCGACGATGTACCACAACCGGGGCGACTCCACCTTCGCCGGCGAGTCCAGCGAGTACGGCGACTTCTCCGGCCTCGACGACCTGTGGACCGAGCGTCCCGAGGTCGTCGACGGCATGGAGAAGATCTACCAGCGGTGGGTGAAGGACTTCGACATCGACGGCTTCCGGATCGACACCGTGAAGCACGTCAACATGGAGTTCTGGACCCAGTGGGCCACCGCCCTGGACGCCTACGCGGCCAAGAAGGGGCGCGACGACTTCTTCATGTTCGGCGAGGTCTACTCCGCCGACACCGACGTCACCGCCCCCTACGTCACCGAGGGCCGCCTCGACGCCACCCTCGACTTCCCCTTCCAGGAGGCGGCCCGCCAGTACGCCTCCCAGGGCGGCAGCGCACGGAAACTCGCCTCCGTCTTCGGCGACGACCACAAGTACACGACCGACAAGGCCAACGCCTACGAGCAGGTCACCTTCCTCGGCAACCACGACATGGGCCGCATCGGGACGTTCCTGAAGCAGGACAATCCGAAGACGTCCGACGCCGACCTGCTGAAGAAGGACATGCTCGCCAACGAGCTGATGTTCCTCAGCCGCGGCAACCCCGTCGTCTACTACGGCGACGAGCAGGGCTTCACCGGCGCCGGCGGCGACAAGGACGCCCGCCAGACCCTGTTCGCCTCCCGCACCGCCGACTACCTCGACGACGACCTCATCGGCACCGACCGCACCCACGCCGAGGACACCTACGACACGAAGGCCCCGCTCTACCGGCAGATCAGCGCCCTCGCCAAGCTCCGCAAGGCCCACCCCGCCCTCACCGACGGTGTGCAGCAGGAGCGGTACGCGGCCGACGGCCCCGGCGTCTACGCCTTCTCCCGCACCGCGACCGGCACCCGCACCGGCCAGGACACCACCGAGTACGTCGTCGCCTTCAACAACGCCGACGAGGCGAAGAAGGCCACCTTCGCGACCGGCTCCGCCCGGATGACCTTCCGCGGCATCCACGGCACCGACGCCTCCGTCACCAGCGACGCCGGCAAGAAGATCACCGTCACCGTCCCGGCGGGCTCGGCGATCGTCCTCAGGGCGTCCGGCCCGCTCGCCAAGCCGGCCGCCAAGCCCACGGTCACCCTCAAGGCCCCCGAGGCCGGCGCCACCGGCACCGTCGAGCTCACCGCCGACGTCGAGGGCGGACAGCTCAACCGCGTCGTCTTCGCCGCCCAGACCGGCACCGGGAAGTGGCGGACGCTCGGCTCCTCCGACCACGCCCCCCACCAGGTCACCCACACCATCGGCGCGGACGTGCCCGCCGGCACCGCCCTGCGCTACAAGGCCGTCGTGATCGACTCCGCCGGCCGCACCGCGAGCGCCCCGGCCGCCTCCACCACCGGCACCCCGCCCGTCGAGGAACCGCCCACCGCCGCCTCCCGCGACCACGTGGTCGTCCACTACCAGCGCGCCGACGGCGCCTACGACGACTGGGGCCTGTACGCCTGGGGCGACCTCGCCGACGGCGAGGCCACCGAGTGGCCGGACAGCCACCCCTTCACCGGCCGCGACGCCTACGGCGCCTTCGCCCACGTCAAGCTCAAGCCCGGTGCCTCGGACGTCGGCTTCCTGGTGATCGACAAGGACGGCGACAAGGACGTCTCCACCGACCGCACGATCGACGTCACCAGGAACGGCGAGATCTGGATCGAGCAGGGCAAGGAGACCGTCACCACCGAACGGCCCGAGTACCCGGCGCAGGACACGACCAAGGCGGTGCTGCACTACCACCGCGCCGACGGGAACTACGACGGCTGGGGACTGCACACGTGGACCGGCGCCGCCGACCCCACCGACTGGTCGAAACCCCTGAAGCCGGTGAAGACTGATCCCTATGGCGCGGTCTTCGAGGTACCGCTCACCGAGGGTGCCACCAGTCTCAGCTACATCATCCACAAGGGCGACGAGAAGGACCTCCCCTCCGACCAGTCGCTCGACCTCAAGGCGAACGGCCACGAGGTGTGGCTGGTGAGCGGCGAGGAGAAGTACCTGCTGCCCCAGCCGCCCGGCTCGGCCGCCGCCGTCGACCTGACCACCTCGAAGGCGGTCTGGATCGACCGGAACACCGTCGTCTGGAACGGCTCCGCGGGCGCCGCCTCCACCCAGCTCCTCGCCTCCCGCACCGGCTCCGTGAAGGCGGAGGGCGGCACGCTCGCCACCGGCGACGACACCCGCGTCCTGCGCCTGGCTCCCACCACCCTCACCGACGCGCAGAAGGCGAAGTTCCCGCACCTGAAGGACGGCACCGCCTGGACCGTCGACCCGCGTGACCGGGACCGGGTACGCGAGGCCCTGCGCGGCCAGGTCGTCGCCGCCCAGCGCGCCGTCAACGGGGCGGTCCTCGCGGCGACCGGCGTGCAGATCGCGGGTGCCCTGGACGACCTGTACGCGGCCGGCGCGACGAAGGCGGAGCTCGGTCCGGTCTTCCGCAACGGCCGTCCCACGCTCTCCGTGTGGGCGCCGACCGCGCAGAGCGTCTCGCTGGAGATCGGCGGCTCCACCGCCACGATGAAACGCGACGACGCCACCGGCGTCTGGTCCGTCACCGGCCCGGCGTCCTGGAAGGGCAAGCCCTACCGGTACGCGGTGAAGGTGTGGGCGCCCAGCACCCGCGAGCTCGTCACCAACAAGGTCACCGACCCCTACTCGGTCGCCCTGACCACCGACTCCGCGCGCAGCCTCGCCGTCGACCTCGGCGACCGCGACCTCGCCCCCAAGGGCTGGTCGGGCCTGGACAAGCCGAAGGCCGTCCCCCTCAAGGACGCCCAGATCCAGGAGCTGCACATCCGCGACTTCTCCGTCGAGGACCGCACGGCGAAGCAGCCCGGCACCTACCTGGCCTTCACCGACAAGGACAGCGACGGCTCCCGGCACCTGCGGAAGCTGGCCGAGGCCGGCACCTCCTACGTGCACCTGCTGCCCGCCTTCGACATCGCTACCATCCCCGAGAAGAAGTCCGACCGGGCGACCGTCGACTGCGACCTCGCCGCCCACCCGGCCGACTCCGAGAAGCAGCAGGAGTGCGTGGCGAAGGCCGCCGCCAAGGACGCCTACAACTGGGGCTACGACCCGTACCACTACACGGTCCCCGAGGGCTCCTACGCCACCGACCCGGACGGCACGGCCCGTACCGTCGAGTTCCGGAAGATGGTCAAGGCGCTCAACGAAGACGGCCTGCGCGTCGTCATGGACGTCGTCTACAACCACACCGCGGCCAGTGGCCAGGCGAACACCAGCGTCCTGGACCGGATCGTGCCCGGCTACTACCAGCGACTCCTCGCCGACGGCTCCGTCGCCAACAGCACCTGCTGCGCCAACACCGCGCCCGAGAACGCGATGATGGGCAAGCTCGTCGTCGACTCGGTCGTCACCTGGGCCAAGGAGTACAAGGTCGACGGCTTCCGCTTCGACCTCATGGGCCACCACCCGAAGGCCAACATGCTCGCCGTGCGCAAGGCCCTCGACGCGCTGACCCTGAAGAAGGACGGCGTCGACGGCAAGAAGATCATCCTGTACGGCGAGGGCTGGAACTTCGGCGAGATCGCCGACGACGCCCGCTTCGAGCAGGCCACGCAGCAGAACATGGCCGGCACCGGCATCGCCACCTTCTCCGACCGGGCCCGCGACGCCGTCCGCGGCGGCGGCCCCTTCGACGAGGACCCCGGCGTCCAGGGCTTCGCCTCCGGCCTCTACACCGACCCCAACTCCTCTCAGGACAACGGCACCGAGGCCGAGCAGAGGGCCCGGCTCCTGCACTACCAGGACCTGATCAAGGTGGGCCTGAGCGGCAACCTCGCCGAGTACCGCTTCACCGACACCGACGGCAAGGAGGTCAAGGGCTCCCAGGTCGACTACAACGGCTCACCGGCCGGATACGCCGCCGTCCCGGGCGACGCCCTCGCCTACGCCGACGCGCACGACAACGAGTCGCTGTTCGACGCGCTGGCGTTCAAGCTGCCGACGTCCGTGAGCGCCGACGACCGGGCCCGTATGCAGGTCCTCGCCATGGCGACCGCCGCCCTCTCGCAGGGGCCGGCGCTCTCCCAGGCCGGCACCGACCTGCTGCGCTCCAAGTCCCTGGACCGCAACTCCTACGACAGCGGCGACTGGTTCAACGCCATCCACTGGAACTGCGCCGACGGCAACGGCTTCGGCCGCGGTCTGCCCCCGGCCGCCGACAACGCCGACAAGTGGCCCCACGCCAAGCCCCTGCTGGGTGCGGTGCGGGTCGGGTGCCCGCAGATCGAGGGCGCCTCGGCCGCGTACCGGGATCTGCTGAGGATCCGTACGACGGAGGGGGCCTTCTCCCTCGACACCGCGGGGCAGGTGCAGTCCGCGCTGTCCTTCCCGCTGTCCGGGAAGGACGAGACACCCGGCGTGATCACCATGCGCCTCGGCGACCTGGTCGTCGTCTTCAACGCCACGCCCCACCGGCAGGAACAGCGCGTCGGCGCCCTCGCCGGCACGGGCCACCGCCTGCACCCGGTGCAGGCGGCGGGCTCGGACGCGGTGGTGAGGACCTCGTCCTACACGGCGGACACCGGCACCTTCACCGTCCCGGCCCGCTCGGTCACGGTGTTCACCGCGGCCGGCTGACGCACCGGGCGCGGAACCGCGGAAGCTAAGGTGGGCCCTCCGACCTGGAACCGGAGGGCTCACCCATGCCGCAGATCACTGTCGACTACTCGGCGCAGCTGAAGCACGGCTTCGACCACGACCGGCCCGCCTTCGTCCGGGACCTGCACACCACCGTGGTGGAGATCGCGGCGGCGAAGCTCCCGGCGTGCAAGACCCGGTTCCGTCCGACCGAGGACGTCTTCATCGGCCACGACGAGGAGGCGGAGCACGCCCTCGTGCACGTCCACATCGCCCTGCTCCCCGGGCGGACCGAGGAGACCAAGGCGCGGCTCACCGAGGCCGTCCTGGAACTGGTACGGAAGCATGTGCGGGCGGTCGGCGATCTGACCCTGCACGCCTCCGCCGAGGTACGCGACCTCGACGCGTCGTACCGCAAGTTCGAGAGCGCGTAGGGCCTCACCGGCCGGCGGACGGTTTCACGTCAGGTCGGTGCGGCCCAGCCAGGCCGGCCGCACCGGCACTCCGTCCGCGTCCAGCTCGGCCTGCCGCTCAGCCGGCTCACCCGGGGGAGCGGCAGGGGCGGCCGGTGGCGGGGCCGGTGCCTCGACCACGGGTTTCGGGGCGGGGGACGCGGCGGAGTCCTCCAGGAGTTCCGCCACGGTGAACCGGGTCACGAACGACTGCCACGCCCCGTCGACGACGAGCAGGAACCCGTCGCCGGCCCGCAGGAGGCGACGGCGCTTGGGGCTCATGGGGTGCATGGGTACGTGGTTTCGCGCCCGCCGCTCCAGCTCCGCGAACGCCTCCGCCCGAGACCCGGTGACGTGCGCCACCACCTGTGCCTCCGTGTGCTTGCGCTCCCCGCCACCCACCGTCGTCTCGACGACGAGACCCCACGTCGTCATGGTGCTCACCGGGAAGCCAGTGCGACGAGCCGGGTGACCAGGTCGGTGAACGGTCCGTCGCCCGGCTCGTTCTTGAGCAGGTCGCGCAGCAGCACGCCCAACTTCTCGTCGTGGGCCGCGGCGACGGCACAGAGCGCGGCGAAGTCGTGCACCAGCTGGGTCTCCAGCTCGTCCCGCGGTATACGACGGCCGTCCAGCCAGAGCAGCGCCGTCGACTCGGCGAGCGAGATCCAGGACCGCACCACCAGTTCCAGCCGTGCGGGCGGATCCACCGCGCCCATGTGCGACAGAATCTGTTCGTACGCCCGCTGCCGTACGGAGTCGACCAGCGCGTTGGTGGTCGAGGAGGTCTTCATCGAGAAGGCTCCGCCCGCGGGGACCGCCGGGCCGCCGCGCATCAGAGCGGAGAAACCGGGCCCGTGCTCGTCGACGAAGTCGAAGTACCGGCCCATCACCCGCAGCAGCCGCGCCCCCAGCGGGCCCTCGCGCGGCTCCACGAACCGCGATGCCAGATCGTCCGCGGCACGCCTCAACGCGGCTTCGTAGAGGCTGAGTTTGCCGGGGAAGTAGTGGTAGACCAGCGGGCGCGAGATACCGGCCGCCGACGCGATCTCGTCGATGGAGACGTCGTCGGGCGAGCGGCGGCTGAACAGTTCGAGGGCGACGCCGATCAACTGCTGCCGTCGCTCCTCGACTCCCATTCTGCGGCGTGCCCCGGTAGTCATACACACAGCCTACCGATCGAACCCGGCCGTGAACGGTCCGGACCGGGCGGCAGTGATCATCCGGTCCGTCGGCCGGCCCGCCCCGGGTCAGCGGAGCCCGGTGACCGAGTCCCCGTTCTCCAGGGTGCCCTCGAGGTCGGCCTGGGCGCCCTGTTCTGCCTCGAGGGTCAGCAGGTTGCCCTGCGCGGTGCCCTTGACACCGCCCGTCGCGGTGACCGACGTGGTGTCGCGGCTGCCGGCGGCCAGCAGGTACCAGGTGCCCGCCCCGGACTTCCACAGCACCCCGGCCAGCACCCGAGGCTCACGCTCTCCGCACTGCGGTACGTCCTCGGCCTGGGCCGCCACCACCCCGAACGGCCCGCCCGGCGTGTGGAACTGAGCCTGCACCCGGGTACCGCCGCCCCGCCAGGTCTCGGCCCGGGTGCACACCCAGGCCGCCGAACCCTCCCCGCCCTCCGGGCGGGAGGACCCCCACCTCGCTCCGCTCGCGTCCGGCAGCGGCTGCTCGGCGAAGGCCCACGCGTTCACGCTCCGTACGCCCGCCGAGCTCATCGACGCCAGCGAGCAGGCGAACGGCGCCCAGGTGCGCAGTGCCTCGGCACCGGCGGCCCCACCGGCCGCCCCGGGCCGCCCCGCGGTCAGCACGGCCGGGACCAGCTCGCCGAGGTCGGTCACCAGCCGGGTGCCGGCGTCGTCGGTCAGCTCCAGCACGTTCCACGAGGTGCACGAGCCGGGTTTCAGGGCCGGACTCGCCAGCGGCGAGGTCACGCCGTCGGCGAGCGAGAGGTCCGTCGTGTCCGCGCCGGGCTCGCGCAGGTTCCGCGCACCGGCCGCACGTACCCAGGGCGCCGTCAGATAGCGGACATTGCCGTCGGACCGGCTCAGCACCAGCGCGCTCGCCCCGGCCCGGTCCGCGCCGTCGACCCGGGCGAAGTCGAGAGCGGCGCCCTCGGCGCCGTCCACGGGCTCGGCGTACCTGGCGATGCGCAGGCCGTCGTGGAAGACCACCACGCGCGCGTTGTCGACCGCCCCGGCGTACAGCAGCTGGGGCGGCCCCGCCGGGCCGCCGGACGGGGTGCCCGGCGTCGCCGAGACCTGGACCCGCTCGCCGGGCCGGGCCCACACGGCGAGGGCGCGGCGCAGCAGGCCGGAGTCGCCGGTCAGGCCGCCGCGGGCCGGCCACACGGAGAAGTCGGTACGCGCGGAGGTCTTCCAGGCGGGGGGGGAGACCCGGGTCAGCCGGCCCGGGGCCAGGGCGGCCTCGGCGGCCGGGTTCCGCGCGTACGGCGGCGCGGCCGCACCGTCGGGTGCCCAGCCGTCGTCCGGCAGCCCGATGAGCGCGCCGCAGACGACGAGCGCGGCCCCGGCGGCCAGCGCCGCCTTCAGATGGTGGCGGCGGTGCACCAGATCGGTCGGCCGGGCCTGCAGCGAGCAGGGGTCGAACGCGGGGGAGTCGAGCAGCCGGTACTCGGCCGGCACCCGGTCCGCCTCGCGCAGCGCGGCAGCCGCGTCGGCGACGCCCGCGTCGGTGAGCACCGTGCGGACAGCGTCGTCCGGAAGCCGCTCCAGACCGCGCAGCACATAGGCGGCGCGGGCCGGACCGGGCAGCGCGGACAGCTTCTGGTGCAGTGCGAGTTCGCCGGCACCGCCGGACCGGGGGTACAGGCGCAGCCCCCATACCTGGGGCAGTAGCGGCGGCAGTGCGGGCAGGGCCGGCAGCCCCGCCCGTTTGCGCCGCGCACCGCGCCTGCGCGACGGGCTCGCCCGCAGTGCCGCACGCACCACCTGGAGCCTGACCAGCGCGTAGCCGCGGTCGCCGTCCCGGCCGGCGGCCCCGCCGGACTGCCCGGAGCGGGCGGAGCGCGTCGCGGACCGCCGGGACGGGGCGGGGACGACCGGCGCCGCGGTGCGGCCGCGGGGGAGCGCGCGCTGCACCAGGGCGTGCGCGGTCAGTACCCGCCTGCCCCGGACACCCCGCTCGGCCGGCAGCATCAGGTAGGCGAGCCGGACGAGCCGCGGATAGTGCTCGACGAGGGCGGCCTCGGCCTGCCCGACGTCGAGGAGCGGACCGTCGGGGGAGGGGGGCGCGGGGCGCTTGGCGGCATGCTGTGACTGCACGTCAGGCAGAACGAGCGATGCGGCCGTAAGTCACCTGATTGCGCAGCGTCACCGGCTCCGACTTCGCTTGTCCCGCCCCCGCGGTCCTTGTCCCGCCCGGGATTGAGCGCTCCGGGCCCCGGAGCCGTATCGAAGGCGGAGAGCCCCTCGCCGGGGCTCCGTGCGGCATGTCGCCGGAGGGACCGGAGGAACTCATGAGGCTGACCCGACCGATGCTCGCGCTGACCGGCGCGGTGGCGGTACTGGCGCTGGCGGGCTGCGGGTCCGGCGGTGAGGACACGAACGGCGACGGGAAGAGCGAGGTGCCGGCCACGGCCACCGGCAGTCTGGAGCACCTGGCCGCCGAGGTGAAGTGCGAGCCGAACATGCAGACCGACGCCGACACCATCCGCCAGGCCATCTGCAAGACCGGCAAGGAGAAGTACATCCTGGCCACCTTCGCCACCGACCGCGGCCAGCGTGAGTGGATCGACATGGCCAAGGACTACGGCGGCTTCTACCTCGTCGGGCGCAAGTGGGTCGCCGTCGGTGAGGAGAACGTGCTCGACGACCTGCGCGACCGGCTCGGCGGCGACGTGGAGGAGGGCATCGACCACAGCAGCATGGACCACGGCGGCGGTGCGCACGCGTCCGGTCACGCCGGGCACGGAGGCTGAACGAGCGCACCGGGCACACCGGGCACACGGAAAGGGCCGGTGGCGGGATTCCCGCCACCGGCCCTTTCTCCCTCACCGGTCCTTCTCAGGGGACAACCGTGGGGACTACGTGCACTTCTTGCCCTGGTTGATGCACTTGACCACCTTGTTCATCAGGTTCTCGTCCATGACGTTGATGAAGTCGTTGTGGTCGGTGATCGGCTTGTGCAGCTGCTCCGGGAAGCTGTCCACGGCGTACGGGTTCTTCACCTGACCGTTCTCGATGGTCGGGGTGGGAACGTCGTACACCAGGCGGACCTGGAGCTGGGGGATGGCCTTGAAGCCGTTCGCGCAGCTGCCGTCCGGCTGGACGAACGCCACGTGGGCGCGGTGGTTGGCGCTGTCGGTGTTCTGCCCGTCCCAGCAGCTCTGGAACTTGGACGTGCGCACGAGCTGGCTGCCCTCGGGGCACAGCACGTACTTGTCCGTGGACTGCCGGTCCTCGAAGCCGGTGCAGCTGTACGAGGTGTTGGCGTTCGCCAGACCGTTGGTGAACGCCTTGGCGTCACCGGTGATGATGCGCATGAGCTTCGGGATCGCGACGACCTTGCCCCGCTTGTTGCCGACCCACCGGAGCTGGGCCTCCTGAACCTGCAGGATCTTGCCGACGTTGCCCTCGGCGCCACCGCCCTGGTCGGCCGCGTCGAACTCCTGGGTGCCGTCCTGCACGCGCAGCACCGGCCAGAAGTACGAGGACTTGTCGCCCTGGTTCTGGCAGCTGGTCTCGGCGGCGGCCAGGTCCTCGTCGCTGGAGAGCGAGCTGTTGCTCTGGTTGCCTACGTAGTCGTGCATGTGGTGCGCGCCGTTCGCGACACCGGGGGCCACGATGATGTTGTCGCTGTTGTACAGCTTGTTCTCGTTGACACCGCACTTCGTGGTGAAGCTGCCCTTGGAGCCGGACCTGCCGTTGGCGGCCAGACCGTTCGGCAGGTTGCGCGAGTTCGGCTGGACGTCGTTGATGTCGATGAAGTCCTCGGCGAACGGGCCCGCGGCGCCGTTGCCGTTGTCGTTCGGGGTCTGGCCTTCGCCGTTGTCCTGGCCGCCGTCGTTCTGGCCGTCGCCGTTCTGGCCGTTGTCCTGGCCGCCGTCGTTCTGGCCGTCGCCGTTCTGGCCGTTGTCCTGGCCGCCGTCGTTCTGACCGCCGTCGTTCTGACCGTCGTTCGGCTGCGGCTGGTCGGCGGGGCGGCCGGAGCAGGAGGCGAGTTCGTCCAGGTTCCCGGGAGCCTGGCCGCCCGCGCGGCTGATCTCCAGCTTGATCCGGTCGAGGAGCACCTTACGCCGGTCCTTGAGCGGACCCAGAATGGCATTCTGGACGTACTGCGAGTCCCCGGCCTGCGCCTGGCGCGTAGTGACCAGGCGCTGGTAGGCGTCGGTGATCTGCTGGTCCATCGAGGCCAGTTCACCGTCGACCTCACCGCGGGCCGGGTCCGGTACGTCGGGGAGCTGCTGGCCCACGTCCGGGCAGTCGATCGTGGCGATCTGCCGTGCCGCGTTCGCCTTGGTCCGGTTCTGCGACTGGTTCGACTCGTGAGCCGAAGCGTAGAAGTTCGCCCAGACCAGCCCGCCCCCACCGAGCGCCAGGACCGCCGTCCCGGCCACGGCCTTGGCGGCCAACGGCATACGGCGTTTTCTTGTATTGCGTCCCATCATTCTCCTCGCAAGGGGGCCCTCGGCCTTCCCGGTGCTCTGGTAATTTGCGCTTGCCCCGCAAAGGGGTCGGTTCGGGCCGGCCCGCAGCCTTCGGGTTGGAAGCCCGCCGCCTCAGCGGTGGGTGGAGTCACGCAACTCCTCTGACTTCGCTGAGGAGCACCCCCCTATGGGTATCGAATCGCCCAACAGAAGCGGGGCGGCTCCCTTGAGTACGGGAGCCGCCCCGGGGGTGTTCAGCCGTAACGGAAATCGATGAGAAGTTCCTGCCGACACACTGGTGTCAACAGCCCCTGGAACACCGGGGGTTGTTGATCGACCACGTGGGGTGCGTGACCGGGTCCCCTTTCACCGGCCGTGGTCGAGATAGGCGAGAACCGCCAGTACCCGCCGATTGTCGTCGTCCGAGACCTCCAGGCCCAGTTTGGCGAAGATGTTCGCGGTGTGCTTGGCGATGGCCCGTTCCGTCACCACCAGCTTGCCGGCGATCGCCGTGTTGGACCGGCCCTGAGCCATCTCCTCCAGCACTTCCCGCTCCCGGGGCGTCAGCCGCGCCAGCGGCCGGTCGTCGGCCGACTTCCGTGCCAGCAACTGCTGGATCACCTGCGGGTCCATCGCCGTGCCACCCGCCGCCACCCGCCGTACGGCGTCGACGAACTGCTCCGCGTCGAACACCCGGTCCTTCAGCAGATAACCCACCGCGCCACTGCCGTCGGCCAGCAACTCCCGCGCGTACAACTGCTCGACGTGCTGCGACAGCACCAGCACCGGCAGTCCGGGCCGCCGTCGCCGCGCCTCGAGCGCGCACTGCAGCCCCTCGTCGGTGTGCGTCGGCGGCAGACGGACGTCGACCACGGCGACGTCCGGGTCCAGCTCCGCCAGTGCGCGGCTGAGCTCGGGTCCGGACTCCACCGCCGCGGCGATCTCGAAGCCGTGGGCCTCGAGGAGCCGGACCAGCCCGTCACGCAGCAGGAACAGGTCTTCGGCTAGGACAACTCGCAAGGGATCTCCATGGTGACCATGGTGGGGCCGCCCACGGGACTGCTGACGGCCAGGACGCCGTCGAATGTACCCAGTCGCCGCTCCACCCCGGCCAGCCCCGAGCCGGCCCCGATCGCCGCACCGCCCTTGCCGTTGTCGGTGACGCTCACCCGCAGACACCCCTCGGCGCGATGCAGATCGACCCAGATCCGGTCCGCCTCCGCATGCTTCACCGCGTTGGTGAGCACCTCGCTGACGGCGAAGTAAGCGGCCGACTCCACCGGCGCCTCGGCCCGCCCCGGCAGGTCCACGCTCACCTCGGTGGCCACCGGAAGCCGCAGCGCCAGCGCCCGCACCGCGTCGCCCAGACCGCGCTCCGCCAGCACCGGCGGATGGATGCCGCGCACCAGCTCGCGCAGCTCCGACAGCGCCTCCACCGACGACTTGCGGGCCTTCGCGATCAACTCCCGTGCCTTTTCCGGGTCCTTGTCGAGCAGCACCTCGATGGTCCCCAGGTCCATGCCCATCGCGACCAGCCGCGCCTGCGCCCCGTCGTGCAGATCCCGCTCGATGCGCCGGAGCTCGGCGGCGGAGGTGTCCACGGCGTCGCGCCGCGTCTCGGTCAACACCCGTACACGCTCTTCCAGTTCACCTTGGCTGGGGGAGAGGACGGCACGGGTGAGCCGGTAGTGCGCGGTGAGTACCCCGGGGGAGAGGAAGTGAGCGAAGAAGAGAAGTCCGACGCCCAGAGTCCCGGCGCCGATCGCGGTCATCTGGTCGCTCACCGGGACGAAGCCGTACCAGTACGGGTCCGGCACCACCCGCCACAGCCCGGCCGCGAGCGCGAACCCCTCCAGCGGGTACAGCAGCAGCATGGCCGGCAGCAGCGCGGTGACGAACCCCGCGGTCATGTCGACCAGCAGCCACAGCAGTTCCCGCCAGGTCGCCGGGTCGCGGAGCATTCCGAAGGTGCGCGCCCACGGGTTGGCGTCCTTCGGCACCGGCCGGTACGCGGGCGGAATGCGCACCCCGCCCCACTCCGCGGCCAGCACCCGCCGCCAGTTCGCGTAGGTCCGGGCCCCGTTCAGTACGTACGGCGTGGTGATGATGCCGACACCGGCCGGGATCAACGCGATCGACATCAGGGTCAGGGTGAAGGCGAACACCGACAGCGGGAGCGAGACCAGCGCCAGCCCCAGCCCCCGCAGCGCTCCCTTCAGAAGGCCCTTGGTACGCCGTTCGCGCCCGCCGCCCCTCTTCGTGACCCCGCTCCCGGCCTCCGGACTCCCGGCCTCCGGACTCCCGGCCTCCGCGCTCGTGGTGTCCGGGGTCGTCGTGCCACCGCTCGTGCGGTCCGTGCTCATGCGCTCCGTGGTCATGACGTCAGTCTGGCCGAGCCGCGACACCCGGTCACGGGGCCGAACCCCCCGACTCCGGGGTGGTGCTGCCTACACCCTCTCCTCGCCTCCGCCCGGCTCCTGGACCGCCCCGATCTCCGAGATCTCCGCGAGGACCTTCGCCTCCGTCTCCGGGTCGAGTCCCTTGGCCGTCCGGTCCCGGCGCTGGGGCGCGGTCCCGTCGAGGCCCTGGAGCCAGCGCCAGGTGTCGGCCACGGTCTCGGTGACGGGACGGCAGCGCAGCCCCGTCGCGAGTGCCCGGGAGACGTCCGAGGCGTACAGCGCGCCGTGCATCTCGCCGCCCGGCGGCACCCAGACCGGCAGTTGCGTCCACGGTTCGATGCCCGCCCGCAGGATCGCCTCCGGCGCGGTCCACCGTAGTTCGGCCGTGCCCCCCGTCACCTCCGCGCACGCCTCCAGCAGCGTGCCCATCGTCTCGTGCCCCTGCGGGCCGGTCAGGTTGTACGGTCCGCCGATCCCCTGCTCGGCCGCCCCGAGGATCCACTCGGCGAGGTCGCGGACATCGACGTACTGGAGGGTCAGGTCACGGGGCCCCGGCGCGAGGACCGGGCCGCCGCGGGCCATCCGGTTCAGCCACCAGGGCAGCCGGCCGACGTTCTCGTACGGCCCGAGGATCAGCCCCGCCCGCACCAGCACCGACCGGTCGGCGCCGAAGGCGTCCACGACGGCCAGTTCGCCGCCCCGCTTGTCCCGCGCGTAGTCGGTGTGACCGGCGTCCGCGCGGGCGTCCGCCACCAGGGGGGCCTCCTCGGTGGCTCCGGCGGGCGCGGGCCACTCGTACACCGAACGGCTCGACACGTACACGTACCGGTCGGCGCGGTCCCGCAGCAGCCGCGCCGTGTCCCGGACGGCACGCGGGGCCGCCGACCAGGTGTCGACGACGACGTCCCACGTCTCGTCCGTCCCCTCCAGGGCGGCCAGGCCGCCGTCGGACGTGCGGTCGCCCAGCAGCGACCGCACACCCGGCACGGCCGCGTGCCGCCCCCGGTGGAAGACGGTCACCTCCCAGCCCCGCCCCAGCGCCGCCTCCACGACGGCCCGTCCCGCGAACTCCGTACCACCCAGCATCAGAAGCCTCATACGTCAGACTCTGCCGGGTCGGGCGGGGCGGAGGGAACGGGATCTGCTGAGGGCAGAGCGCGGGGGCTCAGGGTGTGTACTTGTAGCCGACCCGGCGCACGGTCTGGATCGCGCCCCGGTGCTCCGCGCCCAGCTTGCGGCGCAGCCGGGCGATGTGGACGTCGACGGTGCGGCCGTCGCCCACATGGCCGTAGCCCCAGACCGTGGCGACCAGGTGGTCGCGGGTGTGCACCCGGTTCGGGTGCGCCACGAGATGGGCGAGCAGCTCGAACTCCAGGTAGGTGAGGTCGAGTTGCCGCCCGTCCACCTCGGCGGTGCGCTGCACGGTGTCGACCCGGATCCGCTGGTCGGCGACGGCGACGGCGATGTCGTCGGCGGCGTCGGGTGCGGCCGCGGAAGCCGTGCCGTGGTGCTGCGCCGTTCCGGGGCCCGGGACTGCCACCGGGAACGGCGGCCGCCGGCCGGCGGGGACCAGCACCAGGTAGCCGACCATCGGCGGATGTCCGGGCAGGGCGGGCAGGGTGTGCTGCGGCGCGGGCAGCCAGGTGGCACCCGGCGGGAGCAGGTCCGCGACCGTCTTCCCCGAGTTCTCCGTTTCGTTCGACCAGGGGAGGCCCTGATCCCCGTCCGGGGCGACGGCCCGCAGCCGGTGGCGCGGATGACCGTTCACCGGCGCGGTACGGGAGGCGTGGGGTGAGGTGCCGAGAGGGGCGCCCAGCGGGGCGGGGGAGGCGGAGGGGGTCGCGGAGGCGGTGGTGGCCGTGTCGGCCGTGGCGGAGACGGAACGAGTGGTCGCCATGAGAGGTCAGCTCTTTCGCGCGAAGGGTTCGTCGAGATGCTCGACGGCCGCGAGATCGTGGCCGGGCTCGTCGAGGACGTACGCGGTTCGCGCCGGCGGAAGGCCGGGATGTACGGCGTCAGAGGGCCGGCGCGGTCGTCGCGCGGCAACACTCCCGGTCGAAGTCGTCGTGCTGACGGGAGGGCCAGAAGGGCTCGAGGTCGTGGCGATCCGTCGCGGTGAGCTCCCGGAAACCGTCCATGCCCCCATTGAAGCAGACCCCGGGCCACGGCAGGAGCCTCGTTCACAGCACGGACGCCCGGGACGGCGTGAAACCCGACGAAGCGAGGGGCACCCGGCGGACGGGTGCCCCTCGCTTCGCCGGCGGGTGTGGTGCCGGGGGACGACTCGGACCCGACCGGCCTTCTCCAGCGCGGAGCAGCACGTGTCGACCATCAGACACGTCACCGGGTACGGGTCGACGTTCGCGTTCGGACGGCGGTCGAACAGGGGAGGGCTCCCACCCCGGGCGCGACCGGGCCGAGGCGCGCTGCGGCACGCCCCGACCCCCGAACTCGGTCTGTGCCGCAGGGGTTCTCCGCGGGAGATGCTTCCGGATTCCGGGGCGGGCCCCGGGTCTCAGCCCACCTTCTCGATGAGCGCCCGGCGGATCAGGAACTTGCCGGGCTCGCGGACCTGTTCGAAGGCCGCGTTGTTGAGCAGGGCACAGCTGCCGGACACCCCGGTGACCTCGACGGTCGTGGACTTGTTGTTGTCCAGGTTGGTGACCTTGAGTCGGGTGCCCGCCGGGAACTGGTTGCTGGACGCCGCCGGGGCGCCGTCCTCGCCGGAGAGGGTGATCGTGGAACCGTTGCACACCTGCTGACCGGAGGCCGCCGCGCCGTCGCCGCCCGGGTTCTGCGCCGCGTCGTCACCGCCGGCCTGCTCGTCCGGGGCGGGCTGCGTGGGCTGTGCGGGCTGTGCGGGCTGGGAGTCCTGAGCCGACTCCCCAACCGTGCACCCGGACGCCTTCTGCTTGAGCTCGATCTCGGCGATGACCGCTTCGCGGTTGGCGATCCGCGCTTCGGACAGCGCGTCGGGCTCGGCCCGTTGCCCCTCGATGAACTTCTGGTTGTTGCCGAGCGCGGTGGCGAGGCCCTGGCAGACGGTCGAGTCGGCCGCCGACTTGGTGGTGGGCGGCTGGGAGGCGTTCGACGTGCTCGCCATGACGAAGGCACCGCCGCCGGCCACCGTCACCGCGCTCAGCAGCAGCGCGATCTTCTTCTTGGGGCCGAGCGTTCTCCTGCGCGACATGCGCGCCTCCTGAAACGGTAGGGGAGCGTACGCCGCTATGTACGAGATGCCGAACGGAGTTGCTCAGCGGTCCGGCCAACTCCCCGAAGTGGCCTGTGTCACAAAGGGGTTGGTCTTCAGCGGGACTTGGTATTCAACGGGACAGGGCGTCCCGTACCGCCTCGTCGGTGCGGGCCACGACCGCCGTGCCGTCCCCGGCGGTGATGATCGGCCGCTGGATCAGCTTGGGGTGCTCGGAGAGCGCCGTGATCCAGCGCTCGCGCGAGCCGTCGTCCCGAGGCCACTCCTTGAGCCCGAGCTCCTTGGCGGCGGCCTCCTGGGTGCGGGTGATGTCCCACGGCTCAAGACCGAGCCGTCCCAGCACCTCCCGGATCTCGTCCGGGCTCGGTACGTCCTCCAGATAGCGGCGGACGGTGTAACCGGCCCCCTCGGCGTCCAGCAGGCTGATGGCGCTCCGGCACTTGGAACAGGCCGGATTGATCCAGATCTCCATGCCGCCCACCGTACGCCCGGTCCGGCCCTGTTCGATTTCCCTCCGGCCTCACGCACCTCCTTGGAACCGGGTGTTCCACGGTCGCGATTCGCCCCCTCACCTGGTCGTTCGGTGGCTGCTTCAGGTTCCCCGGATGTCAGTGCCGGGCAGTAAACTAGGAGCAGTGTTCGAGGGTGTTGCCGGGGTCGGAACGGATCCCGGTGGGCGCCCTGACCGCGACAGGAGGATCCCTGTGCCCGCTGCCGCACTCAAGCCGATGCCCACCCAGTCCACAGCGAAGCGTGCCGTCCAGCTCGAAATGCCCTGCGCGCCCGTGGCGAAGCGGCCGCTGCCGCCGGGCCGCCCGCGGGATTGGTACGTGACGCACAACCGCCGCCTCAAGGCGATGCGGCTCGCCATCGCCCTGCTCGACTCCGGCGTCTACCTCCCCGCCCAGGCCCGCGACGAGACGATACGCGGCATGGCGAACATGATCGGCGTACACCCGCCGTCGGACACGACCTGCCACATGGTCCGGGCCTTCATGCGCTACCACCGCTGAACCAGACTCCTGACCGGTGCCGGGCGCCCCCGATCCCCGGGGGTGCCCGGCCGCTCCGCGATCAGTACGGCCGGAAGTTGATGTAGCCGAGGAAAACGATCACCGCGGCGACGCAGCCGAGGACCACGGCGGTGGAGACCCAGGACGACGACGAGCGGCGGGACGCCCGGTGCTCCGGCTCGCCGCGGAACGGGACCGGGCCGGGAGGGTTGTCCCTCCAGCGCGCGGCGAGCATACGGGCTCGGGCCGACGGCTCCTTGTGCTCGGCCGTGTCCGCCCACTTGATGTCGAAATCGCGCTCCTCGTCGTCCCTCTCGGGCATCCCCGTGACCTCTCTCGAACAACAGTGTCAGTTCCATCATCCCTTGCCGGGCCCACCGGGGAAAGTGTCTTCCGGACACACGTGGGAGCCTCGTTCCCGGCCGGGCCGGACGGTTTCGCGGGGGCCCGGCGGGCACCGTCGGACAGGGGAGCGTGGTGACGGAGCACGGGGGTGGCACGGCCGCCCGTGGCGCGGGGCGGCCGACAACGGCAGTACGAGGAGAGGCAGCAGTCGCATACGCTCGCCCTGATGAACAGGCGAAGGCGCAAGAAACTCTCCGGAAAACTGGTCGAGGCGGCGGCGTTCCAAGAGGTCGGCACGGTGCGAGCCCTCGTGCGGGCAGGCGCCGACCCCAATGACGCCGACACCCACGGCACGACACCGCTGTACGCGGCCGCCGTCGGCGGGGCCGTGGAGATCGTCGCCTGCCTGCTGGAGGCGGGAGCCCTCCCGGACGTGGAAAGCCGTGACCTGACGGACGGAACGCCTCTGTGCGCGGCTGCCGCCTGGGGCCATGCCGATGTCGTACGTCAACTCCTCGCCCATGGAGCCGATCCCGATCTCCGTGAGGACGACGGCGAGGGCCGCTCGCCCCTCGAGTGGGCCAGGAACGGCCAGCACGCAAAGACGGCCGAACTCCTCCTCGCAGCGGGCGCGCAGAACTCGGACGAGACAGTGAGGGCCGCTGCCACCCCGGCAGGGTGGTAGCGGCCCTCGCAGTGTCCCCGGCGTGCGGGCGGAGATGTGGCCGGGCTGTGTGGGACCGGCCGGTGCTCCTTACACGTCGAAGTAGAGCTCGAACTCGTGCGGGTGCGGGCGCAGGGCCAGCGGGGCGATCTCGTTGGTGCGCTTGAAGTCGATCCACGTCTCGATCAGGTCCGGCGTGAAGACGTCGCCCTGGAGGAGGAACTCGTGGTCGGCCTCGAGGCGGTCGAGGACGGCGCCGAGCGAGGTCGGGACCTGCGCCACGTTGGCGTGCTCCTCGGGGGCCAGCTCGTAGAGGTCCTTGTCGATCGGCTCGGCCGGCTCGATCTTGTTCTTGATGCCGTCCAGGCCCGCGAGCAGCAGTGCCGAGAACGCCAGGTACGGGTTGCCGGAGGCGTCCGGGGCACGGAACTCGACGCGCTTGGCCTTCGGGTTCGAGCCGGTGATCGGGATGCGCATCGCGGCGGAACGGTTGCGCTGCGAGTACACCAGGTTCACCGGGGCCTCGAAGCCCGGCACCAGACGGTGGTACGAGTTCACCGTCGGGTTGGTGAAGGCCAGCAGCGACGGGGCGTGCCGCAGGACGCCGCCGATGTAGTAGCGGGCCATGTCCGACAGGCCGGCGTAGCCCTGCTCGTCGTAGAACAGCGGGGTGCCGCCCGACCACAGCGACTGGTGGACGTGCATGCCCGAGCCGTTGTCGCCGAAGATCGGCTTCGGCATGAAGGTCGCGGTCTTGCCGTTGCGCCAGGCGATGTTCTTCACGATGTACTTGAAGAGCTGCAGGTCGTCGGCGGCCGCGAGCAGGGTGTTGAACTTGTAGTTGATCTCGGCCTGGCCGGCCGTGCCCACCTCGTGGTGCTGGCGCTCGACCTTCAGGCCGGCCCGGTCCAGCTCCAGGGAGATCTCGGCGCGCAGGTCGGCGAAGTGGTCGACCGGCGGGACCGGGAAGTAGCCGCCCTTGTAGCGGACCTTGTAGCCGCGGTTGTCCTCCAGCGCACCGGTGTTCCAGGCGCCCGCCTCGGAGTCGATGTGGTAGAAGGACTCGTTCTCCGAGGTCTTGAACCGCACGCTGTCGAAGACGTAGAACTCGGCCTCGGGGCCGAAGAAGGCGGTGTCCGCGATGCCGGTGGAGGTGAGGTAGGCCTCGGCCTTCTTGGCGACGTTGCGCGGGTCGCGGGAGTACTGCTCGCCCGTGATCGGGTCGTGGATGAAGAAGTTGATGTTCAGCGTCTTGTCACGGCGGAAGGGGTCGACCCTGGAGGTCGTGAGGTCCGCGCGCAGCGCCATGTCGGACTCGTGGATGGCCTGGAAACCGCGGATCGAGGATCCGTCGAAGGCCTGCTCCTCATCGGGGTCGAACGACTCAGCAGGCACCGTGAAGTGCTGCATCACGCCCGGGAGGTCGCAGAAGCGGACGTCGACGAACTTGACGTCCTCGTCCGCGATGAACTTCTTGGCCTCGTCGGCGTTCTGGAACATCCAGCTCCTCCTACTCCCGACCGTCCCGCCGGGGTGGTAGATCGTTCGTGCGGCCAGTGCGGGTGGCCCACGCTGCCCTCGACCCTAGGGACGGGTGATTTCTCGGGCGTGACTCATTTGTTTCGCACAAGTTAACCGGCTCATCTCTCACGGTAGTCCTGTCACATCCCGCCGTCGCATCGTCGTTCCCCCCTGTCCACCCCGCCCTCCGCCGGTCGGATACGGGCGCAGTACCGTGGTCGGGTGGACAACAGGCAGGCAATCGGATCGTGGCTCTCCGGGCCGCGCGCGGCCATGGAAGACGCCGGCGCCGAGTTCGGGTACCGGGGCGAGCAGCTGGGGCTGCCGGAGAGCGGGCCGGGCTCCATCGCCCGTCCGGGACGCAGGATCGGCGCCCTGGTCGTCGACTGGGCGCTGTGCGTCCTGATCGCATACGGCCTCGTCACCGACGGCTACGACGGGCAGAGCACCAGCAACTGGGCGCTCCTGGTGTTCTTCGTGCTGAGCGTCCTCACCGTCGGCACGGTCGGGTTCACTCCCGGAAAGCGCCTCTTCGGCCTGCGCGTCGTCGCCCTCGAAAGCGGCCGGGTCCAGCCGGTGCGCGGCCTGGTCCGCTCGGCCCTGCTCTGCCTGGCCGTCCCCGCCCTGATCTGGGACCGCGACGGCCGCGGCCTGCACGACCGGCTCGCCGGCACGGTCGAGGTACGGAGCTGACGCCAACGGCGCCGGTACAGCGAAGCCGGTACCACGAAGAGGGGCGCCCGGAATCACTCCGGGCGCCCCTCTTCGTGGTACAAGCGTCGTATACGGGGCCTCAGCGGGCCTTCGGGCCGCCCTTCGGGAGCTTCATGCCCTTGGGCATCGGGCCCTTCGGAAGCGGCATGTTGCTCATCAGGTCGCCCAGCGCGCGCAGCCGGTCGTTGGTCGCGGTGACCTGCGGGCCCGTGAGGACGCGGGGCAGCTTGAGCATGGTCGTGCGCAGCTTCTTCAGCTCGACCTGGCCCTCGCCCGTGCCCACGACCATGTCGTGCACCGGCACGTCCGCGACGATGCGGTTCATCCGCTTCTTCTCGGCGGCGAGCAGGCTCTTCACCCGGTTCGGGTTGCCCTCGGCGATCAGCACGATGCCGGCCTTGCCGACCGCGCGGTGCACCACGTCCTGGTTGCGGTTCATCGCCACGGCGGGGGTGGTGGTCCAGCCCCGGCCGACGTTATCCAGTACGGCCGCGGCGGCGCCCGGCTGTCCCTCCATCTGCCCGAAGGCCGCTCGCTCGGCCCTGCGCCCGAACACGATCGCCGTCGCGAGGAAGGCGAGCAGGAAGCCCAGGATGCCGAGATAGATGGGGTGACCGATCAAGAAACCGACCGCGAGGAAGACACCGAAGGTGACGATTCCGATAGCCGCGAGTACAAGACCGATCTTTTTGTCGACCTTGCGGGTCATCTTGTAGGTCAGGGCAATCTGCTTCAGTCGCCCGGGGTTCGCAGCGTCCGCTGCGGTTTCCTTCCTCGCCATGCCACGAAGTCTACGTGTCCCCGGGAGCGAGGACGACGGCAGTGTCCGTGAGGGGCCGGGAGGGTGACGGACGGGTGCCGCGCGGGGGAGCGGGCGCGGGACCGGTGTCGGGACGGAACCGGGTGGCGGCAGGAGGAGTTCAGGAAACGGGGAAGAGCTCAGAGGCTGGTGACGGTCGGGGACTGGTCGAGCACGCGCTGCGCCTCGACCCGGTCCTTGGCGCGACGGCGGTCCTCCAGTACGGAGGTCCAGGCGTTGCGGCGGGCGGTGCGCTGGCCGCCGCTCATCAGGAGCGACTCGACAGCGCGCAGGGCGGTGCCGAAGGACGGGATGGCGGTGGCGCGGACGGGCGCGGCCTGCATCGTGGAGGTCCCCCTCGAAACGTCTTCGGGTACGGGAGTACGTGGCGTGATTCCAGGGTCACTGATTGGTGTTACCAGGGCGTGACCCGCCGGTCAAACGGACATGAAGCCGAGGTTCGCGCCCCGGGAAAGCCGACGCGGCCCCGGCGTACGCCCTCATCTGCGAGGACGGCCGGGACCGCGTCTTCTCGGCCATTACCGGCCAGTAGTATCTTGTGCGAGAGTTCACACGTATGCCTCGCCCGAGGCCGGAGCGTGCGGGGGGCGTCGGGTCAGACGGCCTGCGCCGCGACGTACGTACCGCGCTTCTCGACCGCCATCTGGTACAGGCGGCCGGCACGGTAGGAGGAGCGGACCAGCGGACCGGACATCACGCCGGAGAAGCCGATCTGCTCGGCCTCCTCCTTCAGCTCCACGAACTCATGCGGCTTCACCCAGCGGTCGACGGGGTGGTGGCGCACCGACGGGCGCAGGTACTGCGTGATGGTGACGAGCTCGCAGCCGGCGTCGTGCAGCTGCCGGAGTGCCTCGCCGACCTCCTCGCGGGTCTCGCCCATGCCGAGGATCAGGTTCGACTTGGTGACCAGGCCGTAGTCCCGGGCGGCGGTGATGACCTTCAGGGAACGGTCGTAGCGGAAGCCGGGACGGATCCGCTTGAAGATGCGGGGCACGGTCTCGACGTTGTGCGCGAACACCTCGGGGCGGGAGGAGAAGACCTCCGCCAGTTGCTCCGGGACGGCGTTGAAGTCGGGGGCCAGCAGCTCGACCTTGGTGCGGCCGGTCTCGCGCGCGGCGGTCTGCGCGTGGATCTGGCGCACGGTCTCGGCGTACAGCCAGGCGCCGCCGTCCTCCAGGTCGTCGCGGGCGACGCCGGTGATGGTGGCGTAGTTCAGGTCCATGGTGACCACGGACTCGCCCACGCGGCGCGGCTCGTCACGGTCGAGGGCCTCGGGCCTGCCGGTGTCGATCTGGCAGAAGTCGCAGCGCCGGGTGCACTGGTCGCCGCCGATGAGGAAGGTCGCCTCGCGGTCCTCCCAGCACTCGTAGATGTTCGGGCAGCCGGCTTCCTGGCAGACCGTGTGCAGGCCCTCGCTCTTGACGAGGTTCTGCATCTTCGTGTACTCGGGCCCCATTTTCGCCCGCGTCTTGATCCATTCGGGCTTGCGCTCGATGGGGGTCTGGCTGTTGCGGACCTCAAGGCGCAGCATCTTGCGTCCGTCGGGTGCGACTGCGGACACATCGGCTCCCTAGCTTCGATTCTTCGGCGTACACCAGGGTACGCCCGTGTTTGTTGGGCCTGCCGGTCAGGCCAACCTCCGAGGCGCGGGGCACATTCCCGGACGCGGGGCCGAGGCCTCTCGTTCGGATCAGGCCGGATCAGGCGCTCGCGCGGACGATCTCCCGGGGCTTCGGGTCGGCGTGCTCCAGGATGTCGCGCAGGTGGCGTTCGACGACCGGGAGCACCTCGTCGATCGTGACGTCGCGGCCCAGTTCGGCCGCGAGGGAGGTGACGCCCGCGTCGCGGATGCCGCACGGGATGATCCGGTCGAACCACTTGTTGTCCGGCTGCACGTTGTACGAGAAGCCGTGCATGGTGACGCCCTTGGCCACCCGGATCCCGATGGCGGCGAGCTTGCGGTCCTCGCGGCGCTGGCCGGCGTTGGAGGGCGCGTACTCGGGGCCGTTCAGCCGCGGGTCGAACTCCTCGTCGGCCAGGCGGGGGTCGAAGTCCAGGGAGAGTCCGCCGAGTGCCGGGCGCTGTTCGACCGGGTCGCCCAGCACCCACACCCCGCTGCGGCCCTCGATGCGGGTGGCTGCCACGCCGAACTCCGCGGAGGTGCGGATCAGAGCCTCCTCCAGGCGCCGTACGTGCGCCACCACGTCCACCGGGCGGGGCAGCTTCTGGATCGGGTAGCCCACCAGCTGGCCGGGACCGTGCCAGGTGATCTTGCCGCCGCGGTCCACGTCGATGACCGGGGTGCCGTCGAGGGGGCGCTCGCTGTCCTGGGTGCGCCGGCCGGCCGTGTAGACCGAGGGGTGCTCCAGCAGGATCACGGTGTCGGGCACCTCGTCGGCGAACCGCGCCGCGTGCACCCGGCGCTGTTCGTCCCAGGCCACCTGGTAGTCGACGGACTCGGTCCCGAAACCCATTCGGACGAACCGCAACTCACTCACGGCGAGTGCCTCCCAGGCAGTAGTAAGGCAGTAAGGCAGTAAGGCAGACGAGCGTCAAGGCGGAAACACGGAAACACGGAAGCGCGGTAAGGCGCGAAACGTGCCCAAGCCACTGTACGACCGTAGGACCGGTCGCTGTTCCGGCGCCCGGTCGGGCCGCTGTTCCGGCAGCTCTCCCGGCGCCCGCGGGGGCACCGGTTCCGTGCCGGTCCGCGGTCCCCGGTCGCTGTCCGTCGTCAGCCGCGAGGTTAATTCTCACACGATCGGATGAATGCGAGTCGAAGACTGCGACCAGGTGTTCACTCTCCGCTACATTCGCGCCGTTCAGCAGGCCGTAAGAGCTGCTCATGGGCTGCTCACGGGCAATCCGGGCACCACCCACGTTCGCCGGAAGGCAGGAGACCGCACCGCAGATGTCGGAACGATCCGCGCAGCGCACCCCCAACCGCCAGCTCGCCGCGCTCATCGCAGAAGCGGGGTTCTCCAACGCGGGACTCGCCCGTCGCGTGGACCAGCTCGGTCTCGAACACGGGCTCGACCTGAGATACGACAAGACCTCCGTCACCCGCTGGCTGCGTGGGCAGCAGCCCAGGGGCACCACACCCGCGCTCATCGCCGAGGTCTTCACCCGGCGCCTCGGTCGCAGGCTCACCGCCCAGGACCTCGGCCTGGACGCCTGCGCCCCCGTCTACGCGGGCCTGGAGTTCGCCGCCACCCCCGACGAGGCCGTCGACATCGTCAGCGGGCTGTGGCGCAAGGACTCCGGCAGCCACGCCGAGCTGCGCAAGATCGCCTTCACCTCGGCGGGGCTCGTCGTACCCAGCCGGGACTGGCTCATCGGCCGCGCCGACGAGAAGGTGGCCCGCGCCGAACCGCCGGTCCGCGTCCCCGCCCAGATCCGACCGGCGGGCGGACCGGCGGGGCGGCCGCCCGGGTTCGCCACCCGCCGACGGCACGCCGCCGAACGCGGCCCGGGCCAGCGGGTCACCGGCGGCGACATCGCCGCCCTGCGCTCCGTCGGCGAGCTGTTCCGCACCCTCGACGACGCCTACGGCGGCGGCCACGCCCGCCAGGCCCTGGTGCGCTACCTGGAGCACGAGTGCGAGCCGATGCTGCGCGGCAGCTACGGCGAACAGACCGGCCGCCGCCTGTTCGCCGCCGTCGCCGACCTGACCCGGCTGGCCGGCTGGACGTCGTACGACATCGGCGCGCACGGGCTCGCCCAGCGCTACTTCGTCCAGGCGCTCCGCCTCTCCCAGGCAGCCGCGGACCGGACCTACGGCGCGTACGTCCTGGTCACCATGAGCCGGCAGGCCGTCTACCTCGGCCACGGCCGGGAGGCCGTGCAGCTGGCGCGGGTGGCCCAGCAGGGCGTGAGCGGCTCCACCCCGCCCCTGGTGCAGGCCCTGCTGCACGCCGTGGAGGCGCGCGGGCACGGGGTGCTCGGTGAGGTCCGCGCCTGCACCGCGGCGCTGGTACGCGCCGAACGCGCTCTGGAGAGCGCACGGCCCGGCGACGAGGTCCCCCACTGGGTGCGCTTCTTCGACGAGGCCCAGCTCGCCGACGAGTTCGGCCACTGCCACCGCGACCTCCAGCAGTTCCGGGCCGCCGCCCAGCACGCGGAGCGCTCGCTGCAACTGCGCGCCCCCGGTTACGCCCGCAGCCGCCTGTTCTGCCGGGTCGTCCTCGCCACCGCGCGCCTCGGTCTCGGCGAACTCGACCAGGCCTGCCTCCTCGCCGCCGAGGCGGCGGGCCAGGCCGCCGAGATGCGCTCGGTACGGGCCGTGGAGTACGTCCGCGACTTCGAGCGTCGCCTGGAGCCCTACCGGGACGCGGCCCCGGTCCGCGTCTACCGGGACAGGATCGCGGCGTACGGCTGAGCGGCGACGCCGAGGGGCGCGGGCCCGGACAGGCCCCGTGCGTCGGGGGGAGCTCCGTGCGTCGGTGGCGGGCGGGGTGTCCGGCAAGGAGACGGTGGGCGGCGCCCCGCGCCGCCCACCGGGGTGGTCAGGCCGCTCGGGCCGTCGGGAGGGGGTCGGCCCTGTGCATGGGGCGGTCCGCGCCCAGGTCCGCCAGGATCGCGGCCGAGGCGCGGCGGCCCGAGTACAGGGCGCCCTGCACGGTGCTGGTGTCGCGGTGGTCGCCGCACACGTACAGGCCCGCCAGCAGTCGCACCGGGCGGCGCAGATCGTGCGGTGGAGGCGTCGCCGGCACGGCGTCGGCGGTGTGGTGGACCGCCAGCGTCTCCCAGCGCGCCGTCGACATGCCGTACAGCCTGGACAGGTGCATGCGTACGTCCGTGTCGACCTGCGCCCCGGGCGGGCCCAGGACCGTGGACGACACCAGCGCGCGGCCGGCCGGGGCCCGGGACGGGTCGACCCGGTTGACCACCGCCGTGTGCGTCACCGGACCGCCCCGGTCGGCGTCCAGGAGCAGCGAGGCGCCGGTCTGCGGGGGCTCGTCGGTCGCGTGGTGCACCACCGTCACCGGGTGGAAGTCCGGCACCCGCAGGCCCGGCAGCAACTGCGCGGCCGCGCGAGCGTCCGTCGCGATCAGCACCGCGCGGCAGCGGAACTCGCCGTGCTCGGCGGTGGTCACCGACGTCGTCGAGACGGAGGTGGCCCGGACGCCGGTGTGCACCGTGCCCGCCGGCAGTCCTCGCGCCAGCAGTTCCGGCAGCGCCTCCGCGCCGCCCTCCGGCAGACACAGCCGCCCGGCCGCGAAGGCGCGCAGGGCGAGATCCGCGCACCGGCTCGACGTGGTGAGGTCCGGGTCGCACAACAGGGCGGCGAGCAGCGGACGGAGGAAGCCGTCGACGGTACGGGCCGGCAGGCCCCGGGCGACCAGCGCCTCGGCGGCGGTCGACTCCGGCCGGGCCAGCAGCCGTTCCACCGGTGTGCCCGCGAGCCGGGTGAACGCGGCACCCAGCCGGGCCTGGTCGACGGCGGTGCCCAGCGGGGCGCCGGTCCGGCTCCGCGGCGCGGACACCTGCCGTCCGGGCACGGCCACCGGCCTCCGGGGTGCCGACCCCGCCCGGGGGGCGCTCGCGAGGGCGCGCACCACATGGAGTGCGCCCCTTGCGCCCCGCGCCCCGGTGGGTACGCCCGCGCGGTGGTGCCGTCCGTCGCTGTGCAGCAGGACCCCGGGCGCGAACGGGCGCAGTACGAGCCCGTCCCGGCCCGCGGCCGGCCGCAGTTCGGGATACGCCGTGGACAGCAACTGCCCGATTCTGTCGAGCCGGAAGCCGTCGACCTTCTCCGTGGCCATCCGGCCACCCACCGCGTGGGCGGCCTCCAGGACCACGGTGGTGACTCCTGCGCTGGTCAGTCGTCGCGCCGCGGAGAGTCCGGCGATCCCGGCCCCCACGACGACGACGTCCGCCTGGTACGTGGGCTCAAGCACGTGCCCCTCCTAGAGGTTGCGCGGACGCTGGAGACGTCATGCCCCCAACAGGCCCCAGGAATACCCGAGTTCTGCTTGAGGTTAGGTCCGGGAAGGCGCCCGGGGAGTCGCGCATCGACAGGGGCACGGGCGCACGGCGGTCGCATACGCCCGCCGGACGGCACGCAGTGGTCATTCAGGGCCTGTCGTGTGGATCACGCCGGGTCCGCGGGGCCCGGTACCGCGCCTCGCCGCGTTGCCGTCGGTCCCCGGCCTCTTCCCGGGCTCCCGGCTTCTCCCCCCACTCCCGGCTCCGCTCGAGCGGGGACCCCACGAGCAGGGGAGACCCCCATGGGCTCCCTCCTCCGCCTCGCGGGGCACGGCACCGTGATCCGGCCTGATCCGAACGAAAGACCCCAGGGGGCCCCGCGCCCCGGTTGTCCCGCACCCCCCAGCCCCCACCGGCCTTCACCCGGGATGCCCTCCGCCCCGCTCGCCCCGTCACAGCGCCGCGCGGATCGCCCCTTCGATGTCCGGGAAAGCGAACCGGAACCCCGACTCCAGCAGCCGCGTCGGCAGCACCCGGGCGCTGCCCAGTACGTCCTGGGCCATCTCGCCGAGCACCGTCCGCAGCACCGGCGCCGGTACCGCGAACAGCGTCGGCCGGCGCAGCACACGCGCCATCGCCTCGGTGATCTCACGGTTGGTCGCCGGATGCGGCGCGGTCAGGTTGAACGGCCCGGACAGCCCGTCGGTGTCGAGCAGATGACGCAGGGCGGCCACCTCGTCGTGCAGGGCGACGTACGACCAGTACTGGCGCCCGTCGCCCAGCCGCCCGCCCAGCCCGGCCCGGAACAGCGGGAAGAGCCTGCCCCACGCCCCGCCCCCGCGGGCCACCACCAGCCCGGTCCGGGCGAACGCCGTCCGCACGCCCGCCTCCCGCGCCGGTGCCGCGGCGGCCTCCCACTCGACGCACAGCTCCGGCAGGAAGCCCGAGCCCGCCGGCGCGCTCTCGTCGACCGTCCGGTCGCCGGTCTCGCCGTAGTAGCCGATCGCGCTGCCGTTCACGAACACCCGCGGCCGTACGTCCCGCTCCATCCCGGCGACGGCCTCGGCGAGCGCTGCCGTACCCCGCACCCGGCCGGTGCGGATCCGCTCCTTGTACGCGGGTGTCCAGCGGTGGTCGCCCACCCCGGCACCGGCGAGATTGACCACGACGTCGCACCCGGCGAGCCCGGCCGCGTCCACGGACCCCCGCTCTGGGTCCCACCGCACCTCGTTCTCCGCGTGGGGCGTCCTGCGCACCAGGCGCACCACCGTGTGCCCGTCGGCGGTGAGGGACCGTACGAGTGCGCCGCCGATGAGACCGGACGCACCGGCCACCGCGATTCGGGAAGGTTCCATGATGCCCATCCTGCCCCGCCACCCGGACATCACAGCGGACACACGACGGGCCCGGCCGTAAAGTGCCCCCCATGCCTGACCTGTCGATCCGCGCCGCACACCACTCCGACGAGCAGGAACTGGTCCTGCTGGACCGCGACACCTGGTCCCACCTGAATGCCGTCGGCCCACCGCCGCAGCCGCCGTACGAGCCGTTCTTCCGCGGGCGGTTCGGTCCCCCCGCCCACCTCGTCGCCGAGCACGAGAAGCGCGTCGTCGGCTACGTCCGGCTCGGCTGCCCCACCGAACTCGCCTCCAACGCACACGTGCAGCAGATCCGCGGACTCGCCGTGTCCGAGGAGGTCCGCGGCAGGGGCATCGGCCGGGCCCTGGTGCGGGCAGCCGTCCAGGAGGCCCGGGACCGGGGCGCCCGCCGCATCACCCTGCGCGTCCTCGGCCACAACACCACCGCCCGCGCGCTGTACGAGTCCGAGGGCTTCGTCGTCGAGGGCGTCCAGCCGGAGGAGTTCTTCCTCGGCGGCCGGTACGTCGACGACGTACTGATGGGCCGGTCCCTGATCTGACGGCAGTCCGCGCCGGCCCACGTGCCCCGCGCCGCCGCCTACGACGTCACCGGTTCCCCCGTGTCCACCGGTGACGTCGCGTTTGCCGCGCGCTCCGCGTCACCGGCGACCTCGGCCGCGGTCAGGACGTAGCCGGTCTCCACGTCCGAGGTGGACCGGGCGAACACCACGCCGAACACCCGGCCGTCGGTGGTCAGCAGCGGCCCACCGGAGTTGCCGGGGCGCACGGTGGAGCGGATGGAGTAGATCTCGCGCGTGACGACCTGGTCCCCGTAGATGTCCTGCCCCCTCGCCCGCACCCGGTTCGCGACCGTCGCCGCCTGGAGATTCAGGTCGCCGTCCTGCGGGTAGCCCGCGACGACCGCCGAGTCGCCGCGGTCGGCGTCGTCGACGAACCGGAGGACGGGCGCCCGCAGTTCGGGCACGTACAGCACGGCCACGTCCTTCTGCGGGTCGAACAGCACCACCCGGGCCTCGTACGCCCGCCCGACGCCGCCGACCCGCACGGTCGGCTCGTCGACGCCGGCCACCACATGGGCGTTGGTCATCACGTGCTCCGCCGCGTAGACGAAGCCGCTGCCCTCGCGGCCCTGGAGACCCGCGACGCCCTCGACCTTCACCGTGCTCCGCTGGGCGGCCCGGGTGGCGGCGGCGGTGACGCTGTCGCCGGAGGGCTCGGCGACCTCGGCCGTCGACTCGTTCTCGAACGGGTTGAAGACCTGCGGGAAGCCCGCCTCGGTCAGCGCCGAGGTGGCCCGCGAGAACCACGCGGGGGTGCTGTCCGGCATCACCTCGTGGACCGCGCCGAGCAGCCGCGAGTCCCGGATCGCGGAGGTGATCAGCGGGGACGAGGAGGCGCCGAGGACGGACGCGATCACCCAGGCCACGATCAGCACGGCCGCCGAGTTGGCCACCGCCCCGCCGACCCCGTCCGCCACCCGCAGCGGCCCCCGGTCCAGCTCCCGCCGCAGCCGCAGCGCCAGCCGGCCCGCGAACTCATGGCCCGCGGCCGCCGGCAGCAGCACCGTGACCAGGGCCGTCACCGTAGCCCCGGCCGTCCCCGGGGTCACCAGGTCCATCACCCAGGGCAGAATCCACACGCCGACGAGGGCACCGCCCACGAAACCGGCCAGCGACACGCAGCCGGCCAGCAGACCGCGCCGGTATCCGGACGCCGCGTAGGCCAGGATGACCGGCAACAGCAGGATGTCGAGCAGGTGCACGCACGCCGCCTTTCTCTCGGGCCCTCTCATACGTGGGGGAGGGGCCCGGTGATCAGCCACGCGCGGGTGACCACCGGGAAGTGGCCGCACGCGCGTGTACCCGGAAGAACGTCGAGGACCCGGACGATGGTTCCGCCGTGGACCGGACCATGGCTCCACCGGTTGGCACGGCCACGTCGCGGGCCCGCTCGATCCGACCCACAGTGAAGGCATGCGCGTCCTCAAAAGGCCAAGGGGAGCGCGGCCGCGCCGTGCTTCCCGGATATCCCGCACAACCGGCCGCACGAGCCTGCCCGGAACCGTCAAAGTACTGCTCGGCTGCCTGCCGGGCGTCGCCGCGGCGGTCGCCCTGGTGCTGTGCGCGTACGGCGTCGAACGGGCCGCGGAGCCCTCGTCCGCCGCCCCCGCCCCCGCCCGCAAGGCGGCCGCCTACACGGCACCCAGGCCCCCCATCGTGTCGAGAGCGGCCTGGGTGGGCGACGCCGGCCGCGAACAACCGCCCCCGCGCTACGACGACAAGGTCGTCGCCGTCTTCGTCCACCACACCGACTCGCCCAACGGCTACGGCTGCGCCGAGGCCCCCGCCCACATCCGTGGCCTCTACGAGGGCCAGACCACCGCCCGGGAGTGGGACGACCTCGGCTACAACTTCGTCGTCGACCGCTGCGGCACCATCTACGAAGGCCGCGCGGGCGGCACCGGCCGTCCCGTCACCGGCGCCCACACCCAGGGCTTCAACCATCGCAGCACGGGCATCGCCGCGCTCGGCACCTTCACCGCCGGGGTGCCCGTGCCGCCCGCGATGGAGCGCGCGATCGCCCAGCTGGCCGCCTGGAAGCTCGGTCTGTCCGGCACCGACCCGCGATCCGACGTCCGGCTGGTCTCCAGCAACGGTGACAGCCGGTACGCGGCCGGCACCACCGTGATGCTGCCCGCCCTCGCGGGCCACAGCGACGGCTTCATGACCAGCTGTCCCGGTGCCGCCCTGTACGCCCGTCTGCCGAGGATCAGGGAGATGGCGGCGGAGCTGCAGGGCCGCCGGCCGGATGCCGGGCGCCGGCAGGAGCGGCAGGAAAAGGTGCAGGAAAAGGCGCGGGGGGAGAACAGTCGGATCGCGGGGGCCTCGAGGTGAGCGCAGCCCCGGTGAGCAGGTCTCCCGGGGCTCAGGGCCGGAACCGGTCCCAGAGCCGGGGATAGAGTTCGGCGAGCCGGGAGTCGTTCTCGAAGTCGACGGGCGTGCCCTCGGGCTCGGCCGGGCCCGCGGGGAGGCCCAGGTCGGGGGCCACGGTGCCGGTGAGCTGCTCGTACGCCTCGTCCGCCGCGTAGCCGAGCTCCTCGCCGTCGCCGTCGATCTCCTCGTCGAAGTCGTCCAGCAGATCGGCCAGCGCGTCCGGGTCGTGCAGCGCGCCCTCGTAGACCTCGCGGCCCTGGCCGATCAGCCAGCACCTGAAGAAGTCGAAGGCGTCGTCGCTCGCCCCGTCGAGGAGTACCCAGGCGGCGCCCCACAGGTCCCAGCGGTAGGCGCGGTGGTAGCGGGACTCGAAGTGCCGGGCGAAGTCGAGAACGGCTTCCGGGTCCAGCCGCGCGAGCCGCTCCACGAGCAGGTCGGCCTGCTCCTCCGGGTCGCCCTCGGCGTCCCCGCGGGCGGTGTCGACCAGCTCCCAGAACTCCGTCTCGTCCATCACGCGTCAAGCATCGGCCCTGGGCCCCCAGGACGCACCCCGGAAAACGCGGATCACTCAGGGTCTGCCGTTCGGATCAGGCCGGGCTCGCGGGCCCCGGTGCCGTACCTCGCCGCGTTGTCGTCGGCCCCCAGGGCTCCGCTCTCGCTCCCCCCTGCGCCTTGCGATGCTCCCCCACCACCTGAAGGGTGTGGGTGGTGCCCCCGGCACCGGACCCCGCTCCCCGGTCCTGCCTCATCCGAACGACGGGCCCCCGGGCCCGTACAGCAGGGCCAGCCGTACGGCCTGGGCGGCGAACCGCTCCCGCAGCGAGGCGGGTGCGAGCACCTCCACCTCGGGGCCCAGCGCCGTCAGCTGGGCGTGGGCGACCTCCTCGGACTCCACCGGCAGGGTCACCGTCACCCACCCGTCGTCGTCCGCTCCGGTTCCGGCCGCCTCGGCCAGTGCCTCCCGCGCGGCTGCCGCGTCCACGGCGTGCGGCAGCGCACGCATCCCCTCGGGCGACAGCCGTACCACCACCTCCGCCCGCAGGATCGAGCGCGCGAACTGCTCCGCCCGCTCCGCCCAGAACGCGGGCAGGTCGAACTCCGGGTCGCGCTCGAAGCGTGTCGTGCCCGTCCCCGTCACCGCCTCCACCGCCGTGAACCGGTCGATCCGGTACACCCGGCAGGCCACCGGGCCCGGTGCCCCCTGCTCCGACGCCCCCGGCCCCGGCACCCGCGCGCACAGGTACCAGACCCCCGCCTTGAGCACGAGCCCGTACGGCTCCAGCTCCCGCTCCACCTCGGTCTCCCCGCGCCGGTAGCGCGCGATGACGGGACGGTCGTCCCACACCGCGTCCGCCACGGCCGGCAGCAGCTCGGGCGCCGGCACCTCGCGGAACCAGCCCGGGGCGTCCAGATGGAAGCGCTGCGCCGCCGCCCTCGGCGCGTCCCGCAGGGAGGGCAGCAGCGCCGCCGACACCTTCAGCCGGGCCGCGGAGGCCGCGTCCTCGAGCCCCATCTCGCGCAGCGCGCCCGGCACCCCCGACAGGAACAGCGCCTGAGCCTCGCCGCGGGCCAGCCCCGTCAGCCGCGTCCGGTACCCGCCGACCAGCCGGTACCCGCCGACCCGTCCCCGGTCCGCGTACACCGGCACCCCGGCCTCGGACAGCGCCTGCGCGTCCCGGGTGACGGTCCGCTCCGACACCTCCAGCTCGCGCGCCAGTTCGGCGGCGGTCATGGAGGGCCGGGACTGGAGCAGCAGCACCATCTTGATCAGCCGGGCAGCACGCATGCGGCCCATGATGCAGCAGGAGGCCCCCGCCGCAGCGGGGACCTCCTGCCGTCACAGTCCGTAGGACGCGTGCCCTGTTACAGGCCGTACTTCTCGCGCGCTTCCTTCACGGCCGTCACCTGCACCTCGCCGCGCCGGGCGAGCTGCGCCAGCGCCGCGACGACGATGGACTCGGCGTCGACACCGAAGTGGCGGCGGGCCGCCTCACGGGTCTCCGACAGGCCGAAGCCGTCGGCGCCCAGCGAGGAGTAGTCCTGCTCGACCCACTGCGCGATCTGGTCGGGGACCTGGCGCATGTAGTCGGACACCGCCAGCACCGGACCCTCGGCGCCCTGGAGCGCCTGCCGGACGTACGGCACCCGCTCCTCGCCGCGCAGCAGCGCCGCGTCGGCGTCCAGCGCGTCCCGGCGCAGCTCGGTCCACGACGTCGCCGACCACACGTCGGCCGCCACGCCCCACTCCTCGGCGAGCAGCCGCTGCGCCTTCAGCGCCCAGTGGATCGCCGTACCGGAGCCGAGCAGCTGGATCCGCGCGGCGTTGGCCGCGGGGGTGAGGCCGGCCGACTCCGCCGTGTTGAAGCGGTACAGGCCCTTGAGGATGCCCTCGTCGATCCCGGCGGCCGACGGCTTGGCCGGCTGCTGGACCGGCTCGTTGTAGACCGTCAGGTAGTAGAAGACGTTCTGGTCCTCGCCCGGGGCCGCCGCGCCGTACATCCGGCGCAGACCGTCCTTGACGATGGTGGCGATCTCGTACGCGAAGGCCGGGTCGTAGCTCAGCGCGGCCGGGTTGGTCGCCGCGATGACGGGGGAGTGGCCGTCGGCGTGCTGGAGGCCCTCACCGGTGAGCGTGGTGCGGCCGGCGGTGGCGCCGACGAGGAAGCCGCGGCCGAGCTGGTCGCCGAGCTGCCACATCTGGTCGGCCGTGCGCTGCCAGCCGAACATCGAGTAGAAGATGTAGAACGGGATCATCGGCTCGCCGTGCGTCGCGTACGACGTGGAGGCGGCGATGAAGTCGGCCATGGAACCGGCCTCGGTGATCCCCTCGTTGAGGATCTGGCCGTTCTCGGCCTCCTTGTAGTACATCAGCTGGTCGCGGTCGACCGGCTCGTAC
The DNA here is from genome assembly GCF_042656345.1 of Streptomyces incanus. Classification (NCBI taxonomy): domain Bacteria; kingdom Bacillati; phylum Actinomycetota; class Actinomycetes; order Kitasatosporales; family Streptomycetaceae; genus Streptomyces; species Streptomyces incanus. The sequence goes on from NZ_JBHSPC010000077.1 coordinate 102,848, forward strand.
GTCTGGCCCTTGGGCGAGTAGATGCCGAGCGAGGGGAAGAGCGACTCCATGCCGAAGGTGCGCGCCTCGTCGGGGACGATCGGCACCCAGCGCCTGCCGGTCTCCTTGTCGCGGACCAGGTCCTTGACCAGGCGGACGAACGCCATGGTGGTGGCCACGTTCTGCGAGCCGGAGCCCTTGTCGAAGGCGGCGAACGCCTTCTCGGCCGGGGCCGGCAGCGGCGCGACCGGGTGGATGCGGCGGGCCGGGGCCGGACCGCCGAGGGCCACGCGCCGCTCCTGGAGGTAACGGATCTCGGGGGAGTCGGCGCCCGGGTGGCCGTAGGGGACCTGGCCGTCGACGAAGTCGCTGTCCTTGATCGGCAGTTCGAGGCGGTCACGCATCGCCTTGAACTCCTCCGCCGACAGCTTCTTCATCTGGTGGTTGGCGTTCTTCGACGCGAAGCCGTCGCCGAGCGTGTGGCCCTTGACCGTCTGGGCCAGGATCACGGTCGGCGCGCCCGTGTGGGAGAGCGCGGCGCGGTAGGCGGCGTAGACCTTGCGGGCCTCGTGGCCGCCGCGCGAGAGCTGGAAGCACTCGACGATCTTGTCGTCGCTCAGCAGCTTCGCCATCTCGACGAGCGCCGGGTCCTTGCCGAAGAAGTCCTCGCGGATGTAGGCGGCGTCGCGGGTCTGGTACGTCTGGACCTGCGCGTCGGGTACCTCGCGCAGGCGGCGGACCAGCGCGCCGGTGGTGTCCAGCTGGAACAGCTCGTCCCAGGCGGTGCCCCACAGGCTCTTGATCACGTTCCAGCCGGCGCCGCGGAACTGGGCCTCCAGCTCCTGCACGATCTTGAAGTTGGCGCGGACCGGGCCGTCGAGCCGCTGCAGGTTGCAGTTGATGACGAAGGTCAGGTTGTCCAGGCCCTCGCGGGAGGCGAGGGTGAGCGCGGTGGTGGACTCCGGCTCGTCCATCTCGCCGTCGCCGAGGAACGCCCACACGTGGGAGTTCGACAGGTCCTTGATACCGCGGCTGGTCAGATAGCGGTTGAACCGCGCCTGGTAGATCGCGGAGATCGGGCCCAGGCCCATCGACACCGTAGGGAACTCCCACAGCCAGGGCAGGCGCCGCGGGTGCGGGTAGGACGGCAGTCCGTCGCCGCCGGCCTCGCGGCGGAAGTTGTCGAGGTGGGCCTCGGTCAGCCTGCCGTCGAGGAAGGCGCGGGCGTAGATGCCGGGAGAGGCGTGGCCCTGGATGTAGAGCTGGTCGCCGGAGCCGTCACCCTCCTTGCCGCGGAAGAAGTGGTTGAAGCCGGTCTCGTAGAGCCAGGCCGCGGAGGCGAAGGTGGCGATGTGGCCGCCGACGCCGTACTTGCTGCCGCGGGACACCATCGCCGCCGCGTTCCAGCGGTTCCACGCGGTGATGCGGGACTCCAACGCCTCGTCGCCGTCCACGGCGGGCTCGGCGGCGGTGGGGATGGTGTTGACGTAGTCGGTCTCGAGGAGCTGCGGCAGCGCGACGCCGGCGCCCTCGGCGCGCTCCAGCGTACGGCGCATCAGATACGCGGCCCGGTGCGGCCCGGCCGCCTTGGCGACGGCGTCGAGCGAGGCCTGCCATTCGGCGGTCTCCTCGGGGTCGCGGTCCGGGAGCTGGTCCAGCTCGCTCGGCTGGATGGCCTTGGGGTCGGTCATGTCGCCGCCTTCCTCAGTCGAAGGGGGTGCCCTCATCGGTAAGGGTTCGGGGGTGCCCTTGGTCTTTGGCAGGACAGGGCTGGGGGCTCTGGTAGAGACCCCGCTGGCGACAATAACCTGCTGATCGATGATCGATCAAAGATCTGAGGCCGAAAAAATCTCGATATCATGAAATTGGCATCCGGTGCCGGAGATCCGGGCACGCGGTGCCGCGTTTTCCCTGCTCACCCGGGTGGCGACCGGCCGATTCGGGCGGAGTGGCTCGGAAACGCTGAACACCGGCGGGGCCGGACGCTCGGGTGGCGTCCGGCCCCGCCGGTGTTCAGGGTGAACCTGTCATGCCGTCGCCGGCCGCGACGGCGTCGCGGTCTCCGTCCGGTTGGCGGCGGACTCCCGGCCCTGCTCATGGCCGGCGTGTTCCCGCTCGATGCGCTGGTGTTCGGCGCGCTGGCGTGCGGCCTGCTCACGGGTGATCACTTCGGTGGCGGCGCCGACGGCCACCGCGATCGGCCACTCGACGGCCTCGGCCACGGCCATGGCGCCGAGGAGGCCGTAGAAGGCCAGCTTGCGGGGCGAGGGGAGAAGGGACGTGGTCGTGGACACGGCCGTGGTCTTACGGGCGCCGGAGAACATGTCGCCCGGGGTGATGTAGGGGATCGGAACCCGGGCGTGCGCGGTGTGCAGGTGCAGCACCTTGCCGCCCGTCCGCTTCTGCTCGGGGTGTTCCGTCGGGGTCTGCTGCGGTTCCGGAGTGCGGGTCTCCTCGGTCTGGGTCCCGGCCTGCGGCGGGGCCGGCTGCTGCGGTGGCTGGGTCTGTGGATCTGGGGAAGTCATCTCCGTCCTCTCCTGCCGTGAGGCATGAGTGGCGAGGGCTCTCCCTGGCCGCCTTCCATCAATACGCGCGAATAAACCCGCCTGAACGGACAATTCGGGCAGTCTGGTTCAGGGGCGCTCAGGCGTATGCGGCCGCCGGGCGTCCGCTCGTGTCGAGGGCCTTCCAGAGCCGGACGGCCAGCCGAACCACGGCGGTCTCGATCAGGGCGATCGCCACCTGGGTCAGGATCGTGGTGAGGATGTGCGGCATGGTCCGCCGCCTTTCGCGTGGTGTGCCGGGGACGACTCCTTTGTCGCCCCCGATGTCATACGGCAGGCTGCACACGGGTGTTCTGCGGGTGAACTCTCCCCAACGCGTCGGCGGCGCCCCGGGCCAGGAGGGGCACCAGCAACGACCCCGCCGCCGACGCCAGCGCGATCGTCCAGGCCGCGGGGCCCAGGGGCCGGCTGCCGAAGAAGTGGCTGAGCCCCGGCACGCTCACCACCACGCCCAGGACCACCAGGGACCCCACCGCGGCCACGGCCACCACCGGATCACGGCCGGCGTCCTGGAGTGTCTGGAACAGCTGGGACGTCACCAGGGCGACCAGGGCGACCGTGTCGGCGCGCCCCCGGGTGCCGGTGGCCCGGGCGACGATCCAGGCGACCGTGGCCGCCACCGTGGTGACGGCGGCGCGCAGCCGGATGTGCCGGATCAGGGCCTTGCCGAGCGAGGCCTCCGGGCCCTCCGCGAGCAGCCGGTCGGGACGGTCGGCGGGCGGCCGGGCGGCGATGGCCATGGCGGGCAGCATGTCCGTGAGCAGGTTGACCAGGAGCAGCTGGCGGGCGTTCAGGGCACTGCGTCCGGTGAACAGCGAGGTCGCCAGGGTGAAGACGATCTCCCCCAGGTTGCCGCCGAGCAGGATGCCCAGCGCCTTGCGCACCGAGGCCCACATGGCCCGGCCTTCGACGAAGGCGTCGACGATGGTCTCGATCCGGTCGTCGGTGACGACCACGTCGGCGGCGGCACGGGCCGCCGGCGTGGCCCGGGAGCCGAGGGCGATGCCGACGTCGGCGATCCGGATGGCGGGCGCGTCGTTGGCGCCGTCGCCGGTGACGGCGACGATGCGGCCGGCCGAACGCAGCGCGGTGACGATACGGACCTTGTGCGCCGGGGTGACCCGGGCGAACACCGTGATGTCCGGCAGTTTCCCGGCGAGCGCCGCGTCGTCGAGGGCGTCCAGCTCCGCCCCGGTCATCAGGCGCGGCTCCTCACCGGGCCGCAGTTCCCGGGCGATCGCGGCGGCGGTGCTGGGGTGGTCGCCGGTGAGCATGACGATGCGCACCCCGGCCCGGGACAGCCGGTCCACGCTCTGCGCGGCGGTGGGCCGCACCGGGTCCGCGAGGCCCAGCAGGCCCAGCAGGCACAGCCCGTCGACGACCTCGTCGCCGAGGTCCGCCGGACCGGCGGGTGCGGTGCCCTCCTGCGGCGCACCCGCGGGCAGGACGCGCTCGGCGACCGCGAGCACCCTGAGGCCGCGCCGGGCCAGCCGGTCGATCTCCGCTTCCGCCTCCCCGCGCAGCCGCTCGTCGAACGGCTCGGTGGCGTCGTCCCGGCGGACCCGGTCGCAGCGGGCCAGGACGACCTCCGGTGCGCCCTTGACGACGATCCGCGCCTCGCTGTCGGACCGCCCCAGCACGGCGTGGTAACCGCGTCCCGGTTCGAAGGGCAGCTCGGCCAGCCGCTCCCAGATGTCCGCGCCGAGCCCGGCGGCCCGGGCCGGGGCGGCACCGAGCCGCCCGGCCCCGGTGGCGATGGCCCGGTCGGTGGGATGGGCCAGCGTCGAGGCCGCGCCAGGCGGACCGGCCAGGGCGGCCGTGGCGACGATCCGGCGCAGTGCCGGAGCGAGCCGGCCGGGAGCACCGCGCCGCAGGCCGTCGGAGACCTGCTGGAGGCTGATCCGGCCCTCGGTGAGTGTGCCGGTCTTGTCGAAGCACAGCACGTCGGTGCGGCCCAGCGCCTCGATGGTGGAGGCACTGCGGACCAGGGTGTCGCGCGTGGACAGCCGACGGGCCGCGGCCAGTTCCGCGACCGTGGCGACGAACGGCAGCCCCTCCGGTACGGCCGCCACGCACAGGCTGACCGCGGCCCCCAGGGCGGCGCCCAGAGGTCGTCTGCGGAGCAGGTCGACGGCGAACAGGGCGGCGCCCGCGGCGACGGACAGCGGCAGGAACCACCGGCCCAGCGCCTTCAGCCGCCGTTCCACCCCGCTCTCCGGCGGCGCGCCCCCGGGACCCGCCCCGGCCGCGCTGCCCGCCTCGGTGGCGGTCCCGGTGGCGACGACCACACCGAGCGCCTCGCCGGCCGCCACCGTCGTGCCCTCGTAGAGCATCGAGGTGCGGTCCGCGACGGCCCGGGCCGCGGTCGGCGCCGCGCTCTTCACGACGGGCAGCGACTCGCCGGTGAGGCTGGACTCGTCCACCTCCAGGCCCTGTGCCCGCACCACTCGGCAGTCCGCCGGGACCGAGTCCCCGGCCCGCAGCTCGATCAGGTCCCCGCGCACCAGGTGCTCGCCGGCCTCCTCCACAGCCTCCGCCCGGCCGGGCCGGCGCACCCGCACCCGCACCGACGTGGCCTCGACCAGCCGCTGTGCCGCGGTGTCCGCCTGCTGCCGCTGCACCCCGCCGATCAGCGCGTCCATGCCGAGCACCCCGCCGATCAGCACGGCGTCCAGCACGGAGCCGAGCGCCGCCGAGACACCGCCGCCGATCGCCAGGACGGGCGTGAGCGGATTGGCCAGCTCCTCCGCGACCCGGCCGATCAGACCGACGGTATGTTCGTGCCGGTCCCGGTCCTCGAACTGCCGGCGCCGGGCGGCGTCGGCCTCGTCCAGCCCTCGGGACGAGGTGCCGAGCCGGGACATCACCTGGCGTACCGCCATGGCGTGCCAGGGCGTGCGCTCGGCGGCGGCCGGGGCCGGACGTCCGCGTAGCCGCCACCCCGCCCAGAGGCCCGCGGCGACTGAGGCGATGCTCACCCCGTCGGCCACCAGACGGGCCCGCGCCCAGGCCCGCGGGCGGGGCACGAGCAGGGCGAGAGCCGAGCCCGCCACGGTGCCTGCGCCATCCAGCCGGGCACACAGCCGGCCGATCCGCCGGGCCTCCGTCAGGGCAGTCAGCAGCAGGTGGACGACCTCGGGAGGGGCGGCGACGTCGCTTTCCCACGGCACGTGCCGTGGGACGGCGATCGATCCGATGCCCAGGTCCGCGCGGACAAGGGCGCGCCGGGTCCGTGCCGAGACCACCACGACCCCGTGCCCCTCCGCCTGGAGGGAGCGCACCAGGGCGGCCGTACGCCGGTGGCCGGTGGGCACGGCCTCGTCGAGCCCGAACCGGCGGTGCAGTTCGGGTGGGCCGCCCACCAGTCGCACCTGACCGCACTCCCGTGCGGCGCGCACCAAGTGGTGTGCGAGCGGGTGTAGTTGGGGGACCAGGGCAGCCAACGCCACCGGCGTGCCCTCCCGTAGGACGAGCACGACCTGCGCACCCTCCTCGGCCCACTGCCGGGCCCGCGCGGCCGCCTGCGCGGGCCCGCCGTCGCCGCCGAGGGCGCCGTCGGGAGCGGCCTCCGCATCGCCGAACGGCCTCAGCTCCCAGCCGTCTTGCCGCTTCGGCGAGAGGGAGCCGGCGCCGTGCCTGGGACGCCTCCGGGCCGGACCGTCCGCCTCGATCAGCTCGTGGATCCGTACGTGGATCTCGTCGTCGTCCGCCGAGCCGCCGTCCTGCGGACCGCCAGGCCCGGCACCGCCCGCACGCCCCCCGGTCTCCGGGACGCCGTCGGCCCCCGCGTTTCCGGGGACGTCGGCAGGCCCCGCGCTCTCCCGTCCGCCCTCGGAAGGGCCCGTGGGACCGTCATCGTCCGGCAGGCCGGACCTCGGGGCGCCGGGCGGTGGCAGGCGCAGCACCCCCTCGACCGTCCAGTCGCGGCCGGCCAGCACCCGGGCATCGAGGACCACCGTGTCGATCCGGTCCAGGCGGCGCAGCGCTTCCGGCCGCAGCACCAGCGCCCCCCGGTCGGAAAGGGCCCGGCCCACCGAGCACGCGAACGCCTCCCGGCCGAACCGGGGGCCGTGCGGCGTCCCCGCGATCAGCGGCGCCAGCGCCCGGTCCTGGCCGAGCATGCCGACCGACGCCAGACCGTAGGCCGCGAGCGCCACCGGTGCCGCCACCTTGGCGTACCGATCGCCCGGTCCCGGCGGCAGCGGCACGGGACGCCCGTAACCCGGCACCGCGTCGTGGCGGTACGCCCCCTCGTGCACGCCCAGCCCGCGCGCCCAGTCCGCCCAGGCCCCGCGGCGGGCCTGCACCTCCGCGTACCGGGCGACGGCCAGCACGGTGGTCACCGCGGCGCCCACCGGCCGGAAGGACAGCGTCGTCGCCAGCAGGTCCGCCACGGCGAAGCCGCGTGCCGTGACCGTCTCGCCGACCCGGCGGGCGATGCCGTCGCGCAGCGGCGGCGCGGACTCCGCGAACTGGACCGCCGCCAGCACCGCCGGGTGCAGAGCCGGCAGCCTGAGCGCTTCGCCCACCGACGCCACCCCCACGGCCACCAGGCCGGTGCAGATCCGGACGGCCGCGCCGATCCGTTCCTCCGCAGAACCCGGGTAGCCGACCGGGGGCCGTCCCCGGTCCGCGCCCTCCGCGAGCGGGGCCTCCTCGGCGGCCGCGACGAGGTCGGCGACGGCCGCAAGATCGGTCTTCGGCCCGCAGCCGACGTACACGCAGCCCAGCGTGCCGTTCACCTCCGCGCGGCTCACCCCCGGCACCCGGCGCAGTGTGGCCTCGAGCTCGCGCGCCGCCGCTGCCGTACCGGGCCGCCCCAGCCTTTGGACCGCGATCTGCACGCCACCCGGGGTGTGCCGGAGGCCGGGCACCTGAGGCCGCAGCACCGTACCGGTCGACGCGAGCGCCGCCGGTACAGCGGCCAGACCCTGTGCGACGGACCGGACCGCCGATGCGGCCGAGGCCATGGCGCTGCGCGGCGAGGACGGGACGGACGCGCCCAGCACGGACCTGGGAAACACGGAGGAGAGCTGTGGCCGGATCACATGGCCTCCACCCTCGGCTGACGGGGGGGCGTGGTCACCGCCCCGGGGAAGGACACGGCACTCACCAGTATGAGCACGTCCCGGCAGTTCTGCCCGGCGCAGCGACGCGGGATGGACCGGGCGGACGGTGACCCGGCCGGAACGGGCGCATACGGGAGATCAGGTGGGGGCGTCGGCGGCGTGCGGCGCGCACCCCAGCACATGCTCCTTCACCAGGCGGCCGATGTCCGGATCCTGCTGTCGGAACGCCGCGACCAGCTCTTCGTGCTCCTCGGCGTAGGACTGCTGGACCGTGCCCAGCCAGCGGATGGACAGGGCGGTGAAGACCTCGATGCCCAGTCCCTCCCAGGTGTGCAGCAGCACCGAGTTGCCGGCCGCGCGGACCAGCTCGCGGTGGAAGGCGACCGTGTGCCGCACCTGGCCCGTGCCGTCGGCGACGCGGTCGGCCTCGTACAGCGCGGCGACATGCGACTCCAGCGCCGAGCAGTCCTCCGCCAGCCGCTCCGCCGCCAGTTCCGCGGCGATCGCCTCGAGACCGGCCCGCACCGGGTAACTCTCCTCCAGGTCCTCGGCCGAGAGGTTCCGCACCCGGACGCCCTTGTTGGGCGCCGACTCGATCAGCCGCAGCGACTCCAGCTCGCGCAACGCCTCCCGCACCGGCGTCTGGCTGACCTCGAGCTCCGTCGCGATCCGCCGCTCCACGATCCGCTCGCCCGGCTGCCAGCGCCCGCTGATGATCCCTTCCAGGATGTGCTCGCGGATCTGCTCGCGCAGCGAGTGGACGACGGGCGCGGTCATGAGGGCTCCTTGAACAGGACTCGTGAATCCGAGGCAGCCGCCCGACTGGCCCCGTCGAAGGGCGGCGGACGGGCGACGGACAGGACCCTTGAGGACGATTGACCCTTAGACAATACGGCGGTGACGCCGTCCGGGAGGGGCGCACAGGGCGCTTTCGACCAGGTGAGACGAGGCTTACACGGCGTATACACCATGCCCCGCGGCGTATGCGCCGACCATCCCACGACGTACCCCCCGACTTCCGCACGGCCGGTGTGGCTCGGCTCACACGGCCGGTGCGGCCGGGCTCACACGATCGGTGCGGCCGGGCCCGTGCGACGCCCCAGCCGAGGCCCGCACACCGCGCACACGACGGTGCCCCCGCCCGGAGACTTCCGGACGGGGGCACCAGTGACCGGGGTCGGCGACCCGGTTTCAACGGCCGTGGATCACAGGCCGAGTTCGACCTCGAACTCGCCCGCCTCCAGGATCGCCTTGACCGAGTTCAGGTAACGGGCCGCGTCGGCACCGTCCACCAGACGGTGGTCGTAGGACAGCGTCAGGTACGTCATGTCGCGGACGCCGATGACCGTGCCCTCCTCCGTCTCGATGACGGCCGGACGCTTGACCGTGGCACCGATGCCGAGGATCGCGACCTGGCCCGGAGGCACGATGATCGTGTCGAACAGCGCGCCGCGCGAACCGGTGTTGCTGATGGTGAAGGTCCCGCCGGACAGCTCGTCCGGGGTGATCCTGCTCGCCCGGACCTTGCCCGCCAGCTCGGCCGTGGCCTTGGAGATACCGGCGATGTTGAGGTCACCGGCGTTCTTGATGACCGGGGTCATCAGGCCCTTCGCGGAGTCCACCGCGATACCGATGTGCTCGGTGTCGAAGTAGGTGATGGTCCCCTCGGCCTCGTTGATCCGGGCGTTGACGGCCGGGTGGGCCTTCAGCGCCTGGGCCGCGGCCTTGACGAAGAACGGCATCGGGGAGAGCTTGACGCCCTCACGGGCCGCGAACGCGTCCTTGGCCCGCGCACGCAGCTTCATCAGCCGCGTGACGTCGACCTCGACGACCGAGGACAGCTGCGCCTGCTCGCGCAGCGCCTTGACCATGTTGTCGCCGATGACCTTGCGGATCCGCGGCATCTTCACGGTCTGGCCGCGCAGCGGCGAGACCTCGAGGACCGGGGTCCGCTTGGCCGCCGGGGCGGCCTGCGGCGCGGGAGCCGCCGCCGGGGCGGCCTTCGCGGCCTCGGCCGCGGCGACCACGTCCTGCTTGCGGATACGGCCACCGACGCCGGTGCCCTTGACGGTGGCCAGGTCGACGCCCTGTTCGGCGGCGAGCTTGCGCACCAGCGGGGTCACGTAGGCGCCTTCGTCGGTCGGCTGTGCGGCGGCCGGAACCGCGGCGGGCGCGGCGGCGGCCGGAGCGGCGGGAGCCGCCGGCGCGGGGGCCGGGGCAGCCTGCTGCGGAGCCGGAGCCGGAGCCGGAGCCGGAGCCGGAGCCGGAGCGGCAGCCGGGGCCGGGGCAGCAGCAGGAGCGGGCGCCGGAGCGGCAGCCGGGGCCGGGGCGGCCTGCGGGGCGGGAGCCGGGGCCGGGGCGGCAGCCGCCGGAGCGGCACCCGGAGCGCCGATGACGGCGAGCTTGGCGCCCACCTCGGCGGTCTCGTCCTCGCCGACCGTGATCTCCAGCAGCACACCCGAGGTGGGCGCCGGGATCTCGGTGTCGACCTTGTCGGTGGAGACCTCGAGCAGCGGCTCGTCGGCCTCGACGCTGTCACCGACCGACTTCAGCCAGCGGGTGACGGTGCCCTCGGTGACGGACTCACCGAGCGCGGGCAGGACCACGTCAGTGCCCTCGGCGGCACCCGCGGCGGGGGCCTCCGCCGCGGGCGCCGGGGCAGGCTGTTCGGCGGCGGGCGCGGGCTGGGCGGCCGGGGTCGGCTCGGGAGCCGGTGCGGCGGGCTGCTCGGCGGCCGGGGCCGGAGCCTCGGAGGGGGCCCCGCTGCCGTCGTCGATCAGGGCCAGTTCGGCACCGACCTCGACGGTCTCGTCCTCGGCGACCTTGATGGAGGACAGCACACCCGAGGTGGGCGCCGGGATCTCGGTGTCGACCTTGTCGGTGGAGACCTCGAGCAGCGGCTCGTCGGCCTCGACGCGCTCGCCCTCGGCCTTCAGCCACCGGGTGACAGTGCCCTCGGTGACGCTCTCGCCGAGCGCCGGAAGGGTTACGGAAACCGCCATGGTTTCGGTTGCTCCTTAGAAGTGCGGAAGTCTGTGTCGTCGCGCCCGTGACCGAAGACGTCAGTCGTGGGAGTGGAGGGGCTTGCCCGCGAGGGCCAGGTGCGCCTCGCCGAGCGCCTCGTTCTGCGTCGGGTGGGCGTGGACCAGCTGGGCGACCTCGGCAGGCAGCGCCTCCCAGTTGTAGATCAGCTGGGCTTCGCCGACCTGCTCGCCCATACGATCGCCGACCATGTGGACGCCGACCACCGCACCGTCCTTGACCTGGACGAGCTTGATCTCGCCCGCGGTCTTGAGGATCTTGCTCTTGCCGTTGCCCGCCAGGTTGTACTTCAGGGCGACGACCTTGTCCGCACCGTAGATCTCCTTGGCCTTGGCCTCGGTGATGCCGACGGAGGCGACCTCCGGGTGGCAGTACGTCACCCGCGGCACGCCGTCGTAGTCGACCGGGACGGTCTTCAGACCGGCCAGCCGCTCCGCCACCAGCATGCCCTCGGCGAAGCCGACGTGCGCGAGCTGGAGCGTCGGGACGAGGTCGCCGACCGCGGAGATGGTCGGGACGTTGGTGCGCATGTACTCGTCGACCAGGACGTAGCCGCGGTCCATGGCAACCCCGGCCTCCTCGTAGCCCAGGCCCTGCGAGACCGGGCCGCGGCCGATGGCGACGAGCAGGACCTCGGCCTCGAACTCCTTGCCGTCGGCGAGGGTGACCTTCACGCCGTCCTGGGTGTACTCGGCCTTCTGGAAGAAGGTGCCCAGGTTGAACTTGATGCCCCGCTTGCGGAACGCCCGCTCCAGCAGCTTCGAGCTGTTCTCGTCCTCGACCGGGACGAGGTGCTTCAGGCCCTCGACGACGGTGACGTCGGCGCCGAAGGACTTCCACGCGGAGGCGAACTCGACGCCGATGACGCCGCCGCCCAGCACGATCGCGGACTTCGGCACACGGTCCAGGACGAGGGCGTGGTCGGAGGAGAGGATCCGGTTGCCGTCGATGTCCAGGCCCGGCAGCGACTTCGGCACGGAGCCGGTCGCCAGCAGGACGTGGCGGCCCTGGAGCCGCCGGCCGTTCACATCGACGGAGGTCGGCGACGACAGCCGGCCCTCACCCTCGATGTAGGTCACCTTGCGGGAAGCGATCAGACCCTGCAGGCCCTTGTACAGGCCCGAGATCACGTCGTCCTTGTACTTGTGGACGGCCGCCATGTCGATGCCCTCGAAGGTGGCCTTCACACCGAACTGCTCGCTCTCGCGGGCCTGGTCGGCGATTTCGCCCGCGTGCAGCAGGGCTTTGGTGGGGATGCACCCGTTGTGCAGGCAGGTACCGCCGACCTTGTCCTTCTCGATCAGGGCGACGTCCAGGCCCAGCTGCGCCCCGCGCAGGGCCGCGGCGTAACCGCCGCTGCCGCCGCCGAGGATCACTAGGTCGAAAACAGTGCTGGCGTCGTTCGCCACGTCACGTCCTCCATGCATGTGCGCCACGCCGGTCTGCAGCGACCGGTCGGCGGCTGGTGTCCGGCCGCTCTTTTGCCTTCGGCCCTTCGGTGGGGCCCTGTCCTGCCGAGCCCTATCCTCGCACTTGTCGGCGCGGAACGAGACGTGGGGCGGCGGTGTGAGACGCCCCACGTTCGAGCAACCGCCGTCGTGGGCACGGTGAGCGCGTGCGACGTCCCGTACGACGCGCCCCCCGGAGCCCCGGCCGGTACGGGGGCGGTACGACGGCGGCGCGGCCGGCGGCACGCACCGGAAGGGCCTGGAAGGATCCGGCCCGGAAGGATCCGGAAGCATCCGGCCCGGTACGGCGGGGCACGACCCGGCCGGCGGTCGGCGGGGCCCCGTCCTGCCCGCGCACGGGGCCCCGCCGGCGGCCGGTCGGCTCAGCCCAGTTCGCCGGCCGCCGTCTGCTCCGCGAGGCGGACCAGCGTCCGTACCGCCGAACCCGTACCGCCCTTGGGCGTGTACCCGAAGGGGCTGCCCTCGTTGAAGGCCGGCCCCGCGATGTCGAGGTGGGCCCAGGTGATGCCCTCGCCGACGAACTCGCGCAGGAAGAGACCGGCGACGAGTCCGCCGCCCATCCGCTCGCCCATGTTCGCGATGTCGGCGGTGGCCGAGTCCATCCCCTTGCGCAGGTGCTCCGGCAGCGGCATCGGCCAGGCGGGCTCGCCGACCTCCTCGGCGGCCTCCAGCACCGCGGCGCGGAAGGTGTCGTCGTTCGCCATGATGCCGAAGGTGCGGTTGCCCAGCGCCAGGACCATCGCGCCGGTCAGCGTCGCGACGTCCACGATCGCGTCGGGCTTGTCCTCCGAGGCGGCCCACAGCGCGTCCGCGAGGACCAGACGGCCCTCGGCGTCGGTGTTGAGCACCTCCACCGTCTTGCCGCTGTACATGCGCAGCACGTCACCCGGGCGGGTGGCGGAACCCGACGGCATGTTTTCGGCCAGGGCCAGCCAGCCGGTGACATTGACCGCGAGGCCGAGGCGGGCGGCGGCGACCACCGCGGCGAACACGGCGGCGGCACCGCTCATGTCGCACTTCATCGTCTCGTTGTGCCCGGCCGGCTTCAGCGAGATGCCGCCCGAGTCGTACGTGATGCCCTTGCCGACGAAGGCGAGGTGCTTCTTCGCCTTGGCGGAGGTGTACGACAGCTTCACCAGCCGCGGACCCGACGCCGAGCCGGCGCCCACGCCGAGGATGCCGCCGTGGCCGGCCTTGGCCAGCGCCTTCTCGTCGAGCACCTGCACCTTGATGCCGTGCTCCTTGGCCGCGGCCTGCGCGACGGCGGCGAACGCCTCGGGGTCGAGGTCGTTGGGCGGGGTGTTGATCAGGTCGCGGGCCCGGTTGAGCTCCTCGGTCACGGCGGTGGCACGCTCCACGGCGGCCTTGAACGCCTTGTCGCGGGACTTCACGCCGGCCAGCACGGCCTCGGCGAGCGGCGCCTTCCGGTCCTTCTTCCCGTCCTTGCCGTCGTCGTCGTCCCTGTTCTTGTAGGCGTCGAAGGAGTACGCGCCGAGCAGCGCGCCCTCGGCGACCGCGCCGGCGTCGGCCGCGTCCGTCATCGGGAGGGCGAAGACGGCCTTCCTGGACCCGAAGAGGGCGCGGGCGGCCACGCCGGCCGCGCGGCGCAGCGCCTCGGTGTCGGGGGCGGCGTCCTTCTCGGGCTGGGTGCCCAGGCCCACCGCGACCACGAGCGGCGTCTTGAAGCCGGTCGGCGCGGGGAGCTTCGTCACCTCACCCTCGGCGCCGGACGCGCCGAGGGTCTCCAGGACGTCGGCGAGCCTGCCGTCGTAGGCCTTGTCCACGGCTTCGGCGCCCGGTACGACGACCGGGCCCCCGGCCGGGGACGCAGTGCCCTTGGCGACACCGATCACGATCGCGTCGGCTCGCAGGCCGGGCAACGCGGCGGTGCTGAGAGTGAGAGCAGTCACGGTGGTGAATTCTCGCTTCCGATGTGAAGTTGCAGTGGCCGAAAAGTGTGGGTCGACCGGGCCCGGCGCCGACCCTAACGGCGACCTGGCGGTACGGTCTCGGCGGGGCCGTCCCCGGTACGGCGACACTCCGGACGAGACTACGCGCGTCTGCGTGTCCGCTCCCTCCCGCGGGCCTTCACCCATCGGTGACGTGGCGGCCGTCCTCGGGGCCCCGCCCGCGGACCGCCGGACGGCGGCGAAGGTGAGACACCCGTGAGACGACCCCCAGGACCGCTTGCCGTGCCACTCGCTCTGGGCGCGCTGCTGCTGCTGCTCGCGGGCTGCGCCTTTGGAACGGACCCCGGCTCCGGATCCGGTCCGGGGTCCGGGCCCGGGCAGAGCGACGGCCCCCGCTGGCAGCCGCGTCCCGGCACCGACTGGCAGTGGCAGCTCAGCGGACGCCTCGACACCTCGGTCGACGTACCGGTCTATGACATCGACGGGTTCGACCACTCCGGGGACACGGTCGCGCGGCTGCACCGCGACGGCCGGAAGGTCATCTGTTACCTGTCCACGGGCGCCTGGGAGGACTTCCGCCCCGACGCCGGCGACTTCCCCGGCGAGGTGATCGGCCGCGGCAACGGCTGGGAGGGCGAGCGCTGGCTCGACATCCGGCGTACCGACGTCCTGGAGCCGATCATGGCCGAGCGGTTCGACATGTGCCGGGACAAGGGCTTCGACGCGGTGGAGCCGGACAACATGGACGGTTACCGCAACCGCACCGGGTTCCCGCTCACCGCCGCCGACCAGCTCCGCTACAACCGCCTGATCGCCCGGCTCGCCCACGAGCGCGGCCTGGCCGTCGGCCTGAAGAACGACCTGGACCAGATCCCGCAGCTGGTCGGCGACCACGACTTCGCGGTCAACGAGCAGTGCGCCCAGTACGGCGAGTGCGCGCGGCTCACCCCGTTCATCGAGGCCGGCAAGGCCGTCTTCCACGTCGAGTACGAACTGCCCACCGACCGCTTCTGCGCGGACTCCCGGCGGCTGAGGTTGAGTTCGCTGCTGAAGAAGTACGAACTGGGGGTCTGGCGCCGAGCCTGCTGAGGCCCGTACCGGACAGCCCCGGGGCGCCGTGGACGATTCAGCCCAGCGCCGCGACGACGAGGACGGTCGTCGCCGCGGTCTCCGTCAGCGCGCCGAACACATCGCCGGTGACCCCGCCGAAGCGGCGGACGCAGTGCCGCAGGAGAAGGTGCGCGGCCGCGGCCGACAGCAGCACCGCGAGGACGGTACGGACGACGCCGTCCGCGCCGAGGAGGGCGCCCCCGGCCGCCGCGGCCCCGGTCACCGCGAGCGCGACAGCCGCCGCGCCCGCCCGCGGGACGACCCCGGCGACCGCGGCGCCCAGCCCTTCCGGACGGGCGGGCGGCACCCCGGCGCGGGCGGCGAGGGTGAGGACGAGCCGGGCCGCGACCGCCGCGACCACGGCGGCGAGCGCGCCCCGGGTCCAGGAGTCGCCGTAGGCCTGGGCCAGCGCGGCCACCTGGGCCAGCAGCACCAGGACGAGGGTGAGCACGCCGAACGGCCCGATGTCCGACTGCTTCATGATCCGCAGCGCGTCCTCGGCCGGCTTGCCGCTGCCGAGCCCGTCCGCGACATCGGCCAGCCCGTCGAGATGCAGCCCGCGCGTGAGGACGGCGGGTACGGCGACGGTGGCGACGGCGGCGAGCAGCGCGCCCGCGCCGAGGAGCAGCAGCAGGAGCCCGACGGCGGCGGCCGCGGCGCCCACCACCAGCCCGGCGAGCGGGGCGCACAGCATGCCGCCGCACGCGGCCGGGCGGTCCCAGCGGGTCACCCGGACCGGGAACACGGTCAGGGTGCCGAAGGCGAAGCGCAGACCGTCGGACAGCGAGGTCAGGAAGGGTGCGGGCACCGGCGCAGGTTACCCGGTGGTCAGCAAGGCACCCCGAGCCGCCATGGATAAAGTGCGCTTATGGGACATTGGCTGCAGCGGAACATCATCGAGCCGGGCAAGCTGCCGCTGCTTCTCGCCCTCGCCGCCTTCGTCCTCACCTTCGTGATCACCCGGGCCGTCACCCGGCTGATCCGGGCCGGCAAGGGCCCCTTCGGCAACGTCAAGGCGGGCGGTCTGCACATCCACCACGTCGTGCCCGGCGTGATCCTCACGGTCGTCGGCGGCTTCGGCGCGGTGGCGAGCGGCGGGCGCGGCTTCGGGTCGGCGCTCAGCGCGGTCGTCTTCGGCGTGGGTGCGGGTCTCGTCCTGGACGAGTTCGCGCTGATCCTGCACCTCGACGACGTCTACTGGACCGAAGCGGGCCGGCAGAGCGTCGAGGTGGTCGTCCTCACCGCCGCCCTGGTCGGGCTGGTGCTGGCCGGGTTCTCCCCGTTCGGCGTCAACAACCTCAGCGGGGAAGAACTCCAGAACCGCGTCGGCGTCGCCCTGAACGTCGGGGTCAACTTCCTCTTCTCGCTCATCGCCCTGAGCAAGGGCAAGGCGAGGATCGCCGTGTTCGGCGTGATCGTCCCCGTCATCGCCCTGTTCGGCGCGCTGCGCCTGGCCCGTCCCGGCTCCCCGTGGTCCAGACACTTCTACCGGCGCAGACCCCGCGCCCGCGCGAAAGCCGTCCTCCGCGCCTACCACCACGACCTCCGCTGGTCGGCGCCCCGCCGCGCCGTCCAGAACTGGATCGGCGGCACACCCGACCCCGACCCGCCCCGCCCCATTGAACGTGGGTGACAGGGCGGGTGGACGTGGGTGACAGGGCGGCGGGGGTGCCGGGACCGCCTCTCGGGGCGTAAGAGGGCCGGCTACTCGGGCTTCGGCGCTCCCGGGGTCTCCGGTTCCGCCGGTCGGTCCGTCTCGGCAGGCCGCTCCGAGGATTCCGGTGTCTTCGGCGCCTCCCGGATCTCCGACTCCTTCGGGTGTTCCGGCAGTTCCGCGGCCAGGGCGGCCGCCGCCTGGACCAGGGGGAGGGCCAGGAGGCCGCCCGTGCCCTCTCCCACGGTGACGCCGTGGGAGAGGAGCGGTTCCAGCGCCATCCGGTCCAGTGCCTTCGCCTGGCCCGGCTCACCGCTGTCGTGCGAGGCCAGCCACCAGTCCGGCGCCCGGAACGCGATCCGCTGCGCCACCAGCGCGCACGACGCCGTCACGACCCCGTCGAGCACGACCGGCATCTTCCGTACCGCGGCCTGCAGCAGGAAGCCCGTCATCGCGGTGAGGTCGGCCCCGCCCACCGTCGCCAGCAGCCGCAGCTGGTCGCCGAGCACCGGCCGGGCCCGTCGCAGCGCGTCGCGGACCGCCGCGCACTTGCGCATCCAGGCCAGGTCGTCGATCGCCAGCCCGCCGCGCCCGGTGACCACGGACGCGTCCGTCCCGCACAGCGCGCCCACCAGCACACCCGCCGCCGTGGTCCCGCCCACGCTCACATCGCCGAGCACCACCAGGTCCGTACCGGAGTCGGCCTCCTCGTCGGCCACCGCGACCCCGGCCCGGAACGCCGCCTCGGCCTCCTCGAGGCTCAGCGCGTCCTCGACGTCGATCCGTCCGCTGCCGCGCCGCACCCGGTGCCGTACGACGTCCTCGGGCAGGGTGTCCGGGTCGCAGTCCAGGGCCATGTCGACCACCCGCACCGGCACTCCGAGCCGCCGGGCCAGCACGGACACCGGACGGCCGCCCTCCAGCACCTCGCGCACCAGCTCCACGGCGCTGCCCGCGGGCCGCGCCGAGACACCCTGCCGGGCGATCCCGTGATCACCGGCGAAGAGGACGACCCGCGGCCGTTCGATCGGCCGCACCGGCACCGCGGACTGCGCGGCGGCCAGCCACTCACCCAGTTCGTCCAGGCGGCCCAGCGACCCGGGCGGCACGATCTGGCGCTCGCGGCGCGCCTCCGCGTCACGGCGTACCCCGCCGTCCGGACGCTCGATCAGATCGGTGAAGTCGTCGAGATTAAGCGCGCTCATTCGCCGAACAGTACCGGCCCGGATCGAACACATCGGGGTCCTGGGGCCCGTCGTCGGCATCCTCCGGGCCGCGCCGCCGGCATCCCGCCCGCCGAACGACGCCACCCCGGCGTCATTGCGCCCGGGATCGCCATCCGATCCGTAACGTTTTGCAAGGGAATGTCGTCACCGTGCCCCGACCATGCAGTCAGGACACCGAGCCCGTTCCACCCGTTCCGTTCGCGCCCCTCCCTGTTCAGCCCCGCCCACCTCACCCCGCTCGCCCCGCCCGACCCACCCGGAGCCGCCATGTCAGAGCCCGACGCGCCCGCCGCCGTCCCGTCGCCCGCCGCCCGCCGTGCTCCGGTCGTCCCCGCCCAGCAAGCCTCCGTGCGGGTGCACGAGCCGCGCCGCGGGGACTGCCCCTGGTGCGGCTCGGCGCGGCTGCGCAACCGGCTGCGCACCGGTGACCTGCGGCGGCACCGGCCGGGCCGGTTCACCGTCGACGAGTGCCGGGAATGCGGACACACCTTCCAGAACCCCCGGCTCACCGCCGAGGGCCTGGCCTTCCACCACCGGGCGCTGCGCGGAGCCCCCCGGGACGCCGTCACCGACCACGTCCTCGCGCTGCGCGACGCCCCGCGCCGCCGCCGGGCCACGGCCCGCGCGATGCTGCGCTTCGGCGAACCGGAGAGCTGGCTGGACGTCGGCACCGGGCACGGCCGCTTCCCGGACACCGCGCGGGAGTTCTTCCCGTACACCGCCTTCGACGGCACCGACCTCACCGCGCGCGTCGAACGCGCCCGCCTCCTCGACCGCGTCGAGGAGGCCCACATCGGCGCGCTGACGGACCCGAAGCTGGGAGCCCGGGTGGCGGCCCGCTACGACGTCGTCAGCCTGCTGCACCACCTCGAACACACCACCGACCCGCGGGCGGAACTCCGCGCCGCCCTGGACGCCCTGCGCCCCGGCGGACATCTGCTCATCGAGACGCTGGACCCCGGTTGCGCGTTCGCCGCCCTGTTCGGCAACCGGTGGCTGTCCTACGACCAGCCCCGCCGACTCCACCTGCTGCCGCCGCGCAACCTCCGGGCCGAACTGGAGGCGCTCGGCTGCGCGATCGTCACGACCAGGTCCGTCGCCGCCAAGCCCGGCACGTCCGGGTCCAAGCACCGTGCCCTGTACGTCCCGTACGACCTGGCCGGCGCCGCCGCGCTGGCTCTCTCCCATGCCCTGCCCGCTCCGGACGCCCCGTGGCGCGCGATCCCGCCGACCCCGTTCCAGCAGCAGGCGCGTGCCGTGCTGCTGCGGGCGGGTGTCCCGTTGGTCGCCGTCGCGGCGCTGACGGACTTCGCGCTGGCACCCGTCCTGCGGCACACCCCGTTCGCCAACGCGTACCGGATCATCGCGCGAAAGCCGGCGACCTGACCCGGCGCCGACCCCGGTTCACCCCCGGAGCGCCAGCGCCTGGCCCGCCACCACCAGCAGCACCTGCTCGCACTCCCGCGCGAACGCCGCGTTCAGCCGCCCGAGTTCGTCCCGGTACCGGCGGCCGGACGCGGTGGCGGGGACGATGCCCGAGCCCACCTCGTTGGACACGGCGACCACGGTCCGCCGGGTCGCGCGCACCGCGTCCGTCAGCTCACGCACCCGTTCCTTGAGCGCCCGTTCGCCGCCGTCCGCCCACTGGGCGTCGTCCCACGCCCCGACGGAGTCCATCGCGTCCGTCAGCCACAGCGACAGACAGTCCACCAGCAGCGGCGGCCCGTCGACCCCCAGCAGCGGCACCAGATCGCAGGTCTCCAGGGTCCGCCACGACCCGGGCCGCCGCTCCTGATGGGCCGACACCCGGGCCGCCCACTCGGTGTCCCCGTTGCGGGACCCGCCGGTCGCCACGTACAGCACCTGGGGCAGGGTCTCCAGCCGGCGCTCGGCCTCCACCGACTTGCCGGACCGCGCCCCGCCCAGGATCAGCGTCCGGCGCGGCAGGTCGGGGACGTCCTCGTAGGCGCCCACCTCCAGCGTGGTCCCGTCCGGCACGGCGCGTGCCCCGGCCGCCGCGAGCCGGCGCCGCTCCTCCGCGCCCGGCGGCACGTCGTGGTCGAGGTGCACGGCGACGACATCCGTCGTCGGCCCCACCGCGCCCACCGCCCGCAGCCGCGCCAGCGCGTCCGGGCGCCCCACGACGTCCAGCAGCACCATGGCGTACGGTGCGGCCGGCTCCTCCAGGCCGGCCGGCGCCGTGCCCGGCGGCAGATACAGCAGCCGCTGCCCGTCCGGGCCGGTCACCGCGTACCCGGTGCCCGGCGCGTCCAGCGCCACCGCCCGCACCCGGTGGCCCGTCAGCAGCGCCAGCTCCCGTCCGTCCGGCACCCGGCCGGGCTGCGGCAGCCCGGCGGGCACCTCGACCGCGGGACCGTCGTGCGGATGGGAGAGCAGCACCTGGCGCACACCGCCCAGCGAATGCCCCGCGCGGGCGGCGGCGAAGGCCACGCCCGGCATCAGGTCGAGCAGCAGCGAACCGTCCACGAGCAGCGAGGTCGCCGCGCGCGCGTGGGGACCGGCGGCGGACGCGCAGGCGGCGCAGGGACAGTCGGGGCGGGGCAGGCCCGCGGGGGCACCGGTGCCGAGCAGAGTGAGTTCCACGGACCCGATTTTCGCCCCTCTCCACGGCTCCTGCGCGCCCGGTCGGGCACTGTCACCGATGATCCCCCGAATCATCCGCGGGACAGGCTCACGCGTTTCCTTTGGTATCCGTAGTGATGGTGTCATCTGGTGGTGTCGTGCGTCCGGTACCGGTGTCGGTAGGACAGGCGAGTGTGAGGTTCGAATGTGTGGCCTTTGCGCGGGTGTGTCGTTGATCGGATGA
>NZ_JBHSPC010000078.1:0-33964 GCF_042656345.1 Streptomyces incanus
CGGTAGGCACCGCTGGGCTGAGCAGGGAAGGGGGCCCGGTCCTCATAGGGTCAGGTCAAGTGCATGCTGGGTGAACCCCAGGTCAGCAAGTAGCCAGCATGCGGCGAGTCGGAGATCTCCGCCTTGCTGACCGAGGGACGTGACAGCAGAGCCGGCCTTCGCTGGTTCGCTCGCCCCTTCGGAAGGTCTCGCTCCTTGGCTCGTCGGCTCGCCCGCGGCATGGGTTCCTTCTTCAAGCCCTGTGACTGTTCCAGGTCCAGTCGTTGCCCGCACGCCTGCGCCATCCGGTTTCGCGACGCTCGGGGAAAACAGCGACCGGAAGAAGACGTCTTTCTCGATCGAACGATTCGCGGAAGAGCACGGGACCACGGAGGACGGGTACCTCTTGAGGGGGCCGAAGGGGCCCTTCAGCGAACCGAACGAGCGATACCGGGTGTCGAAGCTGTTCCAGGTCCTCCCGTCGGCGGAAGGCGTCGGAATGTGCAGCTTTCGGCACTTCTTCGCGTCCAACGCGCTGAGCAACGGCATTCCCGTCACAGACGTGGCGGGATGGATGGGGCACACGTCGATCCAGGTCGCCTACCGCACGTACAGGCACCTCATGCCCGGAAGCATCACCAAGGCAGCGATGATCTTGGACGAGCAGTTGCGGGCTGTCCTGTGACGGCTGGAAGTGAGCGCGCCACCGGCGTCGATCGTGCGATGCGGGTCCTTCGTGGTGAGGGGCGCGCTGACGAAGTACGTCTCAACGAGGGCGTTGTCCGGACCGGTCGGCTCGATCAGGCAGTTGCCCAGGAAGTGCACGGAATTGTCGACTCCCTCGAAGCGATCGGTCAGCCAGGAGATCAGACCGTCGATACCGCCGCTGAAGGAGCCGTGCTCGTCGTGGGCGTCGGGGGGTAGGCGGACCTGACCAGTTCCCAGTCGCCGCGGTCCACCCCGCGGGCGTAGCGCGCCAGCGCATCCTGAATTTCCTTCCGGTCAACCAGGCGCTGCAGTGCCTCCGCTGTCGACGTCGTGCCGAACGCTCCCTCCGGTTCTCGTCCGTATGCCGCACCTTTCACATAAGATATATCATGCTTAATGGATTACACGGGTCGTGCGCCCGCTCCGCAGGCGCGCCCAGTTGGAGGTCTGCTGTGACAATCCCCGGTACGACAAGAACACCCCTTGCAGGGCTGCGCGTTGTGGAGTGCGCGAGCTTCGTCGCGGGCCCCTCGGGCTGCATGACGCTGGGCCAGCTCGGCGCCGACGTCATCCGAGTCGACCCCGTGGGTGGCGGGCCCGATCACCAGCGCTGGCCGGTGTCCGATCGCACGGGAGAGAGCCTGTACTGGACGGCGCTGAACAAAGGCAAACGCTCGGTAGCCGTCGACCTGCGCAGTCCGGAGGGGCGTGAGTTGGTCATCGCGCTCGCTACCGCCCCCGGAAGGGACAACGGACTCGTCGTCGACAACAACGCCGGCCGGCCCTGGCTGTCGTACGACGTCCTGACCGAGCGGCGCCCAGACGTGATCCACGTGCACATCCAGGGATACGCCGACGGCCGCCCGGCGGTGGACTACACCGTCAATCCCGAGGTCGGCGTGCCCCACCTCACCGGTCCCGCCGGGTCCGGGGACCCGGTCAACCACGTCCTGCCGGCCTGGGACCTCCTCACCGGCATGACGGCCGTCACGGGCCTGCTTGCTGCGCTGCACAGAAGGGGGCTCAGCGGAGAGGGTACCTTCTTGCAACTGGCCCTGCACGACGTGGCCTTGGCCGGGATAGCCGGTATGGGCTGGCTCGCCGAGGCCGAGGAGCAAGGGAATCGGGCACGCCACGGCAACCACCTGTACGGCAGTTTCGGCGTCGACTTCGCCACGGGAGACGGGCGGCGCGTGATGGTAGTGGCTCTCACCCCCCGTCAGTGGGCAGCGCTGCGCACCGTGACTGGCACCGAGAAGGTGTTCGCCGCTCTGGAGGACGCCCTGGGTGTCGACTTGGACGAGGAGTCCGAGCGATTCCGCCTGCGGGAGACGATCGCCGCAGTGCTGCGCCCCTGGTTCGAGGCCCGTGAGCTGGAGCAGGTGACGCGGGAGCTGGATGCGGCCCACGTCCTGTGGAGCGCGTACCGGACCATGGCAGAGGTCGCCGCAGAGATCCGCGCGGGCGGCGGGTCCGGGGTGATCGGACAGGTGGAGCAACCCGGTATCGGGGAGGTGCTGACCGCGCGCTTGCCCTTGCGCCGGGGCGAGGAGTACGGGCCGGTGGCTGCGGCGCCGAGACTCGGCGAGCATACGGAGCAGGTGCTCAGCGAGGTGCTCGGCCTGGGAGGGGCGGAGCTGGGCGCACTTGTCGACCGGGGCGTCATTGCCCCGTTCTGAAAACGGATGGGTCCCGGCACGGTGGAACGTGCCGGGACCCATCCGTTTTCAGGCGGAGGCGAGAATGCGGCGGGCCCGCTCGAGGACAGGCTTGTCGACCATCTTCCCGTCCACTACGGACACTCCGTCCTGCACCGTGGTGACCTCCCGGGCCCAGCGCAGCTCCTCCTCGGTGGGGGCGAACGCCTTCTCGACCTGCACCACTTGGGCCGGGTGGATGCACAGCTTCCCGGTGAAGCCGAGGCGGCGGGCGTGGTCCAGATCAGCGGTGAGGGCGGTCTCGTCCCGAACGGCGGTGGTGACCCCGTCCACGGGCGGCGCCAGCTGTGCTGCGGCCGAGGCACACACCAGCCGGCTGCGGGCGTAGGCCAGCGCCACCTGGTCGTCGGGGGAGACGCCCAGCTCACCGGCGAGGTCGACGTTCCCCAGCGCAGCACGTACGACGCCGGGCGAGGAGCACACCTCGAAGGCCCGCTCGACGCCGAGCGCCGTCTCGATGAGGGCGATGACGACACCGGAAGGGCCGAGGCGGTCGGCGAGTTCTGCGAGGGCGGTGGGGCACTCCGCCTTGGGCACGACGACCGGCGCCCCGCACTGGGCGGCCATCGCCACGTCCTCCTCGTACCAGGGCGTTCCCAGGCTGTTGACCCGGACCAGGGCGTGCCCGTTTGACGACAGCCAGGCTGCTGCATGCCGACGGGCCTCCTCCTTGCGTTGCGGGGCCACCGCGTCCTCCAGGTCGAGGATGGCGGCCGCGGCTCCGCTCCCGGCCGCCTTGGCGAAGCGGTCGGGACGATCGGCCGGTACGAACAGCAGGGTGCGGGCCCGGGTGAAGGTGCCGATCACGCGAAGGTCACCTCACCGGTGCTGTGTCGGTCCGCGCGGCCGGTCGAGACGCGCAGGGCGGCGCGGTCGCCGTCCGGTGTCCCATGGGCGAGCAGTGGCTCGTACGCGTAGACCGGACTGCGAAGTCGGAAGGAGAAGTTCCGGACGGGGCGAGGCTCGTTCCGGCGGGCGAGCTCCAGCATCAGCAGGGCCAGCAGCGGACCGTGCACGACCAGTCCGGCGTGGCCCTCAATCTCCCGGGCGTACGGGTCGTCGTAGTGGATGCGGTGGGCGTTGGCGGTGAGCGCGCTGAACCGGAACAACAGCACCGGGTCAGGAGTCAGCGGAAGCTGCCAGCGATCCTTGGACTCGGGCTCCTGCGACGCTGTGACTACGGCCGGTGCGGATGAGGCAGAGCCGGAGCGGTACACGATGTCCTGCTCCTCGACGGCGCAGACCTCGCTCTCCTGCGCGTACTCGTACCGGACGGTGGTGAACAGCAGGGGGCCGGAGGAGCCCTGCTTGACCGTCACCGAATGAAGGCTGCTGATCCGCCTGGTGCGGACGCCCGTCAGCAGGGGGCGGCGGGCCTCGTACCGACCGCCGGCGAACATGCGCTGGCGGCCGGGGATCGGAGGCAGGAAGTGACCGTGCAGCGGATGCCCGTCCGGACCGAGATCCTGTTGCGGAACCCACTCCAGGAAGTGCAGCCAGTGCCACAGCGGCGGCAGCGGCTCTCCAGCGGCCGGCCCGTCCTCATGCCGGCCGAGCAGCGCGGCCAGGGCGGCTGCCGGGCCGGGCGACAGGTCGTCCTCGCGCACCAGCGCGGCCGGGGCCCAGGATTCGACGTGGGCGGTGAGTTCGTCCGCGGTCAGCGGCATCCTTGTCTCCATCCGGTCCATGGGACTCGAGGTCGTCCGGGGCTACCGGCGCGAACGGGAAGGGGGGCAGCGCACGCAACACGGCACGTACGTCCGCGGCCGTCTCCAGATTGAGCAGTGTCTCAACCGCGTGGTCCGTGTCCGCCTCGCTGAGCATTCCCGAGGCGTTGTGCCGGGACTTGTCGACCAGGTCATCCGTCGTCGCGTACGTAGCGGGGTCCGGAGAGGGGCTGCCCTTGGGGAAGCTGCGCTCGGCGGTGTGCGTCGTACCGCGGGCGGTGACCTCGACGCGGGTGGGTCGGGCCGCGGGGTTGGCCTCCAGCGCGGTCACGTAGTCGGGGTGCGTCTCGACGATTGGGAGCGCGGCGTCGAAGTCGAGGGTGTTGATCAGCTCGCCGTTGGCGAACCCCGCACCGAACACCGAACTGCGCTTGTCCGAGCCGAGGACGGTGGCAGACTCGTCCGTTCCGCCCTGCAGGCCGGCGTACTCGATGCCGATGCGGCCGCGGGGTTCGTCGACAGCGGCGAGGGCGCAGCCGATCGAGTCGAGGAGTACCCGCTTACTGTCGTCCGCCACCTCGTCCGGCAGATTCTCGTAGGAGGTGGCGGCGGTGAAGTCGGCGAGGTGTTGGGTGAGGGTGGCGGCCATGGAAGAAGTGCTTTCCGAGGAGTGGTGTTCCGGTGGCGTGTCAGCCCTTGCGGGTTTTGACTTCTTCGGTGAGGGCGGGGACGACGTCGAAGAGGTCGCCGACGACGCCGTAGTCAACGAGTTCGAAGATGGGTGCTTCTTCGTCCTTGTTGATGGCGACGATGGTCTTGGCTGTTTGCATGCCGGCGCGGTGCTGGATGGCGCCGGAGATGCCGGCGGCGATGTACAACTGGGGGGAGACCTGCTTGCCCGTCTGGCCGACCTGGTTGGTGTGTGGGTACCAACCCGCATCCACCGCGGCACGCGACGCGCCGACGGCCGCGCCGAGGGAGTCGGCGAGGGCCTCGATGAGCGAGAAGTTGTCGGCACCGCTGACGCCACGGCCACCAGAGACCACGATCGCCGCCTCCGTCAGCTCCGGACGCCCCGAGGACTCACGCGGGTTGCGGGCGGTCACCTTGGTGCCGGTCGCAGCCTCGGAGAAGGTCACGGCCAGCTCGTCGACCGCTCCGGCGGCCGGGGCGGTCTCCGGGGTGGCCGAGTTCGGCTTCACGGTGATGACCGGAGTGCCCCTGGAGACACGGGACTTGGTGGTGAACGCGGCCGCGAACACGGACTGCGTCGCGACGGGGCCGTCGTCGCTGTTCTCCAGGTCGACGGCGTCGGTGATGATGCCCGAGCCGATCCGCACCGCAAGGCGGGCGGCGATCTCCTTGCCCTCCGCAGAAGACGGCACCAGCACCGCCGCCGGAGAGACCGCTTCGTAGGCGGCCTGAAGAGCGTCGACCTTCGGCACGACCAGGTAGTCGGCGAACTCCGCAGCCTCGTGGGTCAGGACCTTGACCGCGCCGTACTCGGCCAGGGTCTTCGCGGCGGCGGCACCACCCGGGCCCAGGTGCACGGCGACAGGGTCACCGATACGGCGGGCGAGGGTCAGCAGCTCGAGGGTCGGCTTGCGGACGGCACCGCCCACGTGGTCGACATAGACAAGAACTTCAGCCATGGGAAATCACTCCTGGTTCGAAGAAGACCGGGCAGGCAACTCAGGCTCAGATGAACTTCTGACCGGCCAGGAACTCGGCGAGCTGCTTGGCGCCCGCACCCTCATCGGTCACGATCGTGCCCTGTACACGGGCCGGACGCGGCGCCGCGTCCTCAACCCTGGTCCAGGCGCCCCCGAGGCCGACCTCGTCCGCCTCGATGCCCAAGTCGTCCAGGTCCAGGGACTCCACCGGCTTCTTCTTCGCGGCCATGATGCCCTTGAAGGACGGGTAGCGGGCCTCACCGGACTGGTCGGTGACCGACACCAGCGCCGGCAGGGCGGCCTCGAGCTCTTCGGAGGCGACGTCGCCGTCACGGCGGCCGGTGACCTTGCCGTCGGCCACGTTGACCTCAGACAGGTAGGTGACCTGCGGCACGCCGAGGCGCTCGGCCAGCATC
This sequence comes from Streptomyces incanus, assembly GCF_042656345.1. Lineage (NCBI taxonomy): Bacteria > Bacillati > Actinomycetota > Actinomycetes > Kitasatosporales > Streptomycetaceae > Streptomyces > Streptomyces incanus. The sequence goes on from NZ_JBHSPC010000078.1 coordinate 6,162, forward strand.
GCCGGCAGCACGCCCATGGTGCCGTCGGTGGAGGCCATGCCGGTGACGACCAGGTCGTAACCGGTCTTCTCAATGGCCTTTGCCAGGATCAGGGAGGTGCCCATGGCGTCCGAACCGTGGATATCGTCGTCTTCGACGTGCACACCCCGGTCCGCGCCCATCGACAGGGCCTTGCGGACGGCTTCCCTGGCATCCTCCGGACCGACGGTCACGACGGTGACCTCGGCGTCGTCCGCGTCCTTTGCGATCTGCAGGGCCTGCTCCACCGCGTACTCGTCCAGCTCCGACAGCAGGCCGTCCACGGCATCCCGGTCAGTGGTCAGGTCATCGGCGAAGTGGCGGTCGCCGGTGGCATCGGGTACGTACTTCACAGCGACAACGATCCTCAAAGCAGGGCCCTTTCATGCTCGGGGCCGTCGGCCCCACGCGGACGTACGGAAGAGAAGAACGGTTCGTCAGAGGGTGGTGGCGGTGCCGCCGTCGACCGGCAGCACGGCCCCGGTGATGTACGAGCCGGCGGGTGAGGCAAGGAAGATGGCGGTGCCGGCCATGTCGGTGCCGTTCGCGAAGCGCTTCAGCGGGACCGGCGCGAGCATGGTCTCCTCACCGTGCTGCTCCAGCGTCCCCTTGAGCATCTTGCTGTTGAACATGCCGGGTGCGATCACGTTGACAGTGATGGAGAACGGAGCCAGTTGGTCCGCGAGATGCTTGCTGAGCTGGTGGACCGCGGCCTTCGAGGAGGAATACGCGTACGTCTCGTGGGACGGGATGTGGAGGCCGTCGATCGAGCCGACGGTGATCACCCGGGCGGGGCGCTCGGGGGCCGCGGCCGCCTTCAGTAGCGGCAGCAGCGACTGCACGAGGAAGAAGGGGCCCTTCACGTTCAGGTTGAAGACCTTGTCCCAGCCGGACTCCGGATACTCCTCGAGCCTTTCTGCCCAGATGGCGCCGGCGTTGTTCACCAGCACGTCCAGGCGGGTCTCACGCTCGGCGATTTGCGCGGCGAGGGAGCGGCACTCCTCGGCGCTGCTTAGGTTCGCCGCCAGCGCGTGGCACTCGCCGTACCGCGACAGCTCCTTGGCCGCGGCGGCGCAGGCGTCCTCGCTGCGCGAGCAGATGTAGACGCGGGCTCCCGCGCGGACGAAGCCCTCGGCGATGGCGAGGCCGATACCGCGGCTGCCGCCGGTGACCAGGACGGTCTTTCCCGCGACGGAGAAGAACTCGCAGAGGGCAGAGTCGGTGGTGGTCATGCGGTGGCCTTCCTCGGGGTGCCGAATCCATGAACCTATAAGCTTCATGCACCATACAAAATATATTCTCCGCCTACAATGGTCCTCCGACGACGGACTCGCACCACGGAGGCGCATCCATGCCCGCATCGGGGAAGGACCTGGTGGACCTGCTCGACCTCGACGAGGTCGGAACCGAAAGCTTCCTGGGGCAAGCGGCCCGCCGCAGCAGGATGGCCCGCACCTACGGCGGGCAGCTGCTGGCCCAGGCCCTGATGGCCGCGTACCGCACGGTCCCATCCGGTCGCCCGGTCCACAGCCTGCATGCGTCCTTCCTGCGGGGTGGCGATGCGAAGGAGTCCGTGCGCTACGACGTGACCCGAGTGCGGGACGGGCGGTCCTTTACCTCGCGAAGGGTCTGCGGCCACCAGCACGGGCGCCAGATCTTCGAGCTCACCGCCTCCTTCCACCGCGAGGAGGCAGGCTATGAGCATCAGGCGCCGATGCCGCGCGTGCCCGTGCCAAGGGACGCGGTCCCGCTGGTCGAAGCGCTCGAGCGGGCGGACCGCGACACCCAGACGTTCTGGCGTGAGGAGTGGAAGGCCCTCGATCTGCGCGTCATCGAGGAGTGCGATGCCGCCGTACGGCCAGTGAAAGGCGAGGCGGTGGCGGGCGGTGCGCCCCCGCAGCCGGCAACGGAACGCCTGTGGTTCCGTGTGCACGACAGCCTCGACAGCCAGGAGACGGCCCTGCACTCCTGCCTCTTGGCCTACATCAGCGACCTGACCCTGCTGTCCACGGCGCTGCGGCCGCACGGCTACCCGTTCCTGGCGCCGGGGGTGCAGCGGGCGACCGTCAACCACGCCATGTGGTTCCACCAGATCGTCCCCGTCGACCAGTGGCTGCTGTACGACAAGTCCTCCGCCTGGGCCGGTGGTAGCCGCGGGCTGGCCACCGCCCATGTGTACAGCCCCACCCGGGGGGTGGCCGCCACAGTCGTCCAGGAAGGTCTGATCCGCCCGCGCGGGGAGCACTCTGCCCTCCCCGTTCCCGCGCGCTCGCCGCATACGTCCTGAACGCAGCGAGCATTGCGCATTTCATATCATGTGCATTTCCAGGTGCCCTGCGCCCGGCCGAGACCGAAGCCTTTCGGTCGCCCTTGAAGAGCCGCTCCAGCTGCCACCACCGAATCGAGGCAGAGTGAACACCCAAGTGGATGCGCCGCACACGCCTGTGCCGGCTGTCTCGGACCGCAAGCCGCGGGTCAAAGCGCTGGCTGCTGCCATCTCTGCGTCGGCCATCGAGTACTACGACTTCATGATCTACGGTACGGCCGCTGCGCTGGTCTTCCACGGCCAGTTCTTCCCTGAAGTGAGCCCGACGGCCGGGGTTCTGGCCTCATTCGCGACCTTCGCCGTGGGCTTCGCTGCCCGGCCGCTCGGCGCCGCGGTGTTCGGGCGCATCGGCGACCGGCACGGGCGCAAGCCCGCTCTGGTGAGCGCCATGGTGCTGATGGCCATGGCCTCCACACTCATCGGCCTGCTGCCCAACTTCGCCATGGCCGGGATCATGGCGCCGCTTCTGCTCGTCGTACTTCGCATCGCGCAAGGAATGGCGATCGGTGGACAGTGGGGCGGCGTGTCCCTGCTGGCCCTCGAACACGCGCCCCCGAACCGGCGCGGCCTGTATGGCGCCATTCCCCAACTGGGCGTGCCGTTCGGCATGATCACCGGCAATCTCGTCTTCATCCTCGTCGGCCACCTGGTGGGCCCGGAGGCCTTCGACAGTTGGGGCTGGAGAATCCCGTTCCTGCTCAGCATCGTGATGCTGCCGCTCGCCTACGCCATCCACCGCAACATCGAGGACAGCCCCGAGTTCCGCCGCGCAGAGCAGGAGCGCCAAAACCGCGCGCAGGCCGCGCCGAAGTCTCCACTCCTCGAGGTGCTTCGCCGACCGAAGGCCGTGCTTCTGGCCGCCGGCACGTTCGCTCCGGCCACCATCAGCTTCTACATCATCACCACCGGCATGCTCGACTACGGCGTGCACGAGCTTGGCATGGGCAAGAACGCCATGCTCACCGCAGTCCTGATCGCCATGTCCGGGTGGACGGCAGGCACGATCGGCTGTGCCGCACTGTCCGACACAATAGGGCGCCGCCCTGTGTTTGCGGCCGGGGCCGCCGTCGCGGGCGCATGGTCGTTCGTGGTGTTCCCACTGGCGGACACTCGGGAGCTGCCGCTGCTGACCCTCGGCCTCTTCGTCGGGCTCGCCGCGGTCGGGGCGATGCAGGGGCCGGCGATCGCGATGTTCGCCGAAATGTTCCCTCCCCGGATGCGCTACACCGGCGCTTCCCTCGGCCATCAGCTGGCGAACGTCGTCGGCGGCGGCTGGGCGCCGCTCAGCATGGTCGCTCTCCTCAATGTGGGGGGCGGAACCATCCTGGTGTCGGTATATGTTTCCGCAGCCGCAGTGCTGGGCCTGATTCCGCTGGCATTGCTGGGCCGTACGAAGGAGTCTTCATGACCGTCCGTGCACCGAAGCGCTACACCGGAAAGGTCGCCGTCGTCACCGGGCAGCCTCCGGCATCGGGCGAGCGATCGTCGAGGGCCTCCTCGCCGAGGGCACCATGCTCGTCGCCAACGATGTGAGCGCCGGGCCGCTCACGGAGTTGCAGGGGGACCGGGTGGTGACCATTGCCGCCGATGTCCGGGAGCCCGGTGCCGCACAGTAACTGGTCGACTCCGCCCGAGACTTCGGGGGCGGCCGCATCGACGCCCTGTTCAACAACGCGGGCGTCAGCCGCGCCCGTCCCACCGCGGAGGTCGACGACGCGACCTGGTCGCACGTCATGGGCGTCAACAACGACGCCGCATTCCACGTCGTCACCGCCGTCGGCCGTGTCATGATCGAACAAGGGCACGGCGCGGTACTCAACACGGCGTCCGTCGCCGGCACCCATGGCCTGCCCGGGAATGTGCCGTACGTCGTCTCCAAGCACGCCGTCGTCGGCCTGACCCGTGCGCTCGCCGTCGAATGGGGCGTGCACGGCCTCCGGGTCAACGCCCTGTGCCCCGGCTTGACCGCGACGGGAATGAACACCCGGGTGCGCGTGGTGAGCAGCGGGTACTGGGAGTCACGCGAGGCAGTCGTCCCGCTGCGTCGTGCGGGCACTGCCGAGGAGCAGGCTGCCATAGCCCTGTTCCTCAACTCGGAGGAAGCGTCGTACGTCTCGGGCCTGATCGCCGAGGTCGACGGCGGTACGCACGCGCTGTACGCCGGGTACGCGGTGAACCGGCCCGAATAAGGTTAGGCGGAGGGGCGGCGCTCCGACTGCCCCCTCCTCGCGCCTCAGTGTCAGCTCGCCTGCTCCTCCGCCCACATACCGCGCTCCTTCAGGGTCTCGATCAGCCGGGTGGCCCCGCCCTGGATGTGCTTCTCGAAGACTGAACGGGCTTTGCGCGCATCGCCTTTCTTCAGCGCGTCGAGTAGCAGCGGATGCTCCGTACGTGAGTTGTCGACCTGCCCCTCGATGGTCACGTAGAACTGGTTGGGCAGCTGTTTGACCACCGTGCCCAGCAGCAGGGCGAGCCGCCGGGAGCCGGCGGCCAGGTTGACCTCACGGTGGAAGAGGTGGCCCAGCTCGGCGAGGGCATACGTGTCACCCGCTTCGGCAGCGCGCTCATAATCCTCGATGTTGGCCTCCAGCCGCGCGATGGCGGCGGGGGTGATCTGCTTGGCGGCGCGGGCCGCGAGTTCGCCCCCGAGGCGGGCCTGCGCCCAGAAGATGTCCTCGATGTCGCCGGGGGTGAACGGTGCGACGACGAAGCCGCGCCGCGGCACGAGCTGCACGAAGCCCTCGCTCTGCAGAAGCAGCAGTCCTTCACGGACAGGGGTGTTGCTGACCCCTACCGCCTCTGCGATGGGTTCCATCCGGAGGAACTCGCCGGCACTGACCTCTCCCGTGATGACCAACTCGCGTACGTAGGCGGCCACTTCCTCAGGAAGCTGCTTGCGCTTGTCCCCAGGGGTCCTCCTGGGGACCGTTGGGCTGCTCTTCACTGTCTCCTCCCGCTTCCGTGTTCGCCGGCGTCGCTTCCGTCGATGGTGGCAGTCACCGACGTCTTTGCGGAAGCGTCCGCAAAACGTTATATAGAAAATAAAGTACTACAGCCCGCTCTGCGCGGTCACAGCAACGGAGGTTGGTTCTCCATCATGGCCTGCCGGTGCGGGCAGAGCCCAGAACCCGGGCGTACTGCACGCCGCCGGTTCCGGGCCCTGTGTACAGCGGGATCGCCTTCCAGGTCTCAGCTGCCGCTCTTGTAGTCTTCCAGCAGGCGACGGCCGATGATCATGCGCTGGATGTCCGCGGTGCCCTCGCCGATGAGCAGCATCGGTGCCTCCCGGTAGAGCCGCTCGATCTCGTACTCCTTGGAGTAGCCGTATCCGCCGTGGATACGGAAGGCGTCCTCGACGACCTGGGCGCAGTACTCGGAGGCGAGGTACTTGGCCATGCCGGCCTCGAGGTCGTTGCGGGCGCCCGAATCCTTTTTGCGGGCGGCGCGGACCATCATCTGGTGGCCAGCCTCGGTCTTGGTGGCCATCTCCGCGAGCCGGAACAGCACGGCTTGATGCTGGGCGATCTTCTTGCCGAAGGCCTCCCGCAGCTGGCTGTAGGAAACGGCGAGCTCGTAGGCGCGGTGGGCGACCCCGACGGCCCGTGCCGCGACGTTGACCCGGCCGACCTCGACGCCGTCCATCATGTGGTAGAAGCCCTTGCCGCTGGTGCCGCCCAGAATGCGGTCGGCGCCGATGCGGTGGCCGTCGAAGAGGAGCTCGGTGGTGTCGACGCCCTTGTAGCCCATCTTCTCGATCTTGCGGGGGACGGTGACGCCCTGTGCGGTCTCGCCGAAGCCCTCCTTCTTCTCCACGAGGAATGTGGTCATGTTCCGGTGCGGGGCGTCATGCCCCTCGTCGGTCTTGACCAGTACGGCCACCAGGTTCGCCGAGGCGCCGTTGGTGAGCCACATCTTCTGGCCGTCGATGGTGTACGTACCGTCGGCATTCTTGACGGCCTTGGTTTTGATGGCCGAGACGTCGGAGCCGCAGTCCGGCTCCGACATGGAGAACGCCCCGCGTATCTCGCCTGTTGCCATGCGGGGGAGGTAGGAGCGTTTCTGCTCCTCGGTGCCGTGGCGGGAGATCATGTAGGCAAGGATGAAGTGGGTGTTGATGACCCCGGAGATGCTCATCCAGCCCCGGGAGAGCTCCTCGACCACCAGGGCGTAGGTGAGCAGGGACTCGCCCAAGCCGCCGTACTCCTCCGGGATGGTGAGCCCGAAGATGCCGAGGTCCTTGAGGCCCTCGACGATCTCGGTCGGGTATTCGTCCTTGTGCTCGTACTCCGAGGCAACGGGGAGGATCTTGTCGTCCACATAGCCACGAACGGTCCGGAGGATCTCCTCTTGTACGTCCGTCAGGCCCTCGGTCTCGCAGAGGCGGCCCATGTGTGCTTCCTTCCTGGTCAAGAGGGGTGCGGGCTCCAGGGCGCCCTGGCGGGGCGCGGAGGAGCCCGCACCGTCGTAATCACATATGAAGTGCACCGCCAACAGGCTCCATTTGAACCCTTGTGCAAGCACAATATATTACGTATCTTGCATGATTGCTGGGCCGGGTGAGCGGGAGGAGCCGCAACGATGGGGCAACGGGTAGCCGGCAAGGTGGCCCTGGTCGTGGGCGCCGGACAGACGGAGGGGGCCACGGTTGGCAACGGCCGGGCCGCTGCACTACTGATGGCCCGCGAAGGCGCGGCAGTGGTCGCAGTCGACCGGGACGCGGCCTCCGCGGAGGAGACCGCGAAGGAGATCATCGACGAGGGCGGCTGGGCGCTGGCCGTAAGGGCCGACGTCACCAGTGAGGCCGACATCGAGGCGGCGGTCGCCGCATGCGTCGATGCCTACGGGCGCCTCGACATCCTGCACAACAACGTCGGGGTGGCGGGTGCTGCCGCAGGCGACGCGCCGGTGACGGAGATCGAACCCGAGACCTTCTCCGGGGTTGTCGCCGTCAACCTGCAGGGCATGGTGCTCACCTGTAAGCACGCCCTGCGCATCATGCGGGAACAGGGAAGTGGCGTGATCACCAACATCGCCTCCAACGCGGTGCTCATCGACTACCCGAACGTCGCCTACCGCACCTCGAAAGCCGGTGTCGTTTCCCTGACCACGCATGTGGCCGCGGCCAACGCCTCGCACGACATCCGGGCCAACGCGGTTCTGCCGGGGCTGATGGAGACGCCGATGGCGGTGGAGCCCCGCGTGCGGCAATCGGGGGCAAGCCGGGAGCAGGTGGTTGCCGAACGCAATGCCCGCGTGCCCCTGCGGCACCCGGGCGGGACGGCCTGGGACGTCGCCCATGCCGCTCTGTTCCTCGCCTCCGACGAGGCCGCGTTCATCACGGGGGCCTCCCCCGTGGTCGATGGCGGCCAGAGCCTGATGACGGGCTGACAGCCCGTGGCGGGTCAGCCCCTGATACGGGGGTTCCGCGACCAGCAAAGTTTGCGACATGTTTCCTCGTGCGACCGGCGAGCTGGCCGGCGCCTGAGTCAGAGCGAGGTCAGCGATGCAGCACCTGCCTCTCAAGGGCATCCGCGTCCTGGAGTTCGGGGGATACATATCCGCCCCGTACGCGAGCTCCATGCTGTGCGCCCTGGGCGCCGACGTGGTCAAGGTCGAGAAGCCGGGGGACGGTGAGGACTTCCGGCGGGGGGCCGACAACCGCAGCCCCTACTTCATCCAGTACAACGCGGGCAAACGCAGCTTCGCCGTCGACCTCAAGCGCCCCGAGGGCATCGAGGCGGTGAAGGCCCTCCTCCCGCGCACCGACGTCGTCCTGGAGAACATGCGGCCGGACAAGCTGGCCGCCCTGGGACTGGGGGAGGAGGAGTGCCGCGCCCAGCGACCCGACCTTGTCTACGCCTCGGCGTCCGGGTTCGGTAACGGGGGCCCACTACGCAACAGGCCCGCCTACGACACGATCGGCCAGGCATTCGGCGGCCTGTACACGGTGCTGGGGGAGGCGGGGCGCCCGGCACTGACGGGTTCCTGCCTCGCCGACCTCATCACCGGCGTCACCACGCTGACCGGCGTGCTTGCCGCTCTGGTCGGGCGTGCCGCGACCGGCGGCGGGCAGCGGGTGGAGACATCGCTGATGGAGGCGGTCAGCACCCTCACGGTCGATGCGATGACGCAGTACTTCGACAACGGTCACGAGGACCCGTACTGCGGCAGCCGCCACCCGCAGGCGCAGAACTTCTGCCTCAAGACCGCGTCCGGCGAAGACATCGCCCTGCACCTGTCGTCCTCGCAGAAGTTCTGGCTCGCCCTCCTGGAGGCCATGGACCGACCGGACCTGGCGGACGACCCGCGCTTCACGACGTACGACCTGCGGATGAAGCACTACACCGCGCTCATGGAGATCGTCGAGGCGGAGTTCGTCACCAAGTCGTCCGCCGAGTGGGAGAAGCGGCTCACCGAAGCCGACGTGCCCTTCGCCCCGGTGCTCACCATGTCGGGCTTCATCGAGCACCCTCAGACCCAGTGGCTGGAGTTGGTGGAACCGGAGCGCGAAGGTCTCTCCCTGCTGCGCCCGCCATGGCGGTTCGGCGGCATCCGCCCCGAGCGTCCCGGCAAGGCTCCCCGGGTGGGGGAGCACACCTTGGAGCTTGCCTCGGAGGTGTACGACGACGCGCGGGTGCAGGCTCTGCTTGACGCCGGCGTGCTTTTCGCGGGCGCCTGACGGGCCGGCCTTACCAGAGAGGAAGCGGTCCTCGGCTGACAGGGGGCGCATCAAGGAGGCTCATGAGCTCCGGGGTTCGCGGGTGCGACCTTGACTGCGAGCCGTTCTCCTGAACGCTTCAGTAACTGCCCGATCAGTACTGCAATTCTGCTGCGCTGGATTACCCCACGCATTGGCTGTCGGTTCGACTCAAAGCCTTGACGTGCATCATATATTAAGTATGTTACGCGGTGATGCGCAGCTGTGGACACATGGAGGAAACATGAAGCATGCTTCGGTGCGGCGCGCGGCCGCAGGCCTGGCCGTTCTGCTGAGTACCAGTGGGCTCACAGCGTGCGGTGGCGCCGAGGGCACGGTGGTCGAGGGCCCCTGGGAGGATGTGGTCGCGGCCGCAGAGGAAGAGGGCAGCGTCAGCTTCTACTCGGTGATGCCGGACGTCCAGAACAAGCGCCTCGTCGCCGCCTTCAAGAAGGAGTACCCGGAGATCACCGTCAATCTCACCCGCGGCGCGGGTGAGCTGCCGGCACGGGTCGAGTCGGAGATCAAGTCGAAGGCGGAAGGGGCGGACGTCTTCCTCTACAGCGACCCGGCGTGGTTCACCAACCAGAAGGGCGCGTTCATCGAGGCCGACGGTCCGTCGCTCAAGGGCTGGCACGACGACGCGTGGGCGGTGAAGAACAAGGCGATCCTTCCGTCTGCCCTCCCCTACTCGATGATCGTGTGGAACAAGGAAATCTTCCCCAAGGGCTTCAAGACATGGGAAGACACCGTCGATCCCTCGGTCAAGGGCAAGCTCGGCCTGCGCACCGACGTCACCACCTCGATCGCCGGCTACCTGGACTTCCAGGAGAAGGAGCTGGGCGAGGAGCACTTGGTGAAGAGCGGCAAGCTCAGCCCCAAGTTCTACCCCTCGGTCGTCACGATGACGCAGGCTGTCGCCTCGGGGGAGATCGGCGTGACCAACATATCCACCCCCTCCACGGTGAAGCAGATGCAGGCACAGGGCGCGCCGATCGAGGCGATCGTGCCCCATCCCAGTTACTGGATCGAGTGGGGGGCCGCGGCCCTCGACAAGAGCCGGCGGCCCAACTCCGCACGCGTCTTCCTCGACTTCATGATGTCCGAGAAGGGCCAGGCCGCGATCAACGGCGACGGCTTCGGTGCCGCCGGACGCGATGGTGTCGAGGGCGCCATCGAGCTGCCCGAGGACGCGAGGATGCTCGACTCCTCCTCGTACACCCCGGAACGCATCGAGGAAGCCAACAAGAAGTTCAAGAAGTGGTTCGGCTGACCCCGTAGCGCGCAGGGCACTCCGGCAGGGACGTGGCAGACATGGACGAGACCCTCACCGAACCATTCGGCGGGTTCACCGCCACCGCGGACACGGACGCGACGCCGCAGCGTTCGGCACACCCGGCCGCTCGTCGCCTGTGGGTCCTGTGTTCGCGCACACCGAAGTCGTCAGCGCTCCCGGCTTCGACGCGGTGCTGCCCTGCGGACCCTGTCTCGCCGTACGTCCTTCCCGGTGCCCTGGCAGCCGACGAGAGCGGCGCCGTCACCGGCAGAAAGCCGAGCGAAGCGGCCGCGGTCGTCCACGAGATGACCTGCCGCATCGGCAAAGCCATGGTCGACGCCCGCGACATGACCGAAAGCGGGATGAAGCTCGCCCCTGTCGCCGGCTACGCCCGCTCGGCGTTCGGCGCCGCTTCCGCGGCAAGGAGCCGGTCCGGCTGAACAACCGGATCGAGCACGTACGACATGACAGCTCTCGCAACGCCCGTCGGCCCGGACCACCCGCATCGAGGTCGACGCACGCGGTACGACGTACACCGCCGAGAGCTCGCGGCGCGGACACCAAAAGCCCTGACCGAGGGTTCCCGCGGCTTGAGAAGAACACGGACATCCGCCCGCTGCTGTGCCGCGCCGCCGGCCGGCCCACCTGAACCGCCCGCGCTTCTTCCCAGCGGCAGCGCATAAACCCAGCACATACATGATGCATAGATTCCGGGCGCTCCGGAGTCGCCGTGCACACCCGACCACCCCCAGGAGAACACCGCCGTGAGCACACAGAAAACCGCAGCGCCACCGACCGCGGCAGCCGACCGCGAACGCCCTTCCCAGACCGCCAAAGTGCAGGTCTCGAAGCTCACCAAGAGCTTCCGCCGGCGCAAGGAGACGGTCCAGGTCCTCCACGGCATCGACCTGGGAATCGCCGACGGCGAGCTCCTCGTCCTCCTCGGACCGAGTGGCTGCGGCAAGACCACGCTGCTGCGCTGCCTGGTAGGGCTGGAGCGCCCCGACGGCGGGCGCGTGAACCTCGCCGGCAAGACCGTGGTCGACACCGATGCCCGTACGTTCGTGCAACCCAACCGGCGCGACGTCGCCATGGTCTTCCAGAACTATGCGCTCTGGCCGCACATGGACGTCGCCCGCAACGTCGCCTACCCGCTCAAGTCGCGCGGCCTGAAGGACCTGCTGAACGGCGGCCGTGTCGAGGAGGTTCTCAAGCTCGTCCAGTGCGACCACCTCGCCAACCGCTATCCGCCCGAGCTCAGCGGCGGCCAGCAGCAGCGCGTCTCGCTGGCCCGCGCACTGGCCTCCAACCCTGGTCTGCTCCTGCTCGACGAGCCGCTCAGCAACCTCGACGCGCTGCTCCGTATCGAGCTGCGTGCCCAACTCCGCTCCCTTCATCGCAGGCTGGGCTTCACCGGCGTGTACGTCACCCATGACCAGGAGGAGGCCCTGGCTCTGGGCACCCGCGTCGCCGTGATGCGCGAGGGCCGCATCGAGCAGATCGGCGACCCCGAGGAGGTCTATCGGCGCCCCGCCACCGCGTACGTCGCCGACTTCTTGGGTGCACGCAACCGCCTGGAAGCGGAAGTCGACGACCTCGGCAACGCCGAGCTCGCCGGACAGACCCTTCGGGGCTTCTTCCGCCCCGGCATGCCCGGCTCCTACACCCTCCTCTTTCGCGACCAGGACCTCGAACTGCGGGGCGCGGGCAGCGGCGAAGGCGCGGCCGGCCGCACCTGGCTCACCGGGGGCACCGTCCGCGAGGTGCTGCCCGGCGGCAACCACAACGAGCACGTCGTGCGCGTCAACGGCATCCGGTTCTGGGTCGGCATCCCGGCGAGCGCCGAACGGTTCGCGCCCGCGACGGACGTCGAGCTGGGGATCGACCCGCGGCACACGCTCTGCTACGCCGCCGACGGCAACCTTGTGGAGGGCTGGACCCATGGCTCCTGAACTGCAGACCCGTCCGGCATCGGGGGCGGCCGACCACCAGGACCACGGCGCCGCGATGACCCGCGTGGTTCGAGCCGCCCGCCCGCACTGGCCGTGGATCCTGCTGACCGTCGTGATCACCGCCCTGGTCATGGCCCCTCTGATCCCCCTGCAGTGGCAGGCATGGAGCGACGGCGCCGACGGCATGCGCCGCCTCGTCGGCATGTCCGACCTGCAGGACATCGCGGTCGACACGCTGACCCTCGGGCTCGGTGCGCTGGCCATCGGCATGGTGTTCGGAACGGTGCTGGCCCTCGCGTCGTACTCGATGCGGCCGCGGCTGCGGAAGAAGCTCGAGTTCCTGCCCGTGCTGCCGATGGTGGTGCCGGCCGTCGCGCACGTCGTCGGCTTCGTGTTCCTCTTCTCCCCGGAGAACGGCTACGCCAACACGCTGCTGCGCGCCACGCCGTTCTTCGGCGGGAGCTCGGGGCCGATCAACGTCTACACCTTCGAGTGGATCATCGTGTACACGGGCACCCACCTGGCGGCGTTCGTCTACCTGTTCGTCTACACCGGCCTGCGCAACCTCGGCTCCGACTACGCGCTCGCGGCCCGCGTGAACGGAGCAGGCTCGCTCCGCACGCTGTTCACGATCACCCTGCCGCTGCTGCGCCCCACGCTCGTCTACTCCTCCGTGGTGGTCTTCCTCCTGTCGCTGGGCCAGTTCACCGGCCCGCTGCTGCTCGGCCGCCGCGAGGGCCTGGACGTCGTGACGACCAAGATGTACACGCTGAGTGCGGAGTACCCGGTCGACTACCCGCTCGCATCCGCACTCGGCACGCCGCTGCTCCTGCTGGCCGTCCTCCTGGTGATCTTCCAGACTCGTTCGCTGGGAAACCAGAACCGCTTCGTGGGGCAGGGCACCTCCTCCCTCGACAACCGCCAGCTGACCCGCGCGGGCAGCGCGGTGTCAGCCTGCATCGTGCTGGCATACACGACGATCGCCGCGTTCCTGCCGTTGCTGGCGATCGCCTTCGTCGGCCTTTCGCCGTACTGGAGCGGCAAGCTCTCCTTCGGCGACATGACGATCCAGCACTTCTCGACCGTGCTGAACGACCCGCAAATCCTGCAGGCCGTCACCACGACGCTCACCGTGGCCCTGACCGGCGTGGCGATCGTCATCCCGCTCGGCATGCTGATCTCACTGGCCATCTACAACCGGGACCGCATGTGGCGCCCGGTCCCGGCCATCCTCGACCTGATGGCGAACATGCCGCTGACCGTGCCGGCGGCGCTGCTCGGCTTCGGCTTCCTCTTCGCGTTCTCGCAGCCGGGCATCGGCCTCTACGGCAGCCAGACGAGCCTGATCATCGCGTACGTGACGATCATGCTGCCGTACTCTGTCCGCTACCAGCTGGCCACGATCATGTCGCTGGGACGCCCGACGCTCGAGGCATCGCAGGTCAGCGGGGCACACCCGCTCCGCACCTTCTTCCAGGTTCTGCTGCCGCTCGCGCGGGCGGGCATCGCCTCCTCGGCGGCGATCACCTTCGTGCTGCTCACCCACGAGTTCGGCGTCTCGCTGCTGCTGCGCGGGCCGACGACCAAGGTGCTGTCCGTGGTCCTCTTCGACGAGTACAACGGCGGCACCTACTCCCAGGTCGCTGTGATCGCCCTGCTGATGACCGCGGTGACCGGTCTCGGCGTTGTGCTGGCGATGGTGTTCGGCGGCCGCCGGGCGCTCGAGCGGCTCTGACGATGGCAGCCGCACCGCGAACGGCGGCGCTCATCGTCCTACCGGGACTGGCGAGCGCCGTCATCGGCATGGTCGGCCCGCTGCCCGGCGCCCTGGTGTTCGCGATCCGCGAGGACTTCGCCTTCACCGCGAGCGACGTGGGCTTCAGCTTCGCCGGCTTCTACCTCGCCTCGGCACTGGTCGCCCAGCTCGCCGGGCGGCTGATGACCAGGTGGGGCCAGCTCGCGCTGATCCGCCTCGGTCTCGCGCTGTGCGCCGTGGTCGCCGTCACGGTTGCGCTGTGGAGCGGCCGTTGGCAGCTCTTCGCGGCGGCCGGGATATGCGGGGCCGCGAACGGATTCTCCACACCGGCCGTCAACCTCCTCATCGCCCGCGTGGTCCCCTCGCACCGACGTGGCCTCGCCTTCGGGGTGCGGATGTCGGCCGTACCGGGCGGTGCGTCGCTGGCCGCGCTGGCGGCCTACCTCGTGGTCGGCGACGGCCACGACTGGCAGATGGTGTACGCCGGATACTCCGCCCTGTGCCTGGCCACCATTGCTGCCCTGGGCTGGATCGGGCGCAGCGCTCGGTCCGCGCCCGAGACGCCGCAGCCCCCCCGCGTCGGTGACAGTGCGGGGGAGGCCCGGGGCTTGCGACTGCTGGCGACCGCGGGTCTCCTGGCAGCCTCGGGCGGGGCTGTTCTCCCGCCGTTTCTCGTCGAGGGCATGGTCCACGGTGGTGCGACGGCCGGTGCCGCGGCCGTCTTCCTGGCGGTGGGGTCCTGGCTGGGAATGGGAACGCGCATCGTCGTCGGTATGGTGTCCGACCGCCTGCCACGTCCGAAGCTCCATCTCGCCGGGGTCGTCATCAGCCTGGTGACCGGCAGCCTCGGCATGGTCGGTCTGGCGCTGGGCCAGGGCCCGCTCATGGTCGGCGCGGCTGCGGTGGTGACGTTCGGCCTGGGCTGGGCGTGGCCAGGACTGCTGCACTACGCGGCGATCCAGATGTATCCGAGGCACCTCCTGCGAGCTACGACCCGTCTGCAGAGCGGCACCTTCCTGGGGGGCTTGCTGGGTCCGGCTGTCTTCGGACTGGCTGTCACGCACCTGTCGTTCACCTGGGCCTGGCTGGGCGCCGCAGTGGTTACGGCGTTCGCGGCCGCAGCGGTGTGCAGCGTCGTACGACGGATCGAGGCCACGTCCGTGCCCGACCTGGGCTCACCGGGGCAGACGTCCGATGCACCCTCTCCCCAAAGTGACCCACGTCACCACTGAAGATGCATGATATTTTGAATAAGGGTCGTGCAGGATATATTATGTATGTTGCGCGGATGACAAGGAGTTCTCGATGAAGCCCATGCGCTCCGTTCTCTTCGTGCCCGGCCACCGTGGCACCTGGGTGGAGAAGGCCCTGGCCGCCGGCGCCGACGGTGTGATCCTCGATCTGGAGGATTCGGTCCCGGCCGACCTGAAGGACGAGGCGAGGGTCGAAGTCGCCCGCTCCGTCGCCCGCCTCCACGAGACCGGTTCCCAGGCCGGTGTGTACGTACGGGTCAACGCGCTGGACACCGGCATCGCCGGCGACGACATCGCCGCGGTGGTCGTGCCGGGCTTGGACGGGCTGAGCCTGCCGAAGACCTTCGGACCGGAGGACATCATCAGGTTCGACGCCCTGGTGACCCACTTCGAGCGGAAGAACGGCGTCGAACCCGGATCGGTGGAGTTCATCTGCAACCTCGAGACAGCGGAGGCGTACGCGAGCTGCGAGCAGATGGCCAAGGCCTCCCCGCGGGTGGCGACGCTCTTCGCCGGCACCGCCAGGGATGCCGACGTGTCCCGCTCCATCGGTTTCCAGTTCACCCCCGAGGGCCTGGAGACCCTCTACCTGCGCAGCCGCGCCGTCCTGGCGGCCCGCACCGCCGGCTTGGAGTTCCCGCTGGTCGGCGTGTGGCAGGACCTCGCCGACCCGGACGGCGCACGCCGCTTCTCCGAGCAGAACCGCGAACTCGGCTTCCGCGGCCAGGTCCTCATCCATCCCTCGCACATCGCGGTGGCCAACGAGGTCTTCAGTCCCTCGAAGTCCGAAGTCGAGTTCTACGAAGGCATGATCGCCGCCTTCGAGGAGGCCGAGGCCGCGGGCGCCGCAGCCGTGCTCTACGAGGGCATGCACGTCGACTACGCCCACATCAAGACCGCCCGCGAGGTGCTCGCCTACAGCCGCCTCATCGCCGAGCGCGGCGACGCCGCCGCCAACTGACGCCGTATACCAAGGAAAGAGGAACGAAGATGCCCGGCCTTTACTTCGAAGAGTTCGAACCCGGCATGGTGATCGAGCACCAGACCCGCCGCACCATCTCCGAGAGCGACAACATCACCTTCTGCGCCCTGACACTCAATCTGGCGCCACTCCACCTCGATGCGGAGTACGCCAAGGACAGCATCTACGGCCAGCGGATCGTCAACAGCCTCTACACCCTCGGCCTGGTGACCGGCATCTCCATGCAGGACACCACCCAGGGCACCACCCTCGGCAACCTCGGCTTCAGCGAGATCACCTTCCCCAAGCCACTGTTCCACGGCGACACCGTCCGGGTGCGCACCGAGATCGTGAGCAAGCGGGAGTCCCGCAGCCGCGACGACTCGGGAATCGTCCAGTTCCGGCACTACGGCATCAACCAGCGCGACGAGGTCGTCTGCGATTGCGCGCGCGCCGGCCTGATGCTCAAGCGCGCCGCCGTCGAGACCGCCGCCTGAGCGACCAGTCCACCAGGGGAGAGCTGATGACACAGCCGCGACGGTTCGCCGCGCCGCCGGAGCCCGCCTGGGTTCCCGGCGACGCCGAGCGCGGCCGCAGCCGACTGCTGCGGGCAATGGAGCGGTGGGGCATCTCCGACATCGAGGACCTGCACACCAGATCACTCCGGGACCCGGAGTGGTTCTGGCGGGCCGTGGTCGACGACCTCGACATCACCTTCACCACCCCGTTCGAGGTCGTACGTGACGACTCCGACGGCCACGAGTTCCCGCGCTGGTTCGTCGGAGGCCGGCTGAATGCCGCCGAACTCTGCGCACACCGGCACGCCATGAGCGACCGGGCCACCCGAACCGCCGTCGTCTACGAAGGCGACGGGGGCCAGCGCCGCACACTGACGTACGCCGAACTCGACCGGGAGGTACGCCGGTTCGCGGCCAATCTCGCGGGCCTGGGCGTGCGCAGGGGCGACCGGGTCGTCCTCTTCCTGCCGGTGGTGCCGGAGGCTGTCGTGGCCTTCCTGGCCTGCGCCGCGATCGGCGCGATCTCGGTGCCGGCCTTCACTGGGTACGGGGCCGAGGCGCTGGCCACGCGGCTGCGCGACTCCGAAGCGGTGGTCCTGGTGACCGCCGACGGCACCACCCGCCGCGGCAAGAAGGTCGGACTCAAGGACACCGCCGACGAGGCCCTGCAGGACGCGCCCTGCGTACGCAACGTCGTAGTGGTGCAGCACCTCGCGGACGGCACCGACATGCAGGCCGGCCGCGACATCCACTGGGACGACCTCCCGACGGATCCGGCACCGGTCAAGACCGTCGAAGCCGAAGCCCAGGACCCGCTGACGCTCATCTACACCTCCGGGACAACGGGCGCGCCCAAAGGCATCGTGCACTCGCACGCCGGCTTCGCGGTCAAGGCGGCGGTCGACTTCGCGTACGGCTTCGACATCCACGAGGACGATGTCATCGCCTGGATCGCCGACATGGGCTGGATGCTCGGCCCGCTCCTGATCATGGGCGGGCTGCAGCTGGGCGCCACCGTCGTGTTCACCGAAGGAGTGCCGACCCACCCCGGACCGGACCGGCTCTGGGACATCGCCCGGCGCAACGGCGTCACCTTCCAGGGCATCGCACCGACGGCCGCCCGGGCCGTGAAGAACGCCGACGGCAGGGACTTCGCGGACCTGTCGACCGTGCGGTCCTTCGCCTCCACGGGCGAGGCGTGGGACGAGCCGACCTGGCGGTGGCTGTTCGAGACCGTCGGCGGCGGCTCCCGCCCCATCGTCAACTACAGCGGCGGTACCGAGACCGGCGGCGGCATCCTGGTCACCTACCCGTTCCTGCCCAGCGACGCGGCAGGCTTCAACGGCCCCCTGCCCGGCATGGATGTCGTCGTTCTTGACGATTCCGGCCAGCGAATATCCGACTCCGTGGGCGAATTGGCCGTACGTAACACCTGGCCCGGCATGACCCATGCCTTCTGGCAGGACCGCAGCCGCTACCTGGAGACGTACTGGCAGCGGTGGCCGAAGGTGTGGCTGCACGGTGACCTGGCCAGCGTGGACGCCGACGGGACGTGGCGGATCCACGGACGCTCCGACGACACCATCAAGGTGTCGGGGCGCCGGGTCGGGCCCGCCGAGTTGGAGGCGGCGCTGCTCAAGGACGCCCGGATCGCGGAGGCAGCCGTGGTCGGCGTGCCCGACCCCGACCGGGGCCAGCGGGTCGTCGCCTTCGTCGTCGTCCACGGCGACGTCGATCACGACGACCTCGTCGCCACCGCCGTCCGCCACGTCGGCAGGTCGTTCGCACCCGCCGTCGTCGTCGTACCGACCCTTCCCAAGACCAAGAACGGCAAGATCATGCGCCGCGCGATCCGTGCCCGCCACCTCGGCCTGCCGCCCGGAGACCTGTCGTCGCTCGATCCCGCCACCCCGCTCGAAGACATACCCCACCACCACGAAGCAGGAGAGAAGCGATGACCGAGAAGGATCCCGCGGACCTCGAACTCATCCGCAAGACGACGCGCGAACTTGCCCGCAAGTTCGACCTGGAGTACTGGAGGGAGAAGGACGCCAAACACGAGTACCCCTGGGAGTTCGTCAAGGCGTTCGCCGACGGCGGCTGGCTCGGCGCGATGATCCCCGAGGAGTACGGCGGTCTCGGTCTCGGCCTCGTCGAGTCCGCGGTCATGCTGCACGAGATCGGCTACTCCGGAGCCGGCGCCTCCGGCGCCTCGGCGGTCCACTTCTACATCTTCCCGCCCGGGCCCATCATCCGGCACGGCTCCGAGGCGATGAAGCGGGAGTTCCTGCCGCAGATAGCCAAGGGCGAGTTGCTGATGTGCTTCGGCGTGACCGAGCCGACCGCCGGCGTCGACACCTCGCGCATCAGCACCCGCGCCACCAAGACGGACGGCGGCTGGGTCATCAACGGCCAGAAGGTGTGGATCACCAACGCCCAGAACGCCAAGAAGATCCTCCTACTGGCCCGGACCTCCCCCCGGTCGGACGAGAAGCCGATGGACGGCATGACGCTGTTCTTCACCGACCTGAACCGGGAGCGCATCACCGTCCGCGAGATCGACAAGCTGGGCCGCTCGGCCATCGACTCCAACGAGTTGTTCATCGACAACCTCGAGGTCCGCGACGACGAGGTGGTCGGCGAGGTCGGCAAGGGCTTCTCCTACCTGCTCGATGGCCTGAACCCCGAACGCATCGTGGTCGCCATGGAACAGATCGGCCTGGGCCGCGCCGCCCTGGACGAGGCCGTGAAGTACGCGAACTCCCGGGTCGTCTTCGACCGCCCCATCGGCAAGAACCAGGCCGTCGCCCACCCACTCGCCGACTCCTGGATCCGTCTGCAAGCCGCCGAGCAGATCGCCATGAAGGCCGCCGAGCTGTACGACGCGAAGCAGCCGTGCGGCCCCGAGGCCAACGCAGCCAAGTTCCTCGGCAGCGAGGCCGGCTTCCAGGCGTGCGACCGCGCGATGCAGACCCTCGGCGGCTACTCATACGCCAAGGAGTACTACGTCGAGCGGTTCTGGCGGGAGTCGCGGCTGCTCAAGGTCGCGCCGGTCTCGCAGGAGATGGTGCTCAACTACATCTCCACCAAAATCCTCGGCCTCCCGAAGTCGTACTGATGGAGGGACGGATGAGTAAGGAAGGCCGCATGCTCGACGGCAAGGTCGCCATCGTCACCGGCGGCGGACAGGGCATCGGGCTGGCCATCGCCGAGGCCCTGCTGGACCACGGCGCCAAGGTCGTGGTCGCCGACATCGACGGTGACAAGGCCGCCGCAGCCGTGGAGCCGCGGCGGGCGGACGGGGCCCCGGTGCTGGCGGTCGCGACCGACGTCACCAGCGAGACCGACCAGGAGCAGCTGGTGGAGCGCTGCCTGGCCGAGTTCGGCGGCGTGGACATCCTCGTCAACAACGCCGGCGTCACCCGCGACCGGTACATGACGAAGATGACGCCCGAGGACTTCGACCTGGTCCTCAACGTCAGCCTCCGGGGCGCCTGGCTCGGCACGCGCGCCGTGGCGGGGCTGTTCCGCAAGCAGGGCAGCGGCGCCGTCGTCAACGTGTCCTCGCTGTCCGGCAAGATCGGCAATCCTGGCCAGACCAACTACAGCGCCGCCAAGGCCGGGCTGATCGGGCTGACCAAGGCGGCAGCGAAGGAGCTCGGCCCCTCCGGCGCCCGCGTCAACGCGGTCCAGCCCGGCCTGATCCGGACCGACATGACGCTCGCCATGAAGCAGGAGATCTTCGCCGCCAAGGAGGCCGAGGTGCCCATGGGGCGCGCGGGCACGCCGGACGAGGTGGCGAACGCGGTCGTGTTCCTGGCCAGCCCGATGGCGTCGTACATCAACGGCGCCGTCCTCGAAGTCACCGGCGGGCGCGGGATCTGAGGACCGACCCCACCCGCACCACGGAACCGAACGAAGAGAGGACGACATGCGCGAAGCAGTCATCTGCGAGCCGCTGCGCACGCCGGTGGGCCGCTACGGCGGAGTCTTCAAGAGCCTGCCCGCGGCGGAGCTGGCCGCCACGGTCCTGACGGAGCTGGTCAGCCGCACCCGCATCGACCCGGCCCAAGTCGACGACGTGCTGTTCGGGCAGTGTTACCCAAACGGCGAGGCACCCGCCATCGGCCGCATCGCGGCGCTGGACGCCCGCTTCCCGATCACCGTGCCGGGCACCCAACTCGACCGGCGCTGCGGCTCGGCCCTGCAAGCAGTGCTGGACGCAGCCATGCGTGTGCAGACCGGGGCCTGCGACGTGGTCATCGCCGGCGGCGCCGAGAGCATGAGCCAGGCCGAGCACTACGTGGTCGGCGGGCGCTTCGGCTTCCGCGGCGACTCCAGCCCGCTGTGGGACCGGATCGCCCGGGGCCGCATCACCTCCGGAGGCAAGTTCTACCCGGTCGAGGGCGGCATGCTCGAGACCGCGGAGAACCTGCGCCGCGAGTACGGCATCACCCGCGAGGAGCAGGACCGACTCGCGCTGGCCTCGCACCAGCGGGCAGTCGCGGCGCAGCAGGACGGCCGGTTCAAGGAGGAGATAGTCCCCGTGACGGTCAAGTCCCGGAAGGGCGAGGTCGTCATCGACACTGACGAACACCCGCGTCCGGACGTCTCGCTGGAGAGCCTGTCCGCCCTGCGCCCCGTACGGAGCAAGCTAGACGAGGAGGCCACCGTCACCGCCGGCAACGCCAGCGGTCAAAACGACGGCGCCGCAGCCTGCCTCGTCACGACGAGGGAGCAGGCCGAGGAGCTCGGCCTGCGGCCTCTGGGACGAGTGGTCAGCTGGGCGGCGGCCGGCGTCGAGCCGCACCGCATGGGCATCGGCCCCGTGCCCTCCACCGAGCGGGCTCTCGCCCGGGCCGGCCTGTCCCTGGACGACATGGACCTCATCGAGCTCAACGAGGCGTTCGCCGCCCAAGCCCTCGCGGTCACCAAGGAATGGGGGCTTGCCGAGGCGGACTTCGACCGCCTCAACGTCAATGGCTCGGGTATTTCGCTCGGCCATCCCGTTGGAGCCACGGGGGCGCGGATCCTCACCACCATGCTGCGCGAACTCGACCGAAGGCAGGGCCGCTACGCCCTGGAAACCATGTGCATCGGTGGCGGCCAGGGCCTGACGGCCGTCTTCGAGCGGATCGCCTGAGGCGGGGGAGGAGACAGACATGGGCAGGGGAACCGGGCCGCTGGCGCGAGTCAGGGTGGTCGTACTGGCCGGCATGGGGCCTACGCCCTACGCCTCCATGCTGCTGGCGGACATGGGCGCCCACGTCGTACGGGTCGCCCGCCCGGCCACCCGGCCCGCGCGCGCCCTGGCGCAGACGCAGGACATGGACCCCGCACACGACATCGCCAACCGCGGTGTCGACACGGTCGAGCTGGACCTGAAGAGCAGCGAGGGCCGCGCGGCGGTGCTCGACCTCGTCGAGCAGGCAGACGTCTTCGTCGAGGGTTTCCGCCCCGGCGTCACCGAGCGCCTGGGCCTCGGCCCCGGCCAGTTGCTCCGGCGCCAACCCGGGCTGGTGTACGCGCGGCTGACGGGATACGGCCAGTCCGGGCCGCTCTCCCACACGGCCGGACACGACATCAACTACGTGGCGCAGTCAGGCGTCCTGCAGGCGCTCGGCCGCGAGGGCGCCTCGCCGATGCCGCCGATCAACCTGCTGGGGGACTACGCGGGCGGCGGCACCTTCGCCGCATTCGGCATCG
The DNA here is from genome assembly GCF_042656345.1 of Streptomyces incanus. NCBI lineage: Bacteria > Bacillati > Actinomycetota > Actinomycetes > Kitasatosporales > Streptomycetaceae > Streptomyces > Streptomyces incanus. Next base: position 28,625 of record NZ_JBHSPC010000078.1, read on the forward strand.
TCTGCGCCGTGCTCGAGGCCAAGGCGTCCGGGCGCGGCCAGGTCGTCGACGCCGCGATGATCGACGGGGTGGCCGCCCTGACAGCCCGCATCCAGGGACTGCGCGCGGCCGGCACCTACTCCGACGAGGCAGGCACCAACTACCTCGACGGCGGCGCCCCGTTCTACAACACCTATGAGTGCGCGGATGGCAAGTACCTCGCTGTCGGGGCGCTCGAGGACGACTTCTACGCCGAGTTCATCAAGTACCTCGGCGTCAACACCGCTGACTGGCCCGCCCAGCAGGACCGCAGCCAGTGGCCGCGGCTGCGCCGGCTGATCGCCGAGGCCCTTTGCATCCGCAGCCGCGACGAGTGGGCGGAGATCTACCGCGGCACCGACGCCTGCGTCACGCCCGTCCTCGACTTCGCCGAAGCCGCGGTGCACCCGCACAACACCTACCGGGGGCTGTACCGGGAAGTCGGAGACGTGCTCCACCCCGCCCCCGCTCCGCGGTTCAGCCACACGCCCGCCAGGGAGCCGGCCGCCCCCACGGCTGCACGGTCCCACGTGGCGGAGCTCATCCAGGCATGGCGCGACGGCGCGCCGGCCGCCGACCGAAAGGACATCCCGTGACCGACCCCTACAGCCAGTTCAAGCGGCTCCGGTTCGAGCGGAACCAGCCGGGCGTGCTCGAGGTCATCTTCGACGGCCCGAACCTGAACGCGGTCGACGAGGAGACCCACAGTGAGATCCCCGCGATCTGGCCGGTCATCGACCGCGATCCCGAGGTGCGGGCCGTGCTCGTCCGCGGTGAGGGCAAGGCATTCTCCGCCGGCGGGGACTTCGCCCTGATCGACGCACAGATCGAGGACTACGACGTGCGCATGCGCGTCATGCGGGAGTCCCGCGACCTCTTCTACAACATCATCAACTGCTCCAAGCCGATCATCTCCGCGATCCACGGCCCGGCGGTCGGCGCGGGCCTCGTGGTCGCGCTGATGGCCGACATCTCCGTGGCGGCCACGAACGCGCGCATCATCGACGGCCACACCCGGCTGGGCGTCACCGCGGGCGACCACGCCGCCATGGTGTGGCCGCTGCTGTGCGGCATGGCGAAGGCCAAGTACCTCCTGCTGACCTGCCGGGAGATCTCCGGCGCCGACGCGGAGAGCGCCGGACTCGTGTCGCTGTCCGTGGCGCCGGAGGACCTGTTGGAGAAGGCCCGCGAGATCGCCGGCGAGCTCAGCGGCGGCGCGCAGGAGGCCATCCGCTGGACCAAGTACTCGATGAACCAGTGGTACCGCCAGCAGGGCCCGATCTTCGACGCCTCCCTGGGGCTGGAGTTCCTCGGCTTCGGCGGGCCCGACGTCCGCGAAGGCGTTGCCTCTCACCGCGAGCGCCGCAAGCCCGTTTTCCGTCCCGAGGCCTACTCATGACCCGCACCGTCGCCGACCTGTACTTCCGGCCGCGCAGCATCGTGGTGCTGGGTGCCTCCACCGACCCGGACAAGCTCTCCGGCCGCCCGCTCGCCTACCTGAAGAAGTTCGGCTACGAGGGTGACCTGTACGCGGTGAACCCGCGGCGCAGCGAGGTCCAGGGCGTGAAGACGTTCGCCTCGGTGGCGGACGTTCCCGGTCCGGTGGACCTGGCGATCGTCGTAGTTCCGGCGCCCGCGGTCGTGGACGCGGTGCGTGCCTGTGCGGAGGCCGGGGTCGGCGCCGTCACCGTCTTCGCCTCCGGCTTCGCCGAGATCGGCGAGAAGGGCATGCCCGAGCAGCAGGAGATGACGGACATCGCGGCGCGCGCCGGGATGCGGGTCGTCGGCCCCAACTGCCTGGGCACCTTCGCGCTGGCGGACCGAGCCTTCGCCACCTTCTCCACGGCCTTCGACGACGAAAGCGAGCGACCGGTCTCCCCGATCGCCCTGGTCACGCAGAGCGGTGCGGTCGGCACCTTCACCTACAGCACGATGAACAGCCTCGGCCTGGGCGTCACCTACTTCGGCAACACCGGCAACGAGGCCGACGTCACGGTCCCAGAGGTCCTGTCGGCGCTGGTCGACGCGGACGACGTGCAGGTGCTGCTCGGACACATCGAGGGGGTCAAGGACATGGCGGCCCTGCGGCGCCTCGCCAGGTCCGCGAAGGCGAAGGACAAGCCCCTTGTGCTCCTGAAGTCGGGACGCAGCGAGACCGGGGCCCGGGCGGTCGCCGCTCACACCGGCAGCGTCGCCGGGGATGACGCGGAGTTCGAGGCCGCCAGCGTGGCCGAGGGCGCGATCCGGGTCCGCAGCATGGAAGAGCTGTCGGACACGGCCCTCGCCTTCGCCGACGGGCGCCGGGCTGCGGGCAGCCGGCTCACCATCGTCACGCTCAGCGGTGGCGCGGGCGCTCTGGCCGCCGACCGGGCGGTCGAGCTGGGCCTGAAGGTGGACACCTGGGCGAGCGACGCGGACCGGGAGACCCTCGCCGGTGAACTCCCGTACTTCGGGGCGGTCAAGAACCCGATCGACATGACCGGGGCGATGATCAACGACCTGTCCCTACTGGAAAGGGCGCTGCGGGTCGTGAACCAGAACGACGACACCGACGCCGTCCTGGTGGTGCTCGGCAATGCCGACAAGGGTTCCGACGAGATCGTCGAGACGCTGACCAAGGCCTACCGCAGCACCGAGAAGCCCTTCCTGGTCGCCTGGACCGGAGGCAGCGGACGCCCGCGGCTTGAACTCCTGAAGGCCGGGGTTCCGACGTACAGCGAGCCGGACCGGGCCGTGCAGTGCATGAGCCATGTGGTGACGCACAGCCGCCGGGGATGACAGCCGCATCGGCGGCCGGTGGGGAGCATACCCGGCGGCCGCCGGGCGGTGTCCTGAAGTTGGCCCTCGACCACAAAGACGTGCCATACAATATATTCAATATCTTTTCTGGGTACGTGAAGGGTGACGCATGCCTAACCCGTATGTGATCAGGGCCGATGCGCGCAGCGCCAGGCAACAGCTCCCCGAGGAGGTTGCCTCGTACGTGCGCGAGCTGATCATCTCCGGCGAGGCACTCCCGGGTGACTTCCTCCGCATGGAGCCGATCGCCGAGGCGGTCGGCGTGAGCAACACCCCGGTGCGGGAAGGGCTCCTGGCGCTGCGCAGTGAGGGGTTCGTCAAGCTCGTCCCCCGCAAGGGCTTCGTCGTCGAGCCGTTCACGCGCCAGGACGTACGGGACCTCTTCTGGGCGCAGGCCACCCTGGGGGGCGAGCTGGCGGCTCGGGCGGCGAAGGCGATCACGCCAGCCGAGATCGCGCAGCTGGAAGCGATCGGTGAGCGGTACAAGGTGGCTGTTGGCAAGGGCGACGACCGTGCACTCGCTGAACTCGGCCACCAGTTCCACCGGACCGTCAACAAGGTGGCCGACTCCCACCGGCTCGCCCTGCTCCTCGGCTCAGTCGTCAAACACCTGTCCAACACCTTCTACACGGCCATTGAAGGCCAGGTCGAGCAAACCAGTGGGGACCACCCGCAGATCGTCGAAGCGCTGCGCAACAGCGACGCCCGACGCGTCCGCAAGCTGATGTTCGACCACATCCTCAGCGGCGGCGACGCCCTGATCGAGACGCTGGCCCAGCGAGGGCTGTAGCGGGAGCAGGAGAGTGCTGCCTGGGCCGTCACAACACGATCGACACGCCCGCTCCAGGGTTCTCACCGCAGCTCCGCCGACTATGACAAACCGAGGAATGCCCATGGCGAGCAATCCTGTCATTCCGGTGGGGGTTCGACTCCCCCTTGCCAGTGAAAGACTGCCCCCGGCCGAGCTGCTCGCGACCTGCCACGCCGCACTCGAACTCGGTTACAGCTCGTTCTGGGTGGGCGATCACGTACTGCTGCCCGAGTCCAGCGCCTCGGTGTACCCCCATACAGAGGATGGGCAGCGCCCCTTCCGAGCCGACACCTGGTGGCTCGATCCTCTCCTCCAGCTCACCTGGCTCGCCGGCCAGCTCCCCGAGGCGCGGTTCGGGACCAGCGTCATCATCGCGACACTGCGCAACCCGACCCTGCTCGCCAAGCAGCTCGCCACCATGTCGTGGCTCACCGAACGCCCCCTGTCGCTCGGTGTCGGCACAGGGTGGCTCCGCGACGAGTACGACGCTGTCGGCATGCCCTTCGAGAAGCGAGGCATCCGGGCCAGGGCGGACATCGCCGAGATCAGGGAGCTGCTGACCTGCGGCCGGCGCACCTACGTGGTGCGCGGTGGCGACGACCAACCCGCGGAGAAACCATTCGTCATGTTGCCCACGGCTCCGGCACCGGTCGAGTTCCTGTGGGGAGGCTTCAGTCCGATGGCCATGCGTCTCGTCGCGTCGACGTGCGACGGTTGGCTCCCCGCGAAACAGAGCCTCGAGGCGCTGGAGGACCACATCGCCCGGCTCAAGGCTGCGTGCGACGACGTCCACCGCGACTTCAACGAGCTGAAACTCGTCGTGAAGCCCGGTTCCGGGCCCGATCCGAAGTCCGGCGCGATCACCAAGGACAACCTGGCGGGCTACGCGGAGCTGGGCTTCCACGAGGCGATCCTCGAGATGCCGTACGAGCTCGAGGGTGCGGCCGACGTGATCGACACGTTGGACCGTGTGGCGGCCCGCAGCTGGCTGTGGTCCTGGACGAACGCTCAAGAAGGGCCGGCGAGAAGCCGAGCTCGACAAGCCTGGCTCCTGGCGTGCGGCGCTACCAGTCCCCTCGGGTCTGTCGTCCGAAGAGGATGCCGTCCGGTTCGGGTGGCGGGGGAGTGCCCGGTTTGAGGGGCCAGGCGAGCAGCATGCCCACGACGAAGCCGACCATGTGGGCCGCGTACGCCACCGTCCCGGCGCCGGTGACGCCCGCGCCGGAGGAGTAGACCGCCTGCAGCGCGAACCACAGGCCCAGGACGATCCAGGCCGGCAGGCGCAGCGGCAGGAAGAGCAGGAAGGGGACGAGGACCCAGACCCGGGCCTTCGGGTAGAGGACCAGGTAGGCGCCGAGGACGCCGGCGATGGCGCCCGAGGCGCCGATCAAGGGGGTGGTGGCGTTGGGGTTCGTGAGAGCAAATCCATATGCGGCCGCATAGCCGCAGGCCACGTAGAACAGCAGGAAGCGCACATGGCCCATGCGATTCTCGATTGTGTTGCCGAAGATCTTAAGGGTGGGCATCAGTGCAGGTCACAGGCGTGATTTCTGAGCCCCAGGTCAGCAAGTAGCCAGCAAGCGGCGAGCGGGAGGTACGGGGGTTCCCCCCGAGAAGTGGACACCAGTTCGTGTTGTTATACGGCGAGTGTCATGTTAGCTGACTGCTTCTCGTAGGCGACGGGGCTGAGCTGTCCGTTCCTGGAGTGCCTG
>NZ_JBHSPC010000079.1:0-12701 GCF_042656345.1 Streptomyces incanus
AGCACGGCGCGGAAAAATCATCGGTCAGGCCACACTGCCGCAGTAAATATCGGATTTACTGCGGCGGAGCCTCTACCGTGATCATCGCGACCTGCAGCGGGTTCTCCGGCCGTCGCAGGCGAGGTGTACGCATTTACTGCGGTAGTACTGGAAGGGCGGGACAGGGGTGACGATCGAACCAGTGACCGAACTCGGGACTGGGGACGCGCTCCGCCTGCCGCGCGCCCGGGTGATGCCGCTTTCCGCCCCGCCCTCGTCGTATGCTGCTGCGGTCGAGCGGTACCTCACCGGTGCGGGCATCGCGAAGTCCTCCGCGCGGATCTACCGGATCTCGCTGACGACGTGGGGGTGGATGCTCGCCGGCGAACCGGCACCGACCGGACCCGCCCGCCGGGGCGCGAAGCCGCCCGTCTTCCCCGTCACCGCGATCGACGGCCCGGCGCTGCCGGAAGTGCTGGCCGAGCTGGCGGCGGCGCGGGCGGAGGCGATGGACGCCGACACCGCCAACCGGGAACTGTCCATCGCGCGCAAGGCGATCGGCTGGTGGCAGCGTCAGGGCTGGATCGAATCCGATCCCACGATCGGCATCGAGCGGCGACCGGCACCGCCCGACCGCACCAAGGCCCTGGCCAAGAACCAGATCGCCGCCCTGTGGCGCCTGGACGTCGCGCTGCGGGAGAAGACGCAGTGGAAGATGCTCTACGAGTCCGCCGTGCGGGCCGACGAGGTGTTGTGCCTCAACGTGGAAGACCTCTACCCGCAGGACAAGCGCGGCAGGATCACCGCCAAGGGCGGGGCGACCGAGTGGATTCACTGGCAGTCCGGCACCGCCCAGCTGCTGCCCCGCCTCATCGCCCGCCGCACCCGCGGCCCGCTGTTCCTCACCGACCGCAAGGCCCCGGCCGGAACACCGACGCTCGACGTGTGTCCAGAGACCGGCCGGGCCCGGCTCTCCTACCGCCGGGCCGAAGAGATCTTCGAGGAGAACACCCGGCTGCTGGCCAACCCCCTTGCCTCACCCGAAGACATCGAGGACCTGGATGGCTGGACCCTCCACCGGCTCCGCCACAGCGCCCTGACGCATGACGCCGAGGACGGTACGTCCACCCCGATGCTGCTGGCCCGCTCTCGCCACGCCTCCGTCCGCTCCCTGGAGCGGTACGCCCGTCCCGGCGTCGACGCGGTCGCCCGACACGTCGCGGAACGCGACCCCGCCGCACGTCGCCGCGCGTGACACCCGCCGTTTGCGGCTGGTGACAGCGTTCTTACCGGCACCCCGACTCGTCGTTCAGCAGCGGGTGGGCGGAGCCGGAGTACGCGGCGGTCGCCTTGAACACGCCGGGGTGCCGGGCGGCGTACTGCAGGGCGCCCTGGCCACCCATCGACAGCCCGGCGACGACACGGTTGCGGCCGGCGGCCCAGTCCCGTTCCAGGAGCTGCCGCAGCTCGACGGTGTGGAAGGTCTCCCACCCCGGGTCGCCGCCCTGGCCGTGGTTCCACCAGTCGCTGTACCAGCCGTTCCAGCCGGCCTCCGGTATCACCACGAGCACGTCGTCGCGCAGGCTGCCGATCCCGGCGACATCGGTGAGGCTCGTCCACGAGGTGTAGTCGCCGCAGCAGCCGTGCAACAGCCAGAGGGTCGGCCAGTGCTGACGCCGGTCACCGGGGTCCCAGCCGTCGGGGGTGAGGAGCCGCACCTTGACGGTCCGGCCGCCCAGGGCCTTTGATCTCACCGACAGGTCGACCTGCCGCTCGGCGACCCGGGTGACCGCGACGACCTCGGCCCCGCCTCGCGACTTCGTGGACCGTGCGGTGTCGGCAGCCCCGTCCACGGCGACGGTGGGTGCGCCGGTGGCCAGCGCCGGTGCGGTCGGCGCGAGAACGACGAGCAGCAGTACCGCGAGGATGAGCGGGACGCGGGCTCGACGGGGCAGGACGGCGGTCACGTTCGCGATCACGGCGGCTCCCTGCGGTTCGGTTCCTCGCTGCATGAACGGTGCGACCGGGCTGGGGCGGTGCCTGCCGGGCAGGATCGTCGACCGTGGCCCCGCCTCATGGTGACACCCCCGCGGACGGCCCGACAGTGCACGACCGCCCGTGGGGGCGGTCGGTGTCTCTCCTGCTCTTCACTCCATCCACTTGCCGGCCGGAAGCAGTTGAGCGACGGAAACGAGCGCCCCACGACGGCCGGTCGGCCCCTTTTCCGCGTCGCCGGTCACGAGAGCGCGTGTCCTTGCCGTCACGCGATCGTTGATCTTCACGTCGAACCAGCCGGGACGGCCACCTCCTGACTGCGGAAACCGGGCGACAACGCCTCGACACCATCGGTCCTGGCATTCGCCACCGTCGCTGTTCACCTTGCCACTGCGCCCCAGTAGGTGGCCTCGTACGAGCCGGGGCGCCCCGACGAGCACCGGAGTACGCTACGTGAAGAACCGCTCACGCGCCGCCCTGTCCGCCCTGACCCTGGCCTTGACCGCCGCGCTGTCCCCGGCGCCCGCGACCGCCGCGACCACCGCGACCGAGGAGCATCACCGGGCGGAACCAGCGGCCCCGCGTCCGGCCCCCTGCACCGGCGCGTACCAGGGCGACGCCCGGCTGGGCCCGGAGACCCTCCCCCGCCCCTGGGAGGCCCCGGTGGGACCACTGCTGAGGAACTACCAGCGCACCGGCGGCCTCTCCCCGAGCGCGTTCCTGGCCAAGTACTGGAAGGACGAGGACCCTGAGGGACCGGCGGGATGGAAGTACCCGCCCAACGACGGATTCGCGGAGGTCAACGGGGAGGCCGACAAGCACGTGGAGCTCCTGGAGCCGGGTGAGGACCTGGACCGCTTCGGCTCCGAGTACGGCTCCTACCTCGCCCCCGTCGGCGACCCCTACGCCAAACGGGCGCTGCCGCCGCAGAACCTCAACACCCGTGAACCGGCCTACCCGTGCGACTACCACCGCTACACCGTCACACAGCCCTTCGCCGTCTGGCAGGGCGGCATCGCCCCCTGGTTCGAACAGCCCGGCGGCGGACAGCAGATCAAGCTCGACCCCGCTCTGCTCAACCCGGGCGACGGCGAGCGCCTGAACGTCGCATGGCTCCTGGACCACGGCTACCTCGCTCACGCGGCGGGCTGATCCGGGCCCGCCGGTGAACCGCAGTATTCTGCACACCGTCCTGCGCGCCCTGGGCGTGCGGGACGGCCACTACTACATCGAGGGCGTGCACGAGCCCTCTCCCCTGCCCACCGACTTCCTCTACCTGCGCCGTTCCCGTACGGCCCCGGGCATGTGGGAGACCGGCGCCTACGAACGGGGCACCTGGGAGATCGTCTCCCAGCACGCGCGGGAGGAGTCGGCCTGCGCACACCTCCTGCGACTACTGACCGGAACCGGAAACCCGCCCTCGGGTGGGAGCGTCCCGTAGGGCGCCCCCACAGGGCCTTGACGACGCAGGTGACGAACGTGTTCGGCCGGGAGCCACCCCGGCCGAGGCGTGGCCGGGCCGGGGTGACGAGGAGGGCTGCCGCGGTTACCCCTTCTGCTCCACCCTCACCCAGTCCACCTCCGCCCGGACTCCCCCGGCGGCGATGCGGTCCACGCTCGACCGGGGAAGGCCCCAGTAGGGGGTGGTGACCTTGTTCCAGCCGGCCGGGTAGGCCCCGCCCAGTGCCAGGTTGAGGATGACGTACTGGGTGTGGTCGAAGACCCACTGGCCGCGGGTCGACTCGAGTTTGTTGCGGGTGGTCTCCTGGACGAGGCGGTCGTCGACGTGGAAGCGCATGCCGGTCGGGGTCCACTCGACCGCGTAGGTGTGCCACTGGTCGGCCCGGCCGCCGCCCGGGTAGGTCTGGCGTTCGCCGATGTTGCCCTCGGCGGAGTAGCCGGGGCCGTGCAGTCCTGTGCTGGTCCAGTCGCCGTAGCCGATGTTCTCCATGATGTCGGTCTCGCCGGAGGCGGGCCAGGAGACCGTCGGGTCGTCGACGTTGCTGCCCAGGAGCCAGAACGCGGGCCAGAAGCCGTCGCCGACCGGGAGCTTCATGCGTGCGCTGACCCTGCCGTAGGTGAAGTCGAACCTGGTGTTGGTGTCGATGCGGCCGGACGTGAAGTCGTAGGTGCCGCCGCCTGCGCGGGTGCAGCCCTTGCAGTGCTTGGCCTCCAGGACCAGGTTGCCGTTCTCCGTGCGGATGTTGTCCGTGGAGTCGACGTATGCCTGCGACTCGCCGTTGACCGGGCCCATCTCCGTGCCGGTGCGGACCACCCGCCATGTGGAGCGGTCGAGGGAGGGGGTGGTGAAGTCGTCGAAGAAGGTGGTGCGGTACGTGCCGGACTGGTCGGCGGGGAGGGCGGGGTACGCCGCGGTCGCGCTGCCGCCGGTGCCCCAGACCTGGAACTCGTAGAGGGAGTAGCCGAACTGGGCTGTGGCCGGGGCGGGGTTGTAGAAGGAGCGGCGCTCCTTGCCGAGCATGCGGACGTAGCGGCCGGTGGCGGGCTGCGCGAGTCTCACCGTGTCGTGCCTGCCGGTTGCCTCGGCCGGTGGTTTCACGTCGGCGCGGCGGGCCGCGGCCTCGGACGCGGAGGGGCAGTGGACCGTGCGCCAGGTGCGGTTGTCGTCGGAGATCTGGAGTTCGTAGTCGACCGCGTACGCGGCTTCCCAGTAGAGGTCGATCGTGTCGATGGTCGAGCGGGCGCCGAGGTCGACCGAGACCCAGCGGTCGGCGTTCCAGTCGCTGGACCAGCGGGTCCGGTCGGCCTTGAGGTCGGTGGGCCAGCCGCCGTCCGTCACGAACGCCGGCGAGTTGCCCGCGTGTTGGTAGAGGTTCGTGTAGGCGGGGTGATTGAGTGCCAGGTTCGCGCGGGTGGTCGAGGCCGGGGTCGGTTCGCCGCCGTGGACCTTGAAGGAGTAGAGGGAGTAGCCCCACGGGGTGGCGCGTTCCACGCCGCGCATCCGGACGTAGCGGCCGGTCACCTCCTGGGGGTACGTGTGGGCCGTGACGGAGCCTCCGGTGCCCGCGGTCTCGGTGTAGAACGGGGTCCAGTCCGTGCCGTTCCTCGAGACCTCCAGCACGTAGCGCTTGCCGTAGGCCGCCTCCCAGTCCAGGGTGACCCGGCCGATGCGGAGGGTGGCGCCCAGGTCGACCCGGATCCAGGCGTTGTCCGTGAAGTCGCTGGACCAGCGGGTCGAGCCGTTGCCGTCGGTGGCCCGGCCGGGGCCGACGTCCGGATTCTCGCTGCCGGAGGCGGTGACGGCGGACGGGTCGGACGCGTACGCGGTGGCCGCGCGGTCGTCGTCCCAGGCGGCTGCCGCCGGCGCGGCCGGTTGCGGGGCGGGGGCTTGGGGGGCGGCGAAGGCCGGGCCCGCGGACAGGACGACGGCCGTGGTGAGGGCGGTCAAAAGGGTGCGGGCAGTACGGGGAGTGCGGGATAGCATACGGCTCTCCTTGGGGAGTGTGGGGGCGCCGGCTCCCTGACTTGCGTACCTGTACGTGCGTGTACGTGCGTGTACGTGCGTATACGTGCGTGTACGTGCGTGTACGTCCCTCTGCGTACGTGTGCTGTCGGTGGGCGCGAGGTCCCGTGCTCGCGCCCACCGGGTCTGCGACGGATGCCGCCGGGCGGCAGGCCCCCTAGGCGGCCCGCCGGGCTTCGCCCTGGTGGCCGCGGATGATGTCCGCGTACCGGTGGCCGGAGCCCTTGATGGTGCGGGTCTGGGTGGCGTAGTCGACGTGGACGAGGCCGAAGCGTTTGTCGTAGCCGTAGGCCCACTCGAAGTTGTCCAGCAGGGACCAGGCGAAGTAGCCGGCCAGCGGGGCCCCCTTGCGGGCGGCGGAGGCGCAGGCGGCGAGGTGCCGCTCCAGGTAGTCCTGGCGCTCCGGGTCGTCGATCACGCCGTCGGGGCGGACCAGGTCGGGGAAGGCGGAACCGTTCTCGGTGACGTAGAGCTTGCGGGCGCCGTACTCGTTCGTCAGGCGCAGGAGCAGGGTCTCGAGGCCGCTCGCGTCGATCTCCCAGTCCATGCCGGTGCGCGGGACGCCGCCGCGGCGGACGGCGGCGGCGTGCGGGGCCGGGCCGTCGGGGTCGGCCGCCACCACCTGGGGGAAGTAGTAGTTGAGGCCGAGCCAGTCGAGCGGGGCCGCGATGGTCTCCATGTCACCGGGCCGCTCCGGAAGTTCCACGCCGTAGACCTCCCGCATGTCGTCCGGGAAGCCACGGCCGTGGACGGGGTCGAGCCACCAGCGGTTGGTGTGGCCGTCCATGCGGGCGGCGGCGGCCCGGTCCTCGGGGCTGTCGGTGGCGGCGTGGATCGTGGAGAGGTTGTTGACGATGCCCACCTGGGCGTCGGGGGCGGCGGCACGGATGGCTCGCGCGGCGAGGCCGTGGCCGAGGAGCAGGTGGTAGGAGGCGCGGACGGCCGCCGTCAGGTCCGTCCAGCCCGGGGCCATCTTGCCTTCCAGGTGGCCGATCCACGCCGAGCACAGGGGCTCGTTGAGGGTCACCCAGTGGTGCACCCGGTCGCCGAGGCGTTCGGCGACCGCCGAGGCGTACGCGGCGAAGTGCTCGGCGGTGTCGCGCTCCGGCCAACCGCCGCGGTCCTGGAGGATCTGGGGCAGGTCCCAGTGGTAGAGCGTGACGGACGGGGTGATGCCGGCCTGGAGCAGGCCGTCGATCAACTCGTCGTAGAAGTCCAGGCCCTTCGCGTTCACGGGGCCGTCGCCGCTGGGGACGACACGCGGCCAGGCAATGGACAGGCGGTAGGCGTTGGTGCCGAGGCGGCGCATCAGGTCGATGTCCTCGCGCCAGCGGTGGTAGTGGTCGCAGGCGATGTCGCCGTGGTGGCCGTTGTCGATAGCGCCCGGCGTGCGCGAGAAGGTGTCCCAGATCGACGGCGAACGGCCGTCCTCCGCCACGGCCCCCTCGATCTGGTACGCCGAGGTGGCCGTGCCCCACAGGAAGTCCTCGGGGAGGGCGGCATGGTCGATGGCCACGGAAGTCCTTTCAGGTGCGGGGGAGTCGGTCACTTGACGGCTCCTGCCGTCAGGCCGGCGACGAGGTAGCGCTGCAGGAGCAGGAAGCCCGCGACCACGGGGATGCTCACCACGAGCGAGGCCGCCATGATCTGGTTCCAGTACACGTCGTTGAGGGTGGAGTAACCCTGGAGGCCGACGGCGAGGGTGCGGGTGGTGTCGTTGGTCATGACGGAGGCGAACAGGACTTCGCCCCAGGCCGTCATGAAGGCGTAGACGGCAACCGCGACGATGCCGGGGATCGCGGCCGGCACGACGACCCGGAAGAGCGCGCCGAGCGGGCCGCAGCCGTCGACCAGCGCGGCCTCGTCCAGGTCCCGCGGCACCGAGTCGAAGTACCCGATCAGCATCCAGATGGAGAACGGGAGGGAGAACGTCAGATACGTCAGGATCAGGCCGCCGCGCGAGCCGAACAGGGCGATGCCCGTGGCGTTGCCGATGTTGACGTAGATGAGGAACAGCGGGAGGAGGAAGAGGATGCCGGGGAACATCTGCGTCGACAGCACGGTCACGGTGAAGACGCGCTTGCCGCGGAAGGTGTAGCGGCTCACCGCGTAGGCGGAGAAGACCGCGATCACCACCGAGCAGACGGTCGCCGCGCCCGCCACGATCAGCGAGTTCACGAAGTACCGGGCGAGCGGCACCGTGGACCAGATGTCGACGTACGGGCGGAGGGTCACCTCGCTCGGCAGCCAGCGGAACGTGCCGGTGACGTCCGCGAGCGGCTTCAGCGAGCTGGAGATCATGACGTACACCGGGAGCATCACGAAGCCGGTGAGCAGGGTGAGGAAGATCCGCCGGGACCACAGGAACGAGCGGGGCGGGGCCATGGGCGACGCCGGGGATGCCGGGGAGGCGGGCGGTGCCGGGGACACCCGGGTCGCCGTCGGTGAACTAGCCATGTGACGGCCTCCGTCGGCGCGAGGTGAGGACGAGGTACACGCCCGTCACGACGAGCAGGAACAGCAGGAGCAGGACGGACATCGCGGAGCCGGTGCCGAAGTTCCAGGTGACGAAGGACGCCTGGTAGATGTGGACCGAGATGAGGTCCGCGGCTTCGGGGGCGGTTCTGCCGAACAGGACGAACGGCGTGTTGAAGTCGTTGAACGTCCACAGGAACAGGACCAGCACCAGTACCTGGTTGACCGGGCGCAGCGACGGCAGGGTGATGCGACGGACCTGCTGGATCATCCCGGCGCCGTCGAGGGCGGCTGCCTCGTACAGCTCGCGGGGGATGTTCTGCAGGCCGGCCATGACGATGAGGAAGGCGAACGGCCAGCCCTTCCACACGGAGACGGTCAGCAGCGCGACGAAGCTGTTGTCGCCGATCAGCCAGAAGGACGGCTTGTCGGTGAGGCCGAGCTGGTCGTGCAGGACGTGGTTCACCAGGCCGTTGTCGTGCTGGAACATGAACACCCAGGTGATGACGGCCGCGTAGACCGGCAGGGCGTACGGCACCAGGAACAGGGCGCGCAGCAGGCCGCGGCCTCGGAAGGTGTCCTGCATGTAGATCGCGGCGGCGGTGCCGACGAGCCAGCACAGGCCGACCGACAGCACGGTGAAGGCGAGGGTGACGAAGAAGGAGTGGAGCAGGGCCGCACCGACCGGGGCGTCGAAGTCCACCGACACCTTGTAGTTGTCGAGGCCGGCCCAGGGGGCGGTGCCCCAGTCGCGGATGTAGAACTGCGTGAGCTCCTTGAAGCTCATCACGATGCCGATCACCATCGGCACCAGGTGGACGAGGAGTTCGAGGAGGAGGGCGGGCAGGAGGAGCAGGTACGGCAGTCCGATGCGGCGGATCCGCCCGGTGCGGCGGCGGGGGCCGCGCTCCGCACCGGGGGAGCCCTTCCGCGCGGCGGCCTCTGCTGTGGGAGCAGTGGCGGTCATGGCGGTGTTCGGGCTCACTTCTTGGGCATCTGCTGCTGGGCCTTGGTGAGTGCGGCCTTCACCGATGCGGTGGTCACCTCGCGGCCGCCGGCGGCATCCGCGAACAGGTCCTTGACGGCCGTACCGACGGCGGTCTCGAACTGGGACTCGTCGGGGACCTGCGGGAGGGCCACGGCGCTCTTGGCGAGGGTGTCCTTCAGGACGGCGTTGGCCGGGGAGTTGAAGGCGGCGTCCTCCTGGGCCGCCCTGACCGGTGGGATGGAGCTGTACGCCGTGTTGAGGATCTTCTGCTCGGCATCGCTGGTCATGAACTTCACGAACTCGGTGGCGCCGTCGACGTTGTCGCTGTTCTTGAAAACGGCGAGGTTGATGCCGGCGACCATCGAATTGACCTGCTCGCCTGTTCCCGGGGTGCCGGACTGCACGGGCACGGGGGCGATGCCGTAGGAATCGTCCGCCATGCCCTGGGACTTGAGGTTGGCGGAGGCGGACTGCCAGAGCAGCATCGCCGTCTTGCCCTTGGCGAAGTCGCTGACGGACTGGTTCTGGGCGTACTCGGCGTTGCCCGGAGCGATGATCCTGTCCTTGGCCATGAGGTCGACGTACTGCTTGACCGCGGTGACGGCACCGTCGTTGGTGAAGTCGGGCTTGCCGTCGGCGGTGAAGAAGTCGGCGCCGTGCTGCTTGGCGAAGACGAAGGTGTGGTGGATGTTCTCGGAGGGGTTCGAACCCTCCATGGCTATCCCCCACTTGCCGTCCTTGGAGACCTTCTTGCCGGCGGCGACCAGCTCGTCCCAGGTGGCGGGGGGCGCGTCGATGCCGGCGTCGGCGAGCATCTGCTTGTTGTAGTAGAGGGCGTACGCCATCGAGTACAGCGGGACCGCGGCCGGGTCCTGGCCCTCGACGCCGGTGGAGCCGAGCGCGGAGTCGACGAAACGGTCCTTGCCGCCGATCCTGTCGAAGTTCTTCGCGTCCCACGGCAGCAGCGCGCCCGTCGCCTGGAGCGAGGCGGACCAGGTGTTGCCGATGTTCAGCACGTCCGGGCCCTGGCCGGAGGTGGTCGCGGTGAGGATCCGGTTCAGCAGGTCGGACCAGGGCACCACCTCCAGCTTGACCTTGATGCCGGTCTGCTTCTCGAACTTGTCCAGCTCGGGCCGGAGCACCTTCTTGTCGATCTCGACGCTGGCGCCCTGGTTGGAGGCCCAGTAAGTGAGCTCCTTGGGCGAGTCGTTGGACCCGCCGCCCGTGCTCGATCCGCCTCCGCAGGCCGTGGCGGCGAGTGCGAGAGACAGGGTGACGGCGCCTGTGGCCGCGGCTCGGATGCTGCGCATGGCTCCTGATGTGCCTTTCCGGGAGGGCGGGGGCAGGGAGGGGAGAAGGGGGGTGAGGCCGGTGACTCATGACTTAATTTAGGACGTGAGTTAAACCCTCCGAAGGGAGGACGTCAAGGGTTTGGACGGAGTCGCCCAACTCTCGCCGCGCCTCTTGACGCATCTGTTCCACGGATGAACCATCAGCGGCGAGAGAGCGCTCCCACCTCCCCCACACCGTTCACTTCCTGAACCAGGAGAGCCCCCATGTCCTCCGACTCCCCCTCCGCCCAGCCATCCGCCGACGGCCCCCGCCCCGCCGTCCGCCGCCGGGCCGTTCTCGGAGCCGCGGCCGCCGCACCCGTGCTGGCGGCACTGAGCACCACGGCCTCCGCCGCACCGGCCGCGCCGGCCGCCCCCTCGGCCGCGGTGAACCCCAGGAAGCCGCGTCGGCTGCGGGCCGGTGGCGACCTCGGTCCGAACGTGATCGTCTTCGACCCGTCCACGCCGGGCATCCAGGCGAAGCTGGACGAGGTGTTCGCCCGGCAGGAGTCGGCACAGTTCGGCACCGGCCGCTACCAACTCCTGTTCAAGCCGGGCATCTACCACGAACTCAACGCCCAGATAGGCTTCTACACCTCGATCTCGGGTCTCGGCCTGTCCCCCGACGACACGACCATCCACGGCGATGTGACGGTCGACGCCGGCTGGTTCGAAGGCAACGCCACGCAGAACTTCTGGCGTTCGGCGGAGAACCTGGCCCTCGTCCCGGTCAGCGGCACCAACCGCTGGGCGGTCGCCCAGGCCGCACCCTTCCGCCGGATGCACATACGCGGCGGCCTCAACCTCGCGCCCGCCGGCTACGGCTGGGCCAGCGGCGGCTACATCGCGGACAGCCGGATCGACGGCACGGTCGGCCCGTACTCGCAGCAGCAGTGGTACACCCGGGACAGTTCGGTCGGCGGCTGGACCAACGCCGTGTGGAACATGGTGTTCTCGGGTGTCGAGGGCGCCCCCGCGCAGAGCTTCCCGGAGCCGCCGTACACCACACTCGACCGGACGCCCCTGTCCCGTGAGAAGCCGTTCCTGTACCTGGACGGCGCCGACTACCGCGTGTTCCTGCCCGCACTGCGGACCAACTCACGCGGCGTCACCTGGGGCAACGGCACCCCCCGCGGCACCTCCCTTCCCCTGGACCGTTTCTACGTCGCCAAGCCCGGCGACTCGGCGGCGACCCTCAACCAGGCGCTCGAGCAGGGTCTCCACCTGCTGCTGACGCCGGGGATCTACCGCGTCGACCAGCCGATCCGGGTGAACCGGGCGGGCACGGTCGTCCTCGGCCTCGGCTACGCCACCCTGATCCCCGGCAACGGCGTCTCCGCCCTGAAGGTCGCCGACGTCGACGGCGTACGGCTGGCCGGTTTCCTGATCGACGCCGGGCCGGTCAACTCGCCGGTATTGCTGGAGGTCGGGCCGAACGGCGCGTCGAGGGACCATTCCCGCGACCCCATCACCGTCCAGGACGTGTTCATCCGGATCGGCGGCGCGGGCCCCGGCAAGGCGACCACCAGCATGGTGGTCAACGCCCGGCACACCATCATCGACCACACCTGGGTCTGGCGCGCCGACCACGGCGACGGCGTCGGCTGGGAGACCAACCGCTGCGACTACGGCGTCGTCGTCAACGGCCACGACGTGCTGGCGACCGGCCTGTTCGTGGAGCACTTCAACAAGTACGACGTGCAGTGGAACGGCGAGTGGGGCCGCACGATCTTCTTCCAGAACGAGAAGGCCTACGACGCGCCGAACCAGGCCGCCGTCCAGAACGGTTCGGTCAAGGGCTACGCGGCGTACAAGGTCGGCGACCGCGTCACCACCCACGAGGGCTGGGGCATGGGCAGTTACTGCTACTACAACGTCAACCCGTCGATCGTGCAGCACCACGGCTTCGCCGCCCCGAACCGGGCGGGCGTCCGTTTCCACCACCTGTTGGTCGTGTCGCTGAGCGGCAACGGGCAGTACGAGTGCGTCATCAACGACACCGGCGCGCCCACCTCGGGCACGAACACCGTGCCGTCGAAGGTGGTGTCCTACCCCTGACCCCGGGGCGCGGTGCACGCTCCGACGAGGATCTCGCCCGCGTGGAGGGCGTGGACCGCGGCGGCCCGGAACAGTTCCTGCTCGTCGACGTGTTCGTGGGGGCCGTGGGAGACGTCCAGGCGGCCGACGCCGCACCCGGACGCGGGGATGTCGAGCCGGTCGTACCAGCGGTCCTCCAGGGTCCCGCCGCACATCTCGAAGGTGGCCGGCTCGTCGCGGACCTCAGCGGCGCAGCGCACCCGGCCAAGCCGAGCCCGGGCTCAGGCGGGTGCGTAGGTCAGGCAGTCGACCTCGGTCTGTTGGTAGCCCACGGTGATGCCGGGGGCGCGGCATTCGAGTGCGGCGTTGTGCCGGCAGTCCGACATCTTGCAGGCGCCGACCCGTCCGGTGC
>NZ_JBHSPC010000079.1:12721-35989 GCF_042656345.1 Streptomyces incanus
CGGAGAGGAGACGAAGGTGTCGCAGTGCGCGTGCCGGACCACCACGCCGGCCGTGTCGCCCACGGTGATGGCCAGAGCGTGGCAGGCGCGGTCCCGGTTGTAGGCGCAGTCCTCGGCCACGCACTCGTGCACGGCGGGCATTTCCATGACAGCGGTCTCCTCGCAGCAGTGTGTCTCTCCGGCTTGCCCACGGGCGAACGACAGGCGGCTGACGTGGGCATGGCCCATCTGGTCCAGCGTGGCCGCCGGCACCATCGGTGGCCAGCGGACTTGCGCCGAACGAGGGGCAGTGCCCGTCGGCCGTCGCGCGGACCCCGAACGGACGGCATCCGTCATTCACGAGGGGTGGGGGCCGGATGACGGCGCCGAAGCCGAAGGATTCGCGGTGGTGTGCGCTTCCGAGGTGCGGCGGCGGTGTGCGCTTCCGAGGTGCGGCGGCGGTGTGCGCTTCCGAGGTGCGGCGGCGGCGTCCGTGCCCAACGGTGGGTGGAGGAAGAAAGAGTCCCATGCCCTGCGCGCCGTGGACGGCGATGATGGTGACGGTGGCTGATCGCAGCACCGGTGAGGAGGCATGCGATGGGCATCGAGCCGGAGCCGGCCCCCCAGATCGTGGTGGGCGTCGATGGCTCCGAGCCGTCGAAGGCCGCCCTGCGGTGGGCGGCGCGGCAGGCCGCTCTGACGGGCGGCGTGGTCGAGGCAGTGACCGCCTGGCAGTATCCGCAGTGGTACGGAGCGGGCCCCGCGGTCGCCGGGTTCGACTTCGCGGACAACGCGGCAAAGGTCCTGATCCAGGCGCTCGACGAAGCCCCCGGCGCTGACCGGCCGGTCGAGATCCGGGTCCGGGTTGTGCACGGGCACCCGGCAGAGGTGTTGCTGGGCGCCGCCCGCGGGGCGGAGCTGCTGGTCGTGGGGAACCGGGGGCACGACGGATTCACCGAGGCGCTGCTGGGCTCGATCAGCCGGCACCTCGTCCAGCATGCCGCGTGCCCGGTGGTCGTCATCCGCGGCCCCGCCGACGCGGCATCGGGGTGAGTCGGCGCGGCGGGAGGGAGACGTTCGCCGCGCTGCGGGTGCCGAACTTCCGGCTGTACTTCGCCGGGCAGTCCGTCAGCCTGGTCGGCACCTGGATGCAGGCCGTGGCCCAGTCCTGGCTGGTGCTCCAGCTGACCGGCTCGGGCACGGTGCTCGGGCTGGTGGTCGCCGCGCAGTTCCTGCCGGTGCTGCTTCTCGGCCCGTACGGCGGACTGATCGCCGACCGCGCCGACAAGCGCCATCTGCTGATGGCCACCCAGACCGCCCTCGCGGCCCTGGCCCTGCTACTGGGCCTGCTGACCGCCACTCACCTCGTACGGCTGTGGATGGTCGTGCTCCTGGCCGTCGCGCTGGGCACCGTCAACGCGGTCGACAACCCCACCCGGCAGACGTTCGTGCCCGAGGTGGTCGGGCCGCACCTGCTGCGCGGCGCCGTCAGCCTCAACAGCGTGATGACCAACACCGCCCGGGCGATCGGCCCGGCACTCGCCGGCGTCCTGATCGCCTCCGTCGGGGTGGGTGTGTGCTTCTTGGTCAACGCCGCCAGCTTCGCCGCGGTACTGCTTGCCCTGCGCATCATGCGCACCGGCCGGCTCCAGCCGAGCCCGGCGCTGCAGAAGGCGCCCGGACAGCTGGCCGCGGGCCTGCGCTACGTGCGCGGCACCGCGGGACTGTGGGCGCCGCTGGCCATGATGGCCCTGATCGGCACACTCGCCTACGAATTCCAGGTGGTCATCCCGCTGCTTGCCCGCACCGGGGCGCAC
This sequence comes from Streptomyces incanus, assembly GCF_042656345.1. Lineage (NCBI taxonomy): Bacteria > Bacillati > Actinomycetota > Actinomycetes > Kitasatosporales > Streptomycetaceae > Streptomyces > Streptomyces incanus. Next base: position 14,518 of record NZ_JBHSPC010000079.1, read on the forward strand.
GGCGACGCACGCACCTACGGATTCATGGCCTCCGCCATGGGCCTCGGCGCCGTGGCCGGCGGCCTGACCGTGGCCGCCTACGGGCGGGCCGGGGTCGTCCCCCTGATCGGGGCCGCTGCCTCCTTCGCCGCCGCGCTGACCGCGGCGGCGGCGGTCGCTCCCTGGCTGCCCGTCGAACTGGCGGCCCTGGCCTGCGTCGGCATGGGAGGCACCGTGTTCCTGGCGACCGGGAACACCACCCTCCAACTGGTCGCCGACCCGTCCTTCCGGGGCCGGGTGATGGCGCTGTGGTCGGTCACCTTCCTCGGCAGCACGCCCGTCGGCGGGCCCATCGTCGGCGCTGTCTCCGAGTACCTGGGCCCCCGTGCCGGGCTGGGCCTCGGCGCCGCGGCCTGCCTGGCCGCGGTCGTCCTCGGCCTGCTCGTCCTGCCCCGTGTCCCCCCACGGCATCGCTTCCTGGAAACCCGGGCCGCGCCAGAGCCCCCGCCGGCCCTCACCGAAACCGACCGCACCTGATCCCCCGCGGGGTCGGCAACCGCACGAACCGACGGCCCCCAGGAGGGCTGGTAACTGCTCGCCGGGGAATGCACACGACGAGGCCGAGTCGGCTCGATCGTGTGATGGTTCGTTCGCGAGCTCATGGTGCCCCGGGCCGGCTGGGTTGACGTGAGCGTGCGATCCGGGACGCCGGGTAGGGCGCCGGCGTGCTGGCCGCCGTGGTCGTGGCGCCGACCCTGGCCACCAGCCGTACGACCTTCGCCCCGCAGACGGGCGGTCTGCCCGTCTGGGGGCTGGTCCTCGCACTCGGCATCGGTGTCGTGATCGCCCGCAGAGGCGCGTACTCCGCGCTGGGAGCCCATCGATGACCATCGGAAAGGAACACCACATGACGTCCGCCATGAGCGCGGCCGACATCGCACCGACGGCCTACGCCTGGGAGATCCAGGCCACCGGGCTGAAGGTCGGGGTCGGCAGGAAACGGATGGCCGTCGACGGGCTGCCCATCCTGGCCGACAAGGGATACATCGGCGCCGGCATCCTCCTTCCGGTCCTCCGTCCCAAAGGCCGGTCGGAGCAGGCTCTGCACACCGACACGCGAACCACCAACAGCCTGATCAGAGGCATCCGAGCTCTCGGCGAACGCGCCGCGGCCGAGATCAAGCAGCGCCGGCGCACGCTGCAACACGTCACCCTCAGCCCCAGCCGGATCGGCGACATCGCCCGCGCCGCCCTCGCCCTCAACGAAATCTGGAGGTGATCAACGCTGAGAAACCGTCACTGACGACCGAGGAGGACCAGGAGCGGCCGGCTGAGTGGCCGGCCGCTGAGCTGTGTCCTGTGGAGCTCTCGCGGGATCGGCTGGCGGCAGCGGTCACCAGCTGATGCTGGCCGCCACCGGCAGATGGTCGCTACCGGTGGCCGGCAGGACCCACGAGTTCTTCGGCTCCACGCCCCTCACCAGGATCTGATCGATCCGCGCCATCGGGAAGGACGCCGGCCAGCTGAAGCCGAAGCCGTCCCCGGCCGCTTCCTGGGCCGAGTGCAGCTGCGAGGTGAGGCCGTCGAACGCGCGGTCGTCGGTGGTGCCGTTCATGTCACCGAGCACCACCACCCGCTCGTTCTGCTCAGCGGCGACGGCCTTGGCGAGCGCGACCGCGCCGACGTCGCGCGAGTCCGTCCAGAAGCCGTGCCTGGGCATCAGCCGTACCGACCCCAGGTGCGCCACGTACACCACCAGCGGCCCCTGGTCCGTGGCCACCGTGGTGCGCAGCGCCCGGGGCGGGTCCACAGGGAGGTCCTCGGCCCGCCGGGTTTCCGCCAGCGGCCCGGCATTGCCCCGCAGGACGTTGACCGGCCGGGAGTCCGACAGTGGCAGCTTGCTCCACAGCCCGACCGTGCCCTGCACCGTGTGGTACGGGTACGCCTTCGCCAGCTCCTTCCCGTACGCGACCGCGGCCTGCGAGGTCATCTCCTCGAGCGCCAGCAGGTCCGCCCCGGAGGCGGCCAGGTCGCGGGCGGTGCCGGCCGGGTCGGGGTTCTCGGCGTTGACGTTGTGGCTGACCACGGTGAGGTCGCCGCCCGGCTGGGACTTGTCGAAGAGCAGTCCGCCGAAGAGGCTCAGCCACGCCACGACCGGCAGCAGCAGCGCGACCACCGCCGCGACGGAGCGGCGCCACAGCGCCCCGGCAAGGAGCACCGGGATGAACAGGCCGAACCACGGCAGGAACGTCTCCACCAGGCTGCCGAGACCGCCCCTGTCCGTGATCTCCGCATGCAGCAGCATGAGCAGGCCGAGCACCAGCGCCAGCGCCGCGAGCACCAGGCCGCGTTTCCACGGGTACGGCCCAGAGAGGCTGCGGATCGCCCGGCGGATACGCGCACGCCTGGCACCCGAGCCGGTGTCCCCGCGAACAGCGCCGCACTGCCCGGCCTGAGCCGTGTCCAGGATCTCGGCGCGCTCCTCGGCGTCGCCCCGCTGCCGCGCATCCGGAACTTCTCGTAGTGCTTCACTCACTGATCAGATGTCCTTCGGGGAAAGTGCTGGTGGTGCGGGTAGTTGAACGGCGATACGGAGTCCGCCCTCAGCGCGCGGGGTGATGGTGAGGGACCCGTCGTGCACCTCGGTGATCCGCTGGACGATGGCCAGGCCGAGTCCGACACCTGCGTGGTCGTTGCGCATACGTTCGGTGGCGCGCTGAAACGGCTCGGTGAGAGTCGAGACCAACTGCGGGGGGAGCTTCTCGCCGCTGTTCTCGACCGTGAGCACCACGGTCTCGGGGCCGGCGCCGGTCCCGACCCACATCGTGCCCTTGTCGGACAGGTTGTGCACGATCGCGTTGTGCACAAGGTTCGTCGTCAACTGCAGCAGGAGCGCCTGCGAACCGAAAGCCGGGGCGATGTCACCGGAGGTCTCGATGGTGACACCGCGCTTCTCGGCGAGCGGGAGCAGTGTCTCGGTGGCCTCTTCCACGAGCAGGGAGAGGTCGACAGGTTCTCGGGTGAAGGACCTCTGGTCGGCGCGGCTGAGCACGAGCAGCGCCTCGGTGAGGTCGATCGCCCGGGTGTTGACGGCGTGCAGGCGGTTGATGATCTCGCCGAGGTCCTGCGTCGGATCGTTGCGGGCCACGTCGAGAAGCGTCTGCGAGATCGCCAGCGGGGTGCGCAGTTCGTGCGAGGCGTTGGCCGCGAATCTCCGCTGCTCGGCTACGTGCGCTTCGAGGCGGGCGAGCATCGTGTCGAAGGCGTCGGCGAGTTCACGGAACTCGTCCTTGCGGCCCGGCAGCCGGATCCGGTGGGAGAGTGATCCTTTCGTGGCCATGCTTGTGGCGTCCGTGATGCGGGTCAGCGGGGCGAGCATGCGGCCGGCGAGAATCCACCCGCCCACTAGACCGAACACCAGCAGGAACGCCAGTACTGCGGCTGCCCTCGGAGCGAAAACGTCCAGGAGGGCGGACCGGACGGGAAAAACACCCTTGAGCTTGTCATCGGGGTTGATGAGCATCGCACGATCGGGGACGTAGCGCAGGAGGAACACCCACACCGCCGCGAACAGCAGGAGGCCGGCGAACATGAGGAATCCGGCGTAGCTGAGGGTGAGCTTGAAGCGAACGCTGAACCCAGGCTGCCTAGCCACGGTCCCCTCCCTCGTGGCCGGCCGCTGGTTGCGTGTCGATGCGGTACCCGGAGCCGGGCACCGTGGCAATGACCCAGGGTTCACCGAGCCGTTTGCGCAGTGCCGAGACCGTGATGCGTACGGCATTGGTGAACGGGTCCGCGTTCTCATCCCATGCCCGCTCCAGAAGCTCCTCGGCACTGACGACACCGCCTTCGGCGGCGACGAGGACTTCGAGCACGGCGAACTGCTTCCTGGTCAGCGCGACGTAGTGGCCGTCGCGGTGGACCTCGCGGCGGAACGGATCAAGTCGCAGGCCCGCGATCTCCCGCACTGGCGGCCTGTTGTGTGCACGTCTGCGGTCGAGTGCTCTGAGCCTGAGCACGAGTTCCTGGAGCTCGAACGGCTTGGTGAGGTAGTCGTCGGCGCCGAGTTCGAACCCGGAGGCCTTGTCGTCGATCCGGTCGGCGGCGGTGAGCATGAGGATCGGCATGCCGCTGCCGGAGGCGACGATGCGTTTGGCGACCTCGTCGCCGGAAGGGCCGGGAATGTCGCGGTCGAGGACGGCGATGTCGTAGGCGTTGATGCTCAGCAGTTCCCAAGCGGTGTCACCGTCACCGGCGATGTCGGACGCGATCGCTTCCAGGCGTAGGCCATCGCGGATGGCTTCTGCCATATAGGGCTCGTCCTCGACGATCAACACTCGCATGCTCCGAGGGTACGAGTCGCCACATATCCTCGGCATATCGAAAACCACATAGGTGCCGGCACCACCGCATTGCCGTGACCGCGGGTAGGACCTACGGCGGCAGAGCATGAAAAGGCCCCTGCCGGACGCGCCGGACGCGGTCGACCGTCCGTCACAGCCCTCGTCGCCGTCAGCCTCGATCGTGCATGACGGTCTGCCGACGGAGTCGGCAGACCGTTTCCGTTTCCGTGGTCGGTGGTGGCCAAACGGAATTCACACCGTCCACCGAACGCGTCCGTACGCTGACTCACCGTACGGGCGGTGCGCCTCGTGACTCATCCCGCGCACCCGCCACAGTGCCCCCATGAGCACAGCCTCGCCCCAGCTTCCCGCCTCCGTACGGACGTTCGCACAGCAGCTGTCGTCCACCCACCGCGGTGCCCGCCTCGCCCGGCTGCTCACCTACGAGCAGCTGCGCGCCCGGCAGACGTCACCCGACGTCACCGACCGCGCGGAGCAGATCGTCGCGGAGCCGGCCGCCAACTCGGTGCTGCACGGCCGGATCCAAGGCCGCGACTTCCGCCTCACCCTCACCCACGCCCCGGTCGCCGGCGTCCTCCGCATCGCGGTCACGGACGCCCGCGGGGACCGGCTCCCCTCCCCCGCGACGGACACCGCCACGCCGCCGCACAGTGAGTCGGGCCGTGGCCCGCCCATCGTCGCCGCCCTCGCCGACCGCTGGGGCACGGAACCGTATCCGCCGGGCGGCAAGACCCTCTGGGCCGAGTGCGTTTCCTGAGCGGCTGATCATGTCCACCGACGTACTCGATGGGGTGAGGTCGTCGTCGCTCGGGTCTCCCACCAGGAACTGGAGCAGTATGGTCGACGGTATGGCAACCAAGAAGTACACCGTCACGCTCCCCGAGGAGCTGGCCGAGGCCATCCGGGCCGAAGTGGGTCACGGCGGGTTCAGCCGCTATGTCACGCAGGCCATAGAGCGCCGACGGGAGCAGGAACGGCTCGGCGAGCTCGTTGACTGGCTGGAGACGGAATACGGCCCCGTCACCGAGGAGGAACTGGCCGCCGCCGAGGCCGAACGCCGGCAGATCGAGCACGCCCATGCGGAGCGGGTCCGCGCGGAGCGTGTCACCGAGCAGCAGGAGGTCGGACAGGCCAAGGCCCCTCAGGAGCGGGACGTCGCATGAAGAACGCCGTCTATCTACTCGACTCCGAAGGCTTGTCCCAGACCGTGTGTGGGGCCACCGCCATGAAAGGACGCCTCAAGGCGGCCCAGCTCGCCGGCGTCCGAGTGATGACCACGTCGATGACCTTGATCGAGGCGTACGACGTGCGAACCTATCTCCCGGCGTGGCACTGGGCGCTCTCCCGGGTCCACGTCGAGCCGGTGACCGAGGACATCGCCCAGGAGGCGATCGGCCTGCTCAAGGAGGCCGGTCTGCATGGTCACAAGTACGCCATCGACGCGGCCCTGGCCGCCGTCGCCCTGCGACAGCCGGGGCCGGTCACCGTCTTCACCTCCGACGAGGACGACCTGCGCAAGCTCTGCGGCGACCGCGTCGTCGTCATGAGTCTGTGACAGCTCGGACAGCAACGCCGTCGCGTTCACGTCCGTGAGCGGTTCGTGAGCCCGTGTTCGAAGAGCGGGGCCTGCAGGTGTTCCGCGATCACGCCTGTGCCCGACGCACCGGCGAACCCTTCGCCAGGGCACTCGTACGCCGCGATGGACCGCTGACAGGCCGTGTCACGCAGGAGGTGACGGGTACCTGGAGCGGGCCAAAAATCCCCGCCGACCCCGGAGGGAAGACGCATGCTCTCCGACACGTCCCGTCCCGTCCCGTCATCACCACCACGCTCCCCGTGGTCGCCGACCACATCGGTGAGATCGCCCAGCGCTTCTACCGGCATCTGTTCTCCGCGCATCCCGAACTCCTCGACGGCGTCTTCAACCGCGGTAACCAGGCGCACGGCCATCAGCAGCGGGCCCTGGCCGGCTCGGTGGCCGCGTTCGCGACGACCCTGGTGGAGACACCGGAGCGGGTGCCGGAGCAGCTGCTGCGCCGGATCGCCCACAAGCACGCCTCGCTCGGTATCCGCCCGGACCAGTACCAGGTCGTCCACGACCACCTGATGTGGGCGATCGGCGACGTCCTGGGCGACGCGGTCACCAAGGAGGTCGCCGCGGCCTGGGACGAGGTGTACTGGCTGATGGCCAACGCCCTGATCAACCAGGAGCGCGGCCTCTACAGCGCCCGCGGGGTCCGGCCGGAGACGGTCTGGCGGGACTGGCAGGTGGAGCGGAAGATCAAGGAGACCGACGATGTGGTCACCTTCGTGGTCAAGCGGAACGACGACCGCCTGGTGAAGACCTCACTGCCGGGCCAGTACGTCACCGTCCGGATGCGGATGCCCGACGGGAAGCTCCAGCCGCGCCAGTACAGTCTGACCCGCGCCGACGACGGCGAGCACCGCCAGTTCTCGGTGAAGCGGGTGCGTGGCGAGGGCGGCGACCCCGACGGCGAGATGTCGGCGCTGCTGCACGACTCCGTGGGGGTGGGCGACGTCCTGACGCTGTCGCTGCCGTACGGCGACGTGGTGCTCGACGACTCGGGGCGGCCGGTGGTGTTCGCCAGCGCGGGCATCGGGATCTCCCCCATGGCGGGCATGCTGTCGCACCTGGTCGCGGCCGGTTCCGGGCTGTCGATCACCTTTCTCCACGCCGACCTCGACGAGGCGTCCTTCCCGCTGCGGCGGCAAGTGGTCAACGACGTGCTGGCGCTGCGGGACGCGCGGATGTACCTCTGGTACGAAAAGGGCGCGCACAGCCTCGAACCAGTGGCCGGCGTCTTCGAGGGTCAGATGGACCTGACCGCCGCCGACGTCCCCGACGAGGCCCTCTACTACCTGTGCGGGCCTCTGCCCTTCATGCAGGCCGTACGAAGCCGGCTGATCGAGCGCGGGGTCGCCCCGCGCGACATCCAGTACGAGGTCTTCGGCCCCGACCTGTGGCAGGCCGACCTGGACTGACCGTCGTGGCCACGGCACCACGACCACGCCCCTCCCGCCGGTCTCATCGGCAACCTGGTGGAGGACTACGGGGACCGGTGACGGTCGGCCGAGGAGGCCGAGCCCGCACCCGGCGCCCCGGGGCGGTGTCCCGGCGCTGGTCGGCGTACCGGGATCCGCCGGGCGCGGTCAGGGCACACGGACTGCCGAGATGTCGAACTCGAGCTCGATCTTCTCGCTGACCATCAGGCCACCGGTCTCCAGCATCGCGTTCCAGGTGAGGTCCCACTGGGTGCGGTTGACGATGGCCGTGCCGTCGAAGCCGATCCGCTCGACGCCGAAGGCGTCGACCACCAAGCCCGTGTAGAGGAGGTCAATGGTGATCGGATGCGTGCGGCCCTTGACGGTGAGGGCGCCCGTCATCTGGAAGCGGTCTTCACCGACCTGCTCGATGTAGGTGCTGCGGAAGGCGATGGTCGGGTAGCGCTCGACGTCGAGGAAGTCGGCGCTGCAGAGGTGACGGTCGCGCTGCGCGACGCGGGTGTCGACGGTGGCCGCCCGAACGACCACCCCGGCTCCGGAGCGTTCCGGTCGTTCACCGTCCAGGAGAAGCCAGCCGTCGAAGCCGGTGAAGCTCCCCCGGACCCGGGTGACCATGGCGTGCCGGGCGGCGAACCCGATGGTGCTGTGCGCCTGATCGAACAGCCATTCCCCGGAGAGCTGGGCCACGGAGGGGTCGGCAATGAACGTCCGGGCCCCTGTGCCCGTCGGCGGAGCTGGTGACGGTGTCGGCTTGGTGTCGGCAGACCGTGTGTTGCGGAAGAGGGAGCGGAGGACCATCAGATCTCCCGGTGAGGGGGCATGACAGCCGCACATACGGCTTCAGGAGACCGCCATTCAACAGGTGTAGGCCGCATCAAGACGATCCTGGCCGGATTCTTTCTCAAGTTGAGATCTTCGGCGTGGGCCGGGACCGGCGGCGTGGCTGGGGGGCCACGCCTTCGGCGGTCCGCCGTGAGCCGCGCTGAGGCCCCGGGCGCAGGCCCGGTGGATCCCGCGTGTGCGGACCTCGGCCCGCGCCACGGCGACGATCTCCCCGGCGACGGCCCGGTCCGGGTGGGCGTCCCGGTCGGCCCGGACCCGCACGATCCACCCGATGCGCCGCTGAGAACGCGCAGGGAGCGTTCCACCTCGTCGGCGAACAACATGGCCAGGGCGTGCCGGTGAGGTTGACGCGGTCACCGTTCCGGGCACAGCCGACGGCGGCGGCGATGATCGCGTGGCGCCGGTGGCGTAAAGCATCCGCTCGGTGACCGTGGTCCTGCCGGCGCCGACGTGGTGGGCGTCGGCCACCCCGTCGCAGAGCACCGATGGCACGCCGACGGGGCGCCGGGCGAGGCGCCGGAAGCTCAGGCGCCGGCTCGCCGCCACGCGCCCCGTCCCCTCAGCCGTGGCAGGACCCGGCGCCTCTTGCCGGAACGGTGCTTCAGCTGTTCCCGGCGAGGAAGGCGTCGACCTCTTCGCGGCGGGCGAGCGAGGGCTGGGCGCCCGCTCGTGTGGTGCTGATCGCCGCGGCGGCGCAGGCCCAGCGGGCGGCCTGCTCGAGGGCGCGGCCCTCCGCGAGGGCGACGGCGAGCGCGCCGCAGAAGGAGTCACCGGCGGCGGTGGTGTCCACGGGCCGGACGGTGAAGGCCGGGATGTGCAGGTGCGAGGCGCCTTCGAGGAGGAGCACCCCGTCGCCGCCGAGCGTGACGATCACCGCGCCCGCCCCGGTCAGTTTGCGGGCCGCGGCGACGACGTCGTCGATCGTCTCCGGCACGGGCGTGCCGGTGAGCGCCGCCAGTTCCGTGCGGTTGGGGACGAGCACGTCGACGTGGGGCGGCGGGACGGCGCCGGCGACGGCGGGGGCCGGGTTGTACAGCACGATGCCGCCGGCCAGCCGGGCGGCGGCGTGGTTGGCCTCGTCCGGGACCTCCTGCTGGAGGACGGTCACGGCCGCCTTCTGCAGCAGCCCTGCGGCGGCCTCGCAGTCGGCGGCGCCCAGGCGGGCGTTGGCACCGGGGCTGACGATGATGGTGTTCTCGCCCGCCGGGTCGACGGCGATCAGGGCGCGGCCGGTCGCCACGTCCGGGGTGCGGGTGATGTGCGTGGTGTCCACGCCCTCCTCCCGGACGGCGTCGAGCATGACACCGGCCGCGTCGTCCTCGCCGACCCGGCCGACGAAGGCGACGTCGCCGCCGAGCCGGGCGGCGGCGACCGCCTGGTTGGCGCCCTTGCCACCGGGGTGCTGGGCGATGCCACCGCCGAGGACCGTCTCGCCCGGCACAGGATGCTGGGGAACCGGTACGACGAGATCCAGGTTGAGGCTTCCGACGACTGCGATCACTGGTCTTCCTCTGGGGTGCGGGTGCTTCCGGGGTCCGGGGCCGAGGCGGCGCGGGGTGCGCTGGAGGCCCGTACGACGAGTTCGGGGGCGAGACGGATCGACCGTCGCGGCCCGTCCTTCTGCTCGGCCAGCCGATGGCCGAGCAGGTGCGCGGCCTCTGCGGCCAGTTCGCGCACGGGTTGGCGGACGGTGGTCAGGGCCGGGTCGGCGAGGTCCGCCATGGGGATGTCGTCGAAGCCGGTGACGGCGATCTCACCCGGGACGTCCACGCCGAGCTGCCGCAGCCGTTGCAGCGCGCCGACCGCGATGAGGTCGTTCGCGCAGACGACGGCGTCCGGCCGGGAGGGCAGGATCCGGTCCACCGCGGCCCGCCCCCACTCCAACGAGAAGTCGCCGAGTTCGACGCGGCCGGGGGCTTCCGGGTCCAGGGTACCGGCCCCCGCCTCGTACGCCGCGAGCCGCTCGACCGCCGCCGAGTCGGTTCCGGCCGCCCCTACGAAGCAGGGGCGACGGCGGCCGGTGGCGGCCAGATGGTCCAGGACGAGCGCCATGCCGACGGCGTTGTCGGTCGCGACCGAGTCGGCGATGCCGGGACCGCAGCCGCGGTCCAGCAGCACCAGCGGCACCTGGGCCACCGCGGTCGCCACCGCGTCCCGGCTGTGTCTCTCGTCGACGGGGATGACCAGCAGGGCGTCTACCTGCCGGTCCAGCAGGGCGGTGATCCGGGCCGCCTCGATCGCCGGGTCGTCGTCGCAGTCGGCGAGCAGCACGGCACGTCCCTCGGCGTGCAGGGCATGCTCCACCTCCCGCACGAGGGAGGGGAAGAAGGGATTGGTGATCTGCGGCAGGACGAGGCCGATGGTGCCGGTGGAGCGGCTGCGCAGGGCGCGGGCGACCTGGTTGGGCCGGTAACCGAGGCTCTCGGCCGCCTCCCTCACCCTGTGGGCGATCTCGGGACCGACCGGACGGGTTCCGGCCAGCACCCGGGACACCGTGGCGACGGAGCAGCCCGATGCGCGAGCCACCTCTTTCAGCGTGACCTCGGTCACTGTCCGACCCCCTTCACTCGGTTCGACTGCACCCTCGCTCGATGCGGATTTCACTGGCGGGAAGCAGCCTTCCGGGATTGTTCCGGCAAACGTTATCACCTGGCCACCATCAAGCCCCGGCTGATCCACCTTGATTGGTGAGAGGTCCGTCATTGACAACGGTGGATTCATGAGGAACTTTTTTGGAGAACGATTTCCTAACCGTTTCCAGGGAGGTGTGCAGCGGTGTTCACTCCGATCGTCGGCGACGACCCATCGCTCCGTGTCGCTGCCGTGACCCCGGTGACGGAGACCACCGCCGGCGCCGGGCATGTGAGTCGGCGCGCCCTCCGGTAGCAGCCCTCTCAGGCGCTCCAGAGATCCACTTCACCACCTTTCCGCCTTGAGCAAAGGGGCTCTCCCGATGGCCAAAAAGATCATCCTCGACTGCGACCCCGGACACGACGACGCCATCGCAATGCTGCTGGCGCACGGCAACCCCGACATCGACCTGGTCGCCGTCACGACCGTGGTCGGGAACCAGACGCTGGAGAAGGTGACCCGCAACGCCCTGTCCGTGGCGCGCATCGCCGGGATCACCGGTGTGCCCTTCGCCGCCGGCTGTCCGCGGCCCCTGGTACGGGCCATCGAAACGGCGCCGGACATCCACGGCGAGACCGGTCTGGACGGACCGGTGCTGCCCGAGCCGACCCTTGAGCTGGACCGCCGGCACGCCGTCGACCTCATCATCGACACGGTGATGTCGCACGAGCCCGGCGAGATCACCATCGTCCCGACGGCCGGCCTGACGAACATCGCCCTCGCCGCGCGCAAGGAGCCCCGCATTGTCGAGCGGGTCCGCGAGGTCGTCCTGATGGGCGGCGGCTACCACGAGGGCAACTGGAGCGCGGTCGCCGAGTTCAACATCATCATCGACCCCGAGGCCGCCCACATCGTCTTCAACGAGAGCTGGCCGGTCACGATGGTCGGTCTCGACCTGACCCACCAGGCCCTGGCGACGCCCGACGTCGTCGAGAAGATCGCCGCGGTCGGCACCAAGCCCGCCAAGTTCGTCGGCGAACTCCTGGACTTCTTCGGCGCCACCTACAAGGAGGCGCAGGGCTTCGAACACCCGCCCGTGCACGACCCGTGCGCGGTCGCGTACGTGATCGACCCGAACGTCATGACGGTGCGCAAGGCTCCCGTGGACGTCGAACTCACCGGCGGCCTGACCCTGGGCATGACCGTGACGGACTTCCGGGCCCCGGCCCCCGCCGACTGCCACACCCAGGTCGCGGTCGAGCTCGACCGCGAGCGGTTCTGGGACCTCGTGGTGGACGCCCTCGAGCGGATCGGGGACGTCGAGGCATGAGCGTGCCCACCACCACGAACCGGCCCGGCGTCTCGCCGGGCCGCCGCACGACCCGGGTGGGCGTGCTCATGGCCGCGCTCCTCGCCGCCTGTTTCGCCTTCCAGCTGAACGCGAGCATGCTCAGCCCCGCGCTGAAGAACATCGAGGAGAGCTTCGGCGCCAGCTCGGCCGAGATCGGCCTCACCCAGACCGCGTTCTTCACCTCGGCGGCACTGTTCTCGCTCTTCCTGCCCCGGCTGGGCGACGTCATCGGCCGGCGCAAGGTCCTGGCCGGCATGCTGGCCCTCATGGCCGTCGGCTGCGTCGTCGCCGCCCTGGCGCCGAGCGTGCCCGTGCTGTTCGTCGGCCGCATCATCCAGGGTGTGTCCGGCCCGGTCGTCCCCCTCTGTCTGATCATGCTGCGGCAGGAGGTGAGCGAACCGAAGAAGTACGGCACCCTGCTGGGCGTGATCACCGCCGTCAACGGCGGCATCGCCGGTATCGACGCCCTCGCCGGGGGCTTCCTCGCCGACAACTACGGCTTCCGGTCGGTCTTCTGGACGATGGCCGTCGTGTCGGTCCTGGCCACCGTGCTGGTCGCCACCCTGACCCCCGAGACCAAGGCACCCGCCGCGACCCGGATGGACTGGCCCGGCGTCGCACTCCTCGTCGCGTCGATCGGCTCGCTGCTCATCGCGCTGAACGAGGCCGGCAAGCTCGCCGACGCCGACTGGCTCCTCGTCGCGGCCCTCGTCGTCGTCGCGGCGGTCGCCTTCGGTCTGTTCTGGCGGACCGAGAACCGCAGCGGGCATCCGCTGGTCGCCACGCGGCACCTGAAGCAGCGCGCGACCTGGGCGACCCTGCTGACCACCCTGCTGACCATGACGGGCGTGTTCGCCGTCATGAACGGGCTGATCCCTGCCCTCGCCCAGGACGGCAACGCCGGACTCGGCATGTCCGCCGAACAGTCGGCGTGGTGGACCCTCACGCCGTACGCCCTGGCCGGCCTGGCCATGGGGCCCCTCGCGGGCCGGCTCGCCGCCACGCACGGGTACGGCCGCATCCTGCGGCTGGGGCTGGTCGGGGCCGTGGTCGCCGTGGTCCTCATGATCCTTACGGTCGACTCCCAGTCCCGCGTCATGCTGCTGCTGACCTCGATCCTGGTCGGCGTCGCCTACGCGGGCGTGGCGAACATCGTGCTCAACGGGCTCGGCATCGTCCTGTCCCCCAAGGAGAACCCGGGATTCCTGCCCGGCCTCAACGCGGGGGCGTTCAACCTCGGCGCCGGTCTCAGCTTCGCGTTGCTGTACGCGGTCAAGACGGCGACCCTGCCGGACGACCCCACGTCGCCCGCCGACTACACCGCCGGCATGATCGCCGGAGTGATCATCCTGGCCGCCGCCTTCGCGACGTCCTTCATGATCCCGAAGCCGGTGGAGGCCGAGACCCGCGACTGACAACTGATCCGGGTCTTCCGGCACCGCCGCGATCCGGCGGCCGCCGCACCCGAACGGCACTCCGGTGCGGCGGCATGACGACGGCCTGCGGCACGGGCCCGGGATTCCTCCCGGCCCGTGCCGCAGGCCGTTCGCCGTTCGCCGTTCGCTGTTCGCTGTTCGCTGTTCGCCGTTCGCCGTTCGGCTGTTCCGGGTCCGCCCCGGCGCGCTCCCGTCCACCGCGGCGCGCTCGCCCCGGGCCCGGAAGCACCAGCGGGGTCGGCCGTACTCGCCTGCGCGGCAGACGGATACGGTCCCGGGAAACCGGGCGCGCCGGAGTACGGCGGAGTCGACCACCAGTACGGAGTCGCTCTCGACCACCGTCCAGGCCGTCGACGTGGAGTCAGGGGCCGGCTCCCGTCACTCGCACGCCCGCGCGCTCAGCGCGCCGCGCCCGGCACCTCGGGTTCGTCCCACATCCTGGTACGCGCCGACTGGTAAGTGAGATACTTGAGAACCTCACGATGCCTGTACGGTACACACGACTCCCCCGGAGGGAGACGCCTGCTGCCGTGCGGGCCGTCGGCGCATACCGTCGGCGCCTGTTCTCCGCCCTCGTGCGAAAGACCGAGAAATGCCCGCACCCACCACCAACACAGCCCAGGCACCCGTCAACTCGCGGTCCCGCGTCCTCGTCGCGAGCCTCATCGGCACGACGATCGAGTTCTACGACTTCTACATCTACGCGACCGCCGCGGTCCTGGTCTTCCCCGCGCTCTTCTTCCCGAACAGCGACCCGACCACGGCGCTGCTGTCGTCGTTCGCCGTGTTCGGTGCCGCGATGGTCGCGCGCCCGATCGGTGCCGTCGTCTTCGGGCACCTCGGCGACCGGCTCGGCCGCAAGGGCACGCTGGTGGCCTCGCTTCTCACCATGGGCATCGCCACCTTCCTCATCGGCGTGCTGCCCACCTACGCGCAGGCCGGCTGGATCGCCACCGCGCTGCTGGTGCTGATGCGGCTCGCCCAGGGCTTCGCGCTGGGCGGCGAGTGGAGCGGCGCCGCGCTGGTCGCCACGGAGAACGCCCCGAAGAACAAGCGCGCCCTCTACGGCACGTTCCCGCAGCTGGGCGCCCCGCTCGGCTTCATCATCGGCAACGGCCTCTTCCTGCTCATCGGCGCGTTCCTGCCGTCCAGCGCGGGCGCCGATCCCTCGCAGCCCTCCGAGGCCTTCCTGACCTGGGGCTGGCGCATTCCGTTCCTGTTCTCGGCCGTGATGGTCGCGATCGGCCTGTGGGTGCGGATGCGCCTCGTCGAGGCGCCGGTCTTCTCCAAGACCCGTGAGGCCGGGCTGGTGCGGAAGCTGCCGCTGGCCACCGTCTTCCGCAGCCACTGGAAGCAGCTGGTCCTCGGCACCTTCTTCATGCTGGCGACATACGTGCTCTTCTACCTGATGACCACGTTCTCGCTGAGCTACGGCCGTACCGCGACGGACGCCGCTGTGCCCGGCCTGGGGTACAGCTACACCACCTTCGTCGTGATGATGATCTTCGGGGTGCTGTTCTTCGCCGCGTTCACCCTGATCTCGGGCCCGCTCGCCGACAAGTACGGCCGCCGCGCCACCCTGATCTGGGTCACCGCCGCGATCCTGGTCTTCGGGCTGGTGTGGGTGCCGCTGATCGGCATGGGCACGCTCGGCGTGGTGCTGTGGCTGGTGCTCGGCTTCACCCTGATGGGCATGACCTTCGGCCCGATGGGCGCACTGCTGCCGGAGCTCTTCCCGACGAGCGTGCGCTACACCGGCTCCGGCATCTCGTACAACGTCAGCTCGATCCTCGGCGCGGCCGTCGCCCCGTTCATCGCGGTGGCGCTGTGGGAGGCCGCCGACGGCTCGCCGTGGCTGGTCGGCGTCTACCTCTCCGCGATGGCGCTGCTGACCCTGGTCTCACTGCTCATCGGCAAGGAGACGAAGGACATCGCCCTCGACGAGGGCGAGACCCCCGTCGGCGTCGACGCCACCGCCGGCCAGGACGAGTCCCCCGCCGCCACCGTGGCCCCCTGAGCCGTCCGCGTCCCACCGTGTCCCTCTCCCCGTGCGGGGAGAGGGACACGGTGCCGTCTTCCCGGCTGCTTCGTGACCACAGAGAAAGGGCCGTCGGGGGCGGCTCCCGCTTTCGCGTCGTGGGAGCGGGTAGCGGGCGGCCTCACGCGAGGGGCGCCGGGGGCTCCACGTCCTCCACTTGCGGGAGCACCTCACTCGCGAGGAGTTCGAGGTGGTCGAGGTCGGTGAAGTCGGTCAGGCGCAGATGGATCCGGCTCGCGCCGATCGCGGCGAACTCGCCGAGCCGATCGACGAGCCGGGCCGGGGAGCCGACCACCGGGTCCTCCGGCGGCAGCGCGCTCTTGACGTGCAGCGGGGCGGCCCGCCGTCGCGCCTCCGCGTCGGTGCGGCCGATCGCGACCACGACACCGGCCGAGAGCACCAGCGGTGGCCGGCCGGCGTCGGCCCGCGCGGTCCGGTCGCATGCCTCGGCCACCCGCCGGTAGGCCCGCGCCGTCTCCGCCACCGACTTGAAGGGCATGTTGAACTCGTCGGCGTACCGGGCGGCCAGCTCCGGGGTGCGTCGAGGACCGCTGCCCCCGACGATGATCGGCGGACCCGGCACCTGCACCGGTTTCGGCAGGGCGGGCGCGTCGACCAGCCGGTAGTGGTCACCGCGGTGGCTGAAACCCTCACCGACCGGAGTCCGCCACAGACCTGTGATCACGGCCAGTTGCTCCTCCAGCCGGTCGAAGCGCTCCTCAACGGCCGGGAACGGAATGCCGTACGAGATGTGTTCCCGTTCGTACCAGCCGGCGCCGATGCCCAGCTCCACCCGCCCGCCGCTCATCCGGTCGACTTGTGCCACCATCACGGCCAGCGGGCCGGGGAACCGGAAGGTGGCCGAGGTGACCAGGGTGCCCAGCCGGATCCGGGAGGTCTCCCGGGCGAGCGCCCCCAGCGTCAGCCACGCGTCGGTGGGGCCGGGCAGCCCGGGATCGGCGCTCATCGCCTGGTAGTGGTCGGCCCGGAAAAAACCCTCGAACCCGCCGGCCTCGACGAGGCGTACGAAGCGCAGCTGATCGTCGTAGTCGGCTCCGCGGTGGGGCTCGGTGAAGACGCAGATCCGCACGGTCATCGCCCTTCCCTCTCGGCCTGCGCCGACGCATCCGGTTCCATCAGCAGGTCGTACAGTTCGGCGTTGCACCGGGCCACTTCGCCGAGATGCGCGGTGCGGCCCAGCGCCCTGGGCCGGGGGATGCCTATGTCGACCACCTCGCGGATCCGTCCCGGGCGCGGGCTGAGCACCACCACGCGGTCGGCGAGCAGCACCGCCTCGTCGATCGAGTGGGTGACGAAGACGACCGTGGCGGAGTTCTCCCTGTGGACCCGTTGCAGTTCCGCCGCGAGTTCCGCGCGGGTGAGCGCGTCGAGGGCGGAGAACGGTTCGTCCATGAGCAGGACGCGGGGCCCGCCGATCAGCGACCGGCACAACGAGACACGCTGTTGCATACCGCCGGAGAGTTCGTGCGGCCGGTGCTTCTCGAAGCCGGCCAGACCTGCCGTCTCCAGCAGCCGGTACGCCCGGTCCCGGTGCTCGGCCTTGCGCCGGCCGAAGATCTCGACGGGCAGCAGGACGTTGTCGAGAACGGACCGCCAGGGAAGCAGGGCCGGCCGCTGGAACAGCATGGCGACGTCCCGCCGGGCTCCGGTGACCCGTTCGCCGCCGATGGTGATCTCGCCCTCGGAGGCCGGCAGCAGTCCGGCGATCAGCCTGAGCAGGGTGGACTTCCCGCACCCGGACCGGCCCACCACCGCCACGAACTCGCCCTCGGCGATGTGGAGATCGATGCTCTGGAGTGCCACCGTGGAACCGGACCGACTGCTGAAGGTCCGGGACACACCGGAGATGCTGATCATCCGGAGCTCTCCCCCGTCCCCCGTCCACTGGCGACGAACAACGTCGGCCGATGCGTAACGCGCCGTCAGGTTAGCCGGATCGGCGGCTCGGCGGTACCTGTCGTCGTACCGGCAAGTTCTTCGCATCCGGTGTCACACGGGCGGGATTCTCGTACGCTGTCGCTCGCGCGAAGTGTCCTGCACTGCGGCGGTTTCCTTACGCCGTTCCGTCTCGACGCCCCTCGCCGGCCCGGGCCGGCGGTCGGAAAGGACAACACGGTGCACATGAGCAGACTCGCCCGTACGGTCGCCGCGACGGCCCTGGCCACGGTGCTGACGCTGGTGGCGGGGTGCGATGGATCCGGCTCCGACACGGCTTCCGGTGCGAACGGCACGGCGGCGGAGAAGGAGAAGGTGACCTATCTGACCTCGTTCGGCAACTTCGGCCGGGACGCGTACGCCTGGGTCGCGAAGGACAAGGGGTTCTTCGAGGAGGCCGGCTTCGACGTGGAGATCAAGCCGGGCCAGGGCACCGGCGGCGTGATACCGGCCGTCGCGAGCGGCCGGGCGCAGTTCGGCCCGATCGACCTGACGGGCGGTCTGCTGCAGATGGGCAGTGGCCGGACGAAGGACTTCGTCGCGGTGGCCGCCATCCAGCAGCGCACCATGGCCGCGATCGCCACCACCGAGGGCAAGGGCATCGCCGTCCCGAAGGACCTGGAGGGCAAGCGGCTCGCCGACACACCCGGTTCCGTCGTACGGAGCCTCTTCCCAACGTACGCCCGAATGGCCGGGGTGGACGCCGGTGAGGTGACCTGGGTCAACGGCGACGCGCAGACCCTGATGGGCACGCTCGCCAGTGGCTCGGTGGACGGCATCGGCCAGTTCGTGGTGGGCAAGCCGACCATCGAGGCGGTGACCGGGAAGAAGGCCGTCCTCCTGCCGTACGGCGACGTGATGCCCGATCTCTACGGAAACGTACTGATCACCTCGACGAAGATCGCCGAGCAGAAGCCGGAGATGGTGAAGCGGTTCGCAGCCGCGCTGCTCAAGGGTCTGGAGTACAGCCTGGCCCACTCCGAGGAGGCCGCCGAGATCCTGGGACGGAACGTGGACGCCACGAACCCGGCTGCCGCGGCAGCCGAGTTGGACCTGATGGCCGCGTACGTGGCGCCTGGCGGTTCCGGCTCCACGATCGGGACACTGGACGCCGGGCGGGTCGCGAAGAGCATCGCGATCCTGCGGGAGGCGGATGCGTTGCCGCAGAACGTGACCCCTGAGCAGATCATCGACTTCGACCTCGCGCCGAAAGCCTGATCGCCTTGGCTGCCCGAACGTTCGCTCCCTGTCGGCGACCGGCGGAGAGCATCGGCGTCGTCGCCCCGGCTCCGTGCTGAGCGGCTCGGGGGAAAGGAGGGACCGGGCGGCCGAGGAGGGGACGACCGAACTCTCGGCACGGCGGCAGACCTCGGCGGCGGGCCCGGAGCCTGCGCCGGTTCCGGCGCCCGGCCCGCGGCGCGGGACGGGCGCCGGAACCGTGCTGCTGCCCCCGGCCGGGCTGCTCGTCGCCCTCGGCGTGTGGTGGCTGCTCACCTCGGTACTGACGGTGGTCCACCCGGCGCTGCTGCCTCCGCCAGGTGCCGTGCTCTCGGCCTTCACGGCGACCCCGGCCCGGTTCCTCGAGCACACCGGCGACACCACGGTGGAGACGGTCGCGGGCTTCGCCCTCTCCACCGTCTGCGGAGTTCTGATCGGGCTCTCACTGGCCGTCTCGCCTCTCCTGGAGCGGATGTTCACGCCGCTGCTGGTCGCCGTCAACGCGGTTCCGAAGATCGCGCTCGGGCCGCTGCTCGTGGGGGCGCTCGGCTGGGGGCAGAAGCCGGTCCTGACCATGGTCTTCCTGCTCTGCTTCTTCCCGATCGTGCTCTCCACCGCCACCGGCCTCACGTCGACCCCGGCGGACCTGGCCGAGCTGGCGCGCTCACTGGACGCCTCACGCTGGCAGATGTTCCGGAAGGTACGGCTGCCCGCCGCGCTGCCGCAGATCTTCGTCGGGCTGAAGGTGGCCATGCCGCTCGCCGCGATCGGCGCGGTCATCGGCGAGTTCCAGGCCGGTGAGAGCGGGCTGGGCTACCTGATCGTGCAGGCCAGCGGGGTCGGCGACGCCGCCGCCGCCTGGGTGGCGATCATCCTGATCGGGCTGATGAGTATCATGCTCTACTTCGCCCTGGTGCTGATGGAGCGGTTCGCGCTGCCATGGGTCCGGGAAACCACCACGCGCGACTGACCGCGGCCGGCCGGCCTTGTGCGGGGCCGTCTTGTGAGCTGGTCTTGTCCTGTGGACAGGCCTTGGGTGCCGGTCTTGTGTGCCAATGGACCCTCCACAGCGAAGTTCCCGCCTCAGGAACGGTCATGGAGACATGACGACGGCCGATACCTCACGAGTGAGTCAAAGAACGTGAGGGGGAGTAATAGTCAAGATCTGTGGATCGTTGAAGTTATCGTCCGATGCTCCGGAGCCATCGGATCTCGCCGTGGTGCCGTTCGTCGGTGGGTGTGAGCCCGGCGGCAGCGGCGACGGCGGCGGACGCCCGATGTTCGGGGTGGATGTGGGCCATGACGGTGTGCACCGGCTGCCGGCCTAGCCAGGCGACGAGTCCTTGGGCTGCTTCGGTGGCGATGCCTCTTCGCTGCCATGGGGTGCCCACCGCCCAGGCGATCTCGGCGACGGGGCCGTCGCCGGAGGGGCCGACCGTCGCCTGGACGGTGCCCGTCAGGCAGGACTCATCACGGAGCCGGATCACCCAGTTCAACCAGGAGACGGCCGGATCGGGAGAGCCCGCGGTCATGCGCTGGTAGCGCGAGCGCAGGGCTTGCGGGGTGTCCGGAGCGCCACCGGTGAAGGTGTGCAGGGCCGGGTCGGACAGCACTGCGGTCATCTCCTCGGCGTGCCCGACGTGCAGCGGTAGCAGGTCCAGCCGCCTGGTGCCGATGGCTTGAGCCGCGAGGGTGCTCACGCCGCGACCGCCTCGGGGCGTTCGACCAGCCGGCCGCGTTCGAAGCGGGCGCCGGCCCGGACGAGGGCGACGAGGTGGGGTGCGTTCACGGCCCGCCATCGCTGCTGGGCGGACTCGACGAGCTTGAACACCATGGCCAGGGCGGCGGTGCGGGAGCCGGCGCCGCGGGTGACCTTGGTCCGCAGCCGGACCGTGGCGAAGGTCGACTCAATCGGATTCGTGGTCCGCAGGTGGATCCAGTGCTCGGCCGGAAAGTCGTAGAACGCCAGCAATTGCTCCTGGTCGTCGGTGATCTTCTTGACCGCCTTGGGGAACTTCGCGCCGTAGAGCTGGGCGAACGTGGTGACCGCCGCCTCGGCATGGTCGCGGTCCTCGGCGTTGTAGATGTCCTGGATGGCCTTCTTCGCGCCGGGCTGCGCGGACTTCGGCAGGGAGTCCAGGACATTGGCCGTTTTGTGAACCCAGCACCTCTGCTCACGGGTGTCGGGGAACACCTCGGCCAGCGCCTTCCAGAAGCCCAGGGCACCGTCCCCGACCGCGAGCACCGGGGCGCGCATGCCCCGGCGGGCGCAGTCCCGCAGCAGGTCGGCCCACGACTCACCGGACTCGCGGTAGCCGTCCTGGAGCGCGACCAGCTCCTTGGAACCGTCGGCACGCACCCCGATGAGCACCAGGACGCAGGCCTTGGCCTCCTCCAGACGGACGTTGAGGTGGATGCCGTCGGCCCACACGTACACGTAGTCGACCTCCGCGAGGTCGCGGTCCATGAACGCGGCGTGGTCGGCCTGCCACTGCTGGGTCAGCCGGGTGACCGTCGCGGGAGAGAGCCCGGCGGAGGAACCAAGGAACTGCTCCAGGGCGGGCACGAAGTCGCCGGAGGACAGGCCATGCAGGTAGAGCAGCGGCAGCACCTCGCTGATCTTCGGCGACTTGCGGCACCACGGCGGCAGAATCGCGGAGGAGAACCGCTTGCGCTCGCCGGTGGCCTCGTC
>NZ_JBHSPC010000080.1:0-88396 GCF_042656345.1 Streptomyces incanus
TCGCCTGGTGGATGCGACGCTGGAGATCCGCGAGCTTGCCCGCGGTCGTATGAATATCGATGTCGTTCACTGGTTGCTCCACCCGGACGTCACTGGTCAGAGAGTTCAGAAGGTGTCGTGGGGGACGTGCACGCCCCAGACGTCGCGCAGGGCGTGGGAGACCTCGCCGACGGTGGCGCGCTGCCGCAGCGCCTCTCGCATCGGAGGCAGCACGTTGTCCGCGCCCCGGGCGGCGGCCCGCAGGCCGTCCAGGGCGCGCTCGACGGCGTCCTTGTCGCGGTCCCCGCGCAGCGCCGCGAGCCGTTCGCACTGGTCGATCTCGATCTGCGGGTCGACCCGGAGCGGCTCGTAGGGCTCCTCCTCGTCGAGGACGTACTTGTTGACACCGACGACGGTGCGCTCCTCGTTGTCGATCTCCAAGGCAACGCGGTACGCGGACTTCTCGATCTCGGACTTCTGGAAACCCTGCTCGATCGCGGCGACGGCGCCGCCGCGGTCCTCCACGGCCTTGATCAGCTCCAGCGCTGCAGCCTCGAGGTCGTCCGTCATCGACTCCATGACGTAGGACCCGGCAAAGGGATCCACTGTCTTGGTCACATCGGTCTCGTAGGCGATGACCTGCTGGGTGCGCAACGCCAGCCGGGCCGCCTTCTGGGTGGGCAGGGCGATGGCCTCGTCGTAGGAATTGGTGTGCAGGGACTGCGTACCGCCCAGGACTGCGCCCAGGCCCTGCAGGGCGACCCGGACCAGGTTGACCTCGGGCTGCTGGGCGGTGAGCTGCACGCCGGCGGTCTGGGTGTGAAAGCGCAGCATCTGCGACTTGGGGTTCTTCGCGCCGAACTCGTCACGCATGATGCGGGCCCAGATACGGCGGGCGGCCCGGAACTTCGCGATCTCCTCCAGCAGAGTGGTGCGGGCCACGAAGAAGAAGGACAGGCGCGGCGCGAAGTCGTCGACGTCCAGGCCTGCGGCGAGCGCGGTGCGCACGTATTCCTTGGCGTTGGCGAGGGTGAACGCGATCTCCTGCGCGGGCGTCGCACCGGCCTCGGCCATGTGATAGCCGGAGATGGAGATGGTGTTCCAGCGCGGCAGCTCTTTGTGGCAGTAGGCGAAGATGTCGCTGATCAGCCGCAGGGACTGTTTCGGCGGGAAGATGTAGGTGCCGCGGGCGATGTACTCCTTGAGCACGTCGTTCTGGATGGTCCCGGTCAACTGGCCGCCTGCAACGCCCTGTTCCGCCGCGACCAACTGGTACAGCAGGAGCAGCACGGAGGCGGGGGCGTTGATCGTCATGGACGTCGACACCTTGTCCAGCGGAAGGCCCTGGAACAGGGTGCGCATGTCCTCGATCGAGTCGATCGCCACGCCGACCTTGCCGACCTCGCCTCGGGCGACCGCCTCGTCGGAGTCGTAGCCCATCTGTGTCGGCAGGTCGAAGGCCACGCTCAGGCCGCCCGTCCCGGCGGCCACCAGTTCGTGGTAGCGCTCGTTGGACTCCTTCGCCGTGCCGAAGCCGGCGTACTGCCGCATCGTCCACGGGCGGCCCGTGTACATCGACGGATATACGCCCCGGGTGAACGGAAACGTGCCCGGGGACCCCAACTGGGCGTCCGCGTCGAACCCGGCCAGCGACCGGCCGTCGTAGACCGGCTGGACGGGCAGACCGGACTCGCTCTGTGCAACGTGATCCACACGGACCTCCAGAGGCGGTACTCGATATCGATAGGACGGTACTGAGTACCATACGCTCAAGGCAAGTAATACTTGAGCAACCCGACAGGGGAGGATGGGCGGCCATGAGCAAGCCACCCGCACGGATCCGGCTCGCGGACGCCGCCTTCGCCCTGTTCGACGAGCACGGATACGAGCAGACGACCATCGACGACATCGCCGAACGGGCCGGCGTGGGGCGTACGACGTTCTTCCGGCACTACCGGTCCAAGGAAGCGGTGATCTTCCCCGACCACGACCGGCTGCTCGAACTGATCCGGGACCGGCTGGCGACCTCCAGTCACAGCACGGCCCTGGTCGCCGTCTCGGACGCGGTCCGCCTGGTACTGCTGCACTACATCGAGGAGGGCGACCTCGCCCGGCGGCGGTACGCCCTGACCAGCAAAGTGGCCGCCCTGCGCGACCGGGAGATCGCCAGCGTGGCGCGCTACCAGCGGCTGTTCCGCGAGTTCATCGCGGACTGGATGGGGGACCCCACGACATCGGCGTCACTGCGGGCCGAACTCATGGCGGCATCCGTGGTCGCGGCCCACAACCATGTGCTGCGACGGTGGCTGCGGGGGGAGTCCTCCGACCCGGTGGCAGAAGTCGACGAAGCGATGCGCGAGGTGCTCGCGCTCTTCCCGGCCCCCGGCTCCCAGCCGGAGCCCGGCCGCGGCACCACCGTGGTCGCCTTCCGGACCGGGCAGGACATCGACGTTCTGCTCCCCAGACTGCGACGTCTCGTCGAGGACGAGCTCGGGCGTTGACCCCGGTTGTTCAGCGGAACTGGTCGGCCTGCGCAGCCGCCAGTTCGGGGCACCGCTGCGCGGAGACGGCACGACGGCGCCGAGAAGGGGCGCCTGTCACGCCCGGTTCACACCCGGGCGGTCCGCCTCGGCAGCCGCCGGCCGGCCCCGCATCATGAGGCCGTACGTCCCCCACTGTGGTCCGACCCGGCCTCGCGGCCGAAAGAGCGGCGGCCGGCTCCTACCGGGCGGCATCGTGGGATCGTCCGGTGCACCCCCCACGTCCAGCCTTGGACGGTTCAGCCCTGGTGCACAAGCGGTGGCGGGGACTGCGCTACCGGGCCCGACGGTCCGGCGACGGGGAGCGCCTGCCCATGCGGACGGCAGCCGTCACGGGCAGGCTGGACAGACGAGGTCACTCCGTTCGAGGCGGCCACCCCATGGCGGGTGTCCCGTCATCCTCGGCGCCGACGGTTCCAGGGGCCGCGGGTGGTCGCACGCAGGGCACCGGTCGCTGGGGTTGCCCACGACCGGTGCCCGGAAGGGATCGTCATGAAAGCACTCGTGTTCCACGGCTCCGGCAAGTCCGCCTGGGAAGAGGTCGCGGACCCCACCCTGCAGGAGGCCACCGACGCGATCGTCCGGGTCGACGCCGTGACCATCTGCGGGACCGACCTGCACATCCTCAAGGGCGATGTACCGGAGGTACGCCCCGGCACGGTGCTCGGGCATGAAGCCGTCGGCGAGGTCGTCGAGGTGGGCAGCGACGTACGCGATGTCCGCCCCGGCGACCGCGTCCTGGTCTCGTGCATCACGGCGTGCGGCCGCTGCCGTTTCTGCCGGGAGAGGGCGTACGGACAGTGCCGCGGCGGCGGAGGCTGGATCCTCGGCCACCTGATCAACGGCACCCAGGCCGAGTACGTCCGTGTACCGCACGCGGACCTGTCCGTGTACCCCCTTCCCGGCGCCGTGGACAGCAAGGACGCCGTTCTGCTGGCCGACATCCTCCCCACTGCCTACGAGGTAGGTGTTCTGAACGGGCGCGTACGGCCCGGAGACACGATCGCCGTGGTCGGAGCGGGGCCCATCGGGCTCGCGGCGATAGCCACCGCCCGGCTGTACACGCCCGAGAAGATCATCGCCGCGGATCTCGCCCCGTCCCGCCTGGAGGCCGCCAAGCGCCTGGGCGCCGATGCCGTGGCCGCCGCGGGTGAAGAAGCCGAGCAACTGGTCGCCGACCTCACCGAAGGGCTCGGCGCCGACGTGGTCATCGAGGCGGTGGGGGTGCCGGAGAGCTTCGAGGCATGCACGCGCATGGTGCGGCCGGGCGGGCATGTGGCCAATATCGGTGTGCACGGCAAGCCCGCGACACTCCACCTCGAAGACCTGTGGATCAAGAACGTGACGATCACCACCGGTCTGGTCGACACGCACTCCACTCCCACGCTGCTGCGCATGGTGGCCGCCGGCCGTCTGCCCGCGGCGTCCATGGTCACCCACACTTTCCCGCTGGACCATATGGAAGAGGCGTACGACGTCTTCTCACGGGCCGTCGACACCGGTGCGCTCAAGGTCGTTCTCGGCGGGCAGCAGCACGATGCCCTGACGGTCCGGGCGTCCTGAAAGGACCGAGTGGCGTCCTGGGCCGTGTGCTGCGTGGAGCTGGACCCCGTGGCTGCGCGACGGCCTTGCAGGGGCCGATCCGGCGGCGGTGCAGTCCGTGCCCCATGACGGCACGAGGCGACAGGAGGAGCCATGAAGAACGCCGCTGTACGCAATGAGGTGATCGTTGGGATCGACCCGCGCGAGCAGTCCGTTCCGGCGCTCGCCTGGGCGACCGACGAGGCTGAGCGCAGGCGGTCGCCCCTCAGGCTCGTGGTGGCGGTACCGCCCCTGCCCGGCGGACAGCACGTCGACACACCCTGGCGTCGCACCATGCTCCGGCTGCAGGGCGAAGGCGCGCTCGCCGAGGCGGCCGCCACGGTGCGGGCGCTGCACGCAGAAGTGCCCCTGGCGACGGAACTGCTCGACGGTATGCCGTCGGTGGTGCTCTGCCGGAAGGCGGCGCAGGCCCGGATGGTCGTCGTCGGTTCCCGTCGGCTCAGCCGGCCGGAGGAACTCCTCGGCGTGGGCTCGGTGGCCGTTCCGGTGAGTGCCCGGGCGAACTGCCCGGTCGTCGTGGTCGGGGAGCCGGGGCAGGCGGGGCAGCGGCATCCCCATCTTGTCGTGGGCGTCGACGGCAGCGAATCCTCGAGAGCCGCCGTGGAGTTCGCCGTGGAAGAGGCGGCGCTGCATGGCGCCGCCCTGCACGCCGTGTGGGTGTGGCGGCGGCCCGTCGTGTCCTTCGGCGACGAAGCGGCGGGGCTCGACGAGCGGCGCCGGATCCTGTCCGAGACGGTGGCGGGATGGGGAGGGAGGTACCCGGATGTGAAGCTCACCTGGGAGGTCGTGCGCGGCCACCCGGTGGAGGAACTGGCTCTCGCCTCGGCCGGTGCCCTGGTGGTCGTCGTCGGCAGACACGGGCGCGGGGGGTATTCCGGCATGAGGCTGGGGTCGGTGGCGCACGGCCTCCTGCACCGGGCGGAGTGCCCGGTGATCACCGTGCCCGAGTCCCGGCACGGCTGAGCCGGTGCCTGGCCGGCGGCCTCAGCCCTGAGAACGCGGCACGTCGACTGGCTCGGTGCGGTCCCAACGAAGTGGTCGCCGACCGCGCCGTCCCCCTGTACGCACGAGCGGTGGCGCAGCTCCGTGATCCGCCGATCAAGGTGCTGCCGGCCGCGGCAACGGCGGTGCGCCGCTCCGGGCCGCTGCCGACCGGGACGCTCAGCCAGAACGCCCTGAACGGTGGTCGCTCAGGTCAGGGCGTGGCCTTCGCCACGCTGTACGCGGACCGAGGGCGGCGTCCCGGGCGGGCTGGGGCAGCGCCCGCGTTTGCTCCAGGGCGGACGGATAGTGTGGGTCCGTCAGCGAAGATCGCAGAAAGACGGAGTACATGGCGGACATCGTGGAGACGGCGGCGCGGAAGGTCTTCGAGCGTTACGACGTGGACGGGGACGGCCTGGTCACCGCAGACGAGTACCGGAAGGTCGTGGCGGAGTTGGAAGGTTCCGGGATCACCGAGTCGGAGGCTCAGGAACTGATCGACTCGCTCGACGCCAACGGCGACGGCCAGATGTCCTTTGAGGAGTTCTGGGCGGCCATGAACCGTTGACACCACGGGCCCGGCACGCGAGGGTGCCGGGCCCGTCCGTGCCGCCCCGCGTACCGTCGGGTGCTCGGCCGATGCGGCGGGCGTTGCCGCCGGCGGGCGAGCGCATGCTCAGAGCCACGACTCGTAAGACCCTCTGTGGCAGAGCCGTTGGCGTGAAATGCCCGTCCCGAAAACTGAGGCCCGTGCGAAGCAGACGGAGAGGCGTCGACGCCGGTTTTCAGCCCCTCCGGAGAGACACTGCGCGGCAGTGCGCAGGAGGACCGCCCAAGGACGTTCCCTTGGACGCCCCTGGTTCAACGGCAGCAGGCCGCCGGACTGGAGGAGGGACCTCGTAGCAGCCCCAACCCGTTGGACCTGTCGAGCGCTACGGCGAGGGCTGGTGTGCGACCCTGGCGCATTGTCCGCCCGCCGAGACCTCGGCCGTCACGGCCGTGCCGGCCGAGCGGCAGGCCGAGAGGCAGGGAACGTCACGTGATTCCCCGGCTTCCCCGCCCACCTGCCGGAGAGGGTGATGTCAGGAAGTGGGCAAGCGTGGTCACCGACGGCCTCCTCGGTTACGACAACGGCAGAAGGGCCAGTGCCTCCTTCGCGTTGTGCTCGGCGATCCCCAGCATCGGCGTGCGGTGTGGGAAGTCGCCGTCGAGGAGGCGCAGGGGGCCGGCCACCAGCGAGAGACGCATCGCGAGCATGAAGAGGTCGAGCCGGGCTGGATCGAGTCCAGGGCGTGACAAGGCGGGGTACTGCTCGCCGAAACGAAGCCGCAGGAAGACGTGCTCCCACTCGACATCGAAGAACATCAGGCCCTCGATGTCGATGAGGACGAGGTGCCCGGAGGCGTCGACCAGGACGTGGTCGGGCCCGAGTTCGCCGTGGATCAGCCCGTGTTCCCTGCGCGGGGACACCCGTGCGGCCAGCTCCTGCAGGCGATCGTGCAAGGGGGCCGCGACCGACCCGATCCGGGAGTCGCGTTCCGCTGCCTCCGCGAGATCCCCGAGGGCACGCTCAAGCACCAACTGTTCGCACGACACGCCACTCGCTTTGTCGCCCCGCTCAAGCACGTCCACCCTGCCGTACTGCTGACTGTGCTGCTGGTGCATCACGTCGAGCATTGCTGCCAGCTCGCTCAAGGCACCCGCCGCCCGTGCGGGATCCGTATCCAGGAGCGCTTCCAGAGTGCCGCCGGCAACGTCCTCGACGACCGCCACATCCGCCGGGTAGCGGCGTCGGCCGTCGTCAGCCAGGAGTACCGCCGGAACCCGGACCCCGAGAAGGTCCAGCCTCCGCTGAGCGGCCAGAAAGGGGATCAGCCCGGAGGCGGGAGCGAACGGGTGCGCCGCGTCGATCCCTTCCGCACCTGGCCAGAAGTTCTCGACCCCGGCCCAGCTGTAGACGATCACACTTGCTGCCCGTGGTCCGTCCACGTGGACCCGGTAGACGCCCTTCTTGCTCCCGCCTCGCAACCGGTCGACTCCGACAACGTGGACCCCCGCCCCCAGTGCCTCACACACGATCCCCGACAAGGCTTCAGTCTCCGTGAACTGGCGCATCCGCCGACTTTAGCCTTGACCCAGTGTGCCGTCGGTGCGCGGCTGCCTTCCAGCAAGTCGGCCGGTCTGGCGGGCTCTTGCGCGCGTGCCCGGGTGCCGGCGAGGGTTGGTGAAGGTCTTGGTCCAGCCGCCGAAGGACTCGTTGGAGGCGATGGCGACACTGAACCGTGCCGGGTTTGACCAACTCGGTTTTGAAAGGACGGTCATGGGCTCCATCAAGGCATTGCCGCAGGCGTCGCCGACCGAGCCGATGGACGCTGCAAGGCCCTCGCCCTGGAGAGGGGGGCCGGTTTGAACGAGGTGTGCTGGGCCGACTGCCCGCGCTGCCGCGCTGGATCAGCTGCCCGGGCGGGTGCGGACTGCCTTCCCGGTCGCGCTGCCACAGCCCCGTCTCCCGTGCGGCCAGAACGAGTTCGGCGTGCTTGGTGGTGGCCGCCGACCGGCCGACGATGCGGCGGGAAAGGTGTCCACGACGAACGCGACGCAGACGACTCCGGCCCAGGTGACGATGGGGGGTGAAGTCCGCGACCCGGCAGCGGTTCGGCGGCCGGGCCTTGAGGGCTGTCGGGTTTGCCTCGGTGTCCTCGACCGCCACTTCGGCCCCACCCGTGTCCGGACGTCGAGGAGGGGTTGCCTGCCTGTCTCCCCGTGACGCCCCGGTATGAGCCGCTCCACGTCGATCCTGTTCCAGCACTGTGTGAAAGGCCAGGTCCATGACTGCCACTGCGGCAGCCACAGCCCGAGAACCTCCGAACCGCCTCGGGGGATCGGCGGGCTGGAGCCCTCCATGGACGGCGCACCGATGATGGCCGGTCGGCCGGACGTCGCCGGCCGGCTGCAGGAGGCGGCCACAGACAGGAAAACGCGCTGCTTCCCCGTACGCCGACGCGGTGTCGAGGTTCAGCTCACTCCAGGAGGGCCGCGACCAGCGTGGCGAACTCGTCCGGGGTGGCGAGGCGGATGCCGAGGTGTTCGGCCTTGGCGCGCTTGGAGCCGGCGCCTTCTCCGGCGACGACGAGGGTGGTCTTCCTGGAAACGCTGGAGGAGGAGCGGCCGCCGGCCCGTTCGATGAGTTCGTTCATCTCGTTGCGGGAGAGCTTCTCCAGGTTTCCGGTCATCGCACCGGTGACCACCACCGTCATGTCGGCCAGTGGGTGGTCCGCCCCGGGCGTCCCGGCCGTGTTCTGGCCGTCGGGGCCGGTGTCGGCGGCCGGAGGCGGAGTGGCGCCGGGTTCCGTCATGTTGACACCCGCCGCGACGAGCTTGTCGATGAGCGGGGCGAGTTCGGCGAGTTCCGCGACGATCGACGGTGCCTTTTCCGATCCGATGCCGTCCACCCGCTGCATCGTTTCGGCGTCGGCGGAGCGGATGGTGTCCATGGTGGCGAAGTACCGGGCGATGCGGCGGGACATGGACCGGCCGGTGCCGCGGACGCCGAGCGCGCAGAGCACCCGCGACAGCGGCTGCTCCTTGGCCGCGGCGATCGCGGCGAGCAGATTGTCGGTGCTGGTCTCGCCCATCCGCTCCAGGCCGAGCAACTGGTCGCGCCGGAGGGCGAACACGTCGGCGAGATCGGCGACGAGGCCCGCGTCGACGAGCTGGACGACGCGGGTGGCTCCCAGGCCCTCGATGTCGAGCTGGTCGCGTCCCGCGGCGTAGGAGAGCGAGGCGACCAGGTGGCAGGTGCGGCCCTGCGCGCACCGCCAGCGCTCCCCGCTGGTGTCGATGTCCGATCCGCAGCGCGGGCACTGCCTGGGGAAGACGATGGGCTGCTCCTCGCCGGTGCGCAGGTGGGCGACGGGGGCCTCGATGCGGGGGATGACGTCACCGGCGCGGTGGACCATGACGTGGTCGCCGAGCCGCAGGTCGCGACGGGTGATGTCGGCCGGGTTGTGCAGGGTGGCGTAGGTGATGGTGGAGCCGTCGACGACCACTGGTTCGAGGACGCCGCGCGGGGCGATGATGCCGGTCCGTCCTACGTTCCACTCCACCTCCAGCAGCCGGGTGATCTTCTCCACGGCCGGCAGCTTGTACGCGACCGCCCACCGGGGCGCGCGGGAGCCGGAGCCGGCGTCCCGCTGGTCCGCGGCGAGGTCGGCCTTGATGACGATCCCGTCGATGCCGAACGGCAACTCGGCCCGCACCGCGGCGATTTCCTTCACCCGGGACAGGACCTGCTCCGGCGACTCGGCGACGGATTCCGGGACCATGGTCGCGGCGCTGGTGTGCACGCCGAGCTCGGCGGCCAGGGACATCAGGTCGCTGTGAGGGAGCTCCACCAGCCGCTCGGCAAGAGGGCCGTCGGTGTCGGGCAGCGGCAGCAGCCCGTAGCCGAAGAACGTCATCGGCACGGTGTAGAGCCGCTCCTTCGCCCGCAGGGTGCCCGCGGCCGCGTTGCGCGGATTGGCGAACGGCTGACCGCCGTGGCCCGTGCGGGCCTCGTTCGCGTACTCGAACTGAGCCGCCGTCATCAGGATTTCGCCGCGCACCTCCACGGTGACCGGCTCGGCCAGCTGCTCGGGCAGCCCCACGACGGTGCCGATCGCATGCGAGACGTCCTCCCCGGCGAGCCCGTCCCCACGAGTGATCAGCCGGGTGAGGCGACCGTCGCTGTAGCGGGCGACGATCGCGAGCCCGTCCAGCTTCGGTCCCACACTGAAGCGGGTGACCTCACGGCCGATGCGTCGGGTCAGGGACGCCGTCCACGCCGTGAACTCCTCGGCCGAGAAGACGTTGTCGAGGCTGAGCATCGGCACCGTGTGCGGTATGTCGCCCTCCACCGCGCCGCCGGCGACCTTGCCGGCGGGGGAGTCGGGCAGGACCTCGTCCGGGTGCGCCGCCTCCCAGGCGGTGATCCCGCGGACCAGCCGGTCGTAGGTGTCGTCGTCCAACGGCGAGGTGCCGCCCTCGTAGTAGGCGGCCGCCGCGCTCACCGCGTTCTCGACCGCCTGTGCGTAGGCGACGGCATCCACGATCACTGCTGCGGGAGTAGTCATGGCCGGCATCATGCCGCCCACCACTGACAACGGGCCCGGGCGCCGGCCTGCACCGACCTGCTGCCGATGCCGTGATGCCGACAGTGGCTCCGATTCCTCAAAGCCGATCCCTCGGTCGACGCCGGGCCGTTGCCGGGCCGTTGCCTGTGTCACCGTCCACTGGATGCATTCATATGGGTGGATACCTACGGTTCATGTTCCAGTTGTTGCTTGTATGCCCTCAGTTCGTATAGGCGAGATTCGATCCAAGTGTCCCAACGGAGCGCATCGCGCACCTCATCGGCATGGCCGGGCACCCTCGGCGGTCACCAGGATCGAGAGACACGTGAACATTCCCACCTCGTTGCGCAGGGCCAAGACCCCTCTGGCCTTGACGGCAGCCGTACTGCTGGCCGTGAGCGCGTGCGGCAGCGCCGAGGCGGGGCCGGACGGCAGCGGCGGTGAGGACGGGAAGCTGTCGGGCACCGTCCAGGTGGACGGTTCCAGCACGGTGGCTCCGCTGTCGACGGTGGCGGCCGAGCTCTTCCGGGAGGAGAACACCGACGTCGAGGTCGCCGTCGGCACGTCCGGAACCGGTGGCGGTTTCAAGAAGTTCTGCCACGGCGAGACCGACATCTCCAACGCTTCGCGCGCGATCGAGGACGTCGAGGTGGTGGCCTGCAGGCTGAAGGGTGTCGAGTACCAGGAGCTCCAGGTCGCCGGTGACGGCCTTTCCGTCGTGGTGAGCAAGGACAACGACTTCGTCGAGTGCCTCACGGTGGACCAGCTGAGGATGATCTGGCAGCCCGGTTCGAAGATCGACAACTGGAACCAGGTCGATGCGGCGTTCCCCGACCAGGAACTGGAGCTGTTCGGCCCCGGCACGGACTCGGGTACCTTCGACTACTTCACCGAGGCAGTCAACGGTGAGGAGGGCACCTCGCGCACCGACTACGCGGCGAACGAGGACGACGACCTCATCGTGCAGGGCGTCTCGGGCTCCGTGGGCGGCATGGGCTACTTCGGCCACTCCTACTACGAGGAGAACAAGGACAAGCTGAAGGCCCTGGCGATCGACAGTGGTGACGGCTGCGTCGCCCCGACCACGCAGGCCGTTCAGGACGGCAGCTACAAGCCGCTGGCGCGACCGCTGTTCATCTACCCGAAGGTGTCCTCGCTGGAGAAGCCGGAGGTCGCGGCGTTCATCGAGTACTACGTCGAGAACAACAAGAGCATCGCAGAGAAGGCCAACTTCGTGCCGCTCAACGCGGAGCAGGATGCCGAACTGCGCAAGGACCTCGCCACCCTCAAGGCGAAGCAGGAGTCCTGAGCAGGAGCATCGCCCATTGCCCATTGCCCATCGCCCGGCGTCCAATGGCCCGGTGTGTGCCGGGCTGTTGGAGGAGTTGCGGCGCAGGCGAACGCCTGGTGAACAGGCGGGAAGGACTGGCTTCCCGCACCGGAGGAACCCCTGCCCGCACCTATGCTGAATAGATGGCTATCTCTTCGTACGGCGTGCGGACGGAGACGGTGTCGGACGGCCCGAAAGCGTGTACGGCGGACCTGGCCTGCCTGTTGATCGACCGCGGTGAGGCCGAGCGGCTCGCCGCCGTGCTGAAGGCCATCGCCGATCCGACGCGACTGCAGTTGCTGCGCCTCATCGAGCGGGCTCCCCAGGGGGAAGCGTGCGTCTGTGACCTCACGGACTGCCTCGGCCTGCGGCAGCCCACCGTCAGTCATCACCTCAAGGTCATGACCGAGTCCGGACTGCTGAACCGTGAGCGGCGCGGCACCTGGGTCTGGTACTCCGTCGACCCCGCCGGGCTGCGCCGGGTGCGCGAGGCCCTGGAGCCCGTGAGCCCGCAGGAGCCGGCAACGGTCTGACCCTCCTGTCCCGCCGGGATCCGCTCGGGCAGAGCGCTGGGGCCGAGCTCTCAGGCCGTCGGTTCCGGCGCGATCTCCGCGATCAGGTCCTCGACCCGCTTCCTGATCTCGTCGCGGATCGGACGGACCGCCGCGACGCCCTGGCCGGCCAGGTCGTCCAGCGTCCAGTCCAGGTAGCGCTTGCCGGGGCGGGGCGGGGCATGTTCACGGGGCCCGTGTCCGGTCAGCGCGGTGCTCGGATGCTGTCGATGATGCGGGTCCAGTTGTCGCTGCTGTGCCCGTTCTCGATCGCGTGCCCGTAGTGGGCCTGCACGGCCAACGGGAGCGCGAGATCGAGACCGAGTGACGTGCTGGTCTCCACGATGTGGTCGGACGTCGCACCCATCATGGTGACCGTGCTGAGGTCGCCGGGATACTCTCCGGCGTCCAGCGCGGCGCCGGGGTTCTCTTCGCCTGCTCTCAGGATGTCGCCGATCGAGTCCGCGGAGGAGAGCAACACCGGCAGCGCCTCCCCGGCCTTCATTCCCGCGGTGCCCAGCATCGCGGTCGCGTGCATCAGTCCGGACAGGGTGGTGAGGAACACCGTGAGCTGGGCTTGGTACATCATCTGGGCGAGGCCCGGGTCCTCGCCCAGATGCTTCGGTGTGCCGAGCAGCGTCAACGCCGCCAGGTGGCGCTCCAGAACCTCGCCGCAGCCGCTGTAGTAGACATGGGCCGCCTCCGTGCCGACCATCGGCGCGGGGACCATGACGCCACCGGTGAGGAAGGCGGCGCCGTGGCCCGCTGCCCAGGTCGCCGCCTCGCGTGTGCGGTCGGGAGTGTCGGAGCTCAGGTTGACCAGCGTCCG
Organism: Streptomyces incanus; assembly: GCF_042656345.1. NCBI lineage: Bacteria > Bacillati > Actinomycetota > Actinomycetes > Kitasatosporales > Streptomycetaceae > Streptomyces > Streptomyces incanus. The sequence continues at coordinate 12,924 of NZ_JBHSPC010000080.1, forward strand.
CCCGGCGAGCGATGCGGTGGCGCTGTCGAGGACGTCGTACATCACCCGGTAGCCGGTGAGGCTGAGGATCACGAGGTCACCCGCTTCGACCGCCTCGCCGGGTGTCGCCGCGAGTGTCGCTCCGCCGGCGACGACACCGTCGGCCCGGCCGGCGGTGCGGTTCCAGACGGTGACCGGGTGGCCGGCGGTGAGGAGGGTGCGGGTCATCGCCTGCCCCATCGGGCCGAGCCCGATCATGGTGACAGCGCTGTTCTGCCTGGTGGTGTGGTTCTGTCGTTCGTTCACCCCTCCACGCTCGAAGAGCGCCCCTCTTCTCGGAAGTACCCACTGTTTACTGCGGTACTTACCCTTCAGTAAGGGGATCGGCGATGGTCAGGGCGCCGAGACGCGGGCCTTACGTCTGTGGCATCGACGCCGCGCTCGACGTGGTGAGCGGTAAGTGGAAGGGGGCGATCCTCTGGGAGCTCCACGCCCATGGCGTGCGCCGCTTCGCCGAGCTGCGTCGCGGTCTGCCGGGAGTGAGCGAGAAGATGCTCGCCCGGCACCTGCGGGAGATGGAGAAGGACGGACTCGTGTGCCGGGAGGTCCATGCGGAGGTGCCGCCGCGGGTGGAGTACTCCCTGACCGGGCACGGGCGCACGCTTGATCAAGCGCTCGGGCCGCTCGGCGTCCGGGGTGCCGAGCGCATGCGTCGCGAAGGCTCCGAAGAGGGAGTGGTCGACGTGGCCGAAGCGGTCGATGTGGCCGGGCCCTCACGCGGCTGAGCATCCCGGACGCCACCGCGACGGCGGCCGCACGCGCGGACCGGGTGGGTGGGCCGGGCGGACGGCCGTCAGGCGGGCCGAGAGGTTTTCGGTGCGGAGACGTGGGTGATCAGGCGCAAGGCAGCCGCGACGGTGTCCCCCAAGGGAGGGCCCGCCGTCGGGTCGGGCCGTAGGGCCCAGTCCTCCACCGCGATGCGCAGCGCGGTATTCAGTACGCCCGCTTCCATGCGGACCGTGAGGTCGTCTGCGGTGCGGCCGGTGCGGTCGGCGATCATCGCGGCGAACTCGGTCTCGGCGTCGTAGTGCGCCTCCAGCCATACGGCACGCAGCCCCGGCTCGTCCCGGCACAGCCGTACCAGGTCGCGCAGGGCCCGCGGATCCTGCTCCGCGCCCTCGCCGCGGTGGGCGTGCAGGACGGACTCGGCGAGGGGGGCGGTGCCGTTCCGGTCCCGCACCTCCCGGGCCAGGGCCTCCAGCCCCGTGGTGAGCAGCGGGCGGACGCACTCCTCCTTCGAGCGGAAGTACCGCCACAGGGTGCGGGTGGAGATCCCCGCGGCGGAGGCGATGTCCTCCGCGGTGGTCGCCGCCACGCCCTGTGCGGCGAACAGCCGTACCGCTTCCTCGGCGATCTCCCTGCGCGTCTCGGCGCGCCGCCGCTCCGTCAATGGCGGTCGCCCCGTGGTGCCACCGGCTCGTCCGGTCATGCAGGCCCCCTCGCTCGCTGTGGACACCTTATTTTATGTCGTGCTCCGCCGTAATGGCACACCATGTCTTTATGTCGCGCTGCGACAATAACCAGTAGGCTGACGCACGCCGACGAACGCCGACAGACCGTCGGCGCATCGGCATGTCCATACGTCGAGCAGAGGAGTTCTCATGGGTGCCACATCCGGTACGGGCCTGTCCGGCAAAAGCGTCGTCGTCACCGGGGCCGCCTCCGGCATCGGCCGCGCGGCCGCGCTGAGGTTCGCCGCAGAGGGGGCCAAGGTCGTCGTCGCCGACCTGAACGCCGACGGGGCCGGGAGCGTCGTCGACGAGATCCGGTCGGCGGGCGGCACGGCGGTCGCCGTCGCGGGGGACCTGAGCGACGGTGCGGTGGTCGACGAGGTCGTGGCTGCCGCGTTCGACGCCTTCGGCGGGATCGACGTCCTGGTCAACAACGCGGGCGTGATGGACAGCATGTCCGCACCGGTGGATGTCACCGACGCCGAGTGGGACCGTGTCCTGCGCGTCAATCTCACGGCGCCGTTCCTGCTGACGCGGGCCGTTCTGCCGCACATGCTCGCCGCGGGCGGCGGAGCCGTCGTCAACACCGCCTCCGAGGCGGCGCTGCGCGGCAGCGCGGCGGGCACCGCGTACACCGTCTCCAAGCACGGACTCCTCGGCCTCACCCGCTCCCTCGCCGTGATGTACAGGGACCAGGGCATCCGTGCCAACGCCATCGTGCCGGGCGGCACGGCGACCGGTATCGCGACCGGCCTCGACATCGACCGGGAGGCCCACGGGCCCGCCGTCGTCGGCCGGTACATGGTCAACATGGGGCGCATCAGCGAACCGGAGGAGCAGGCCGCCGCCATCGTCTTCCTCGCCTCCGACGCGGCGAGCAGCATCAACGGCGTCGTCCTGCCGGTGGACAACGGCTGGTCGGCGGTCTGACTCCGTCCGGACCCCGAGTCATCCGGACCCGTCCCGTCCAGTGGCGCGCCTCGCACGGTGGGGTCGTGCGCGAGACATTGCCGAAGTACTGCTGGGTGCCCGTCACCATCAGATACGACAGCACCGTGTACACGACGAGCACGGCCGGTGGGCGCAGCCGGACCGGCAGCACGGTGAGGAACGGCACGAGCAGGACCACCCCGGCACCGATGACGTCCTCGAAGAGCATCGCGAACAGATGGTCGAAACGGCCCACGGGGACCGAGGACAGGACGTCGAGGCTGTGCCGGCCGTAGTCGAACGCGTGGCCCCACGCCCCGTCCTGGAGCTTGCTGTACCCACCCCGGCCGCCCATGCGATGGCCGACCCGGCCGAGGTGGCCGAGCGTCCCCAGCGCGGCGACGGCCGCCGCGAGCAGCGGACGGCGGACGCTCTCCCGCCGTCGGCACGCCGCGATCAGCCCGGCGACGGCGAGGGTGACGGCGGTCGGCCGGGCGAGCCCCGCGAAGAACGTGAGCAGACGCGCGACATGGAGCGGCGCCCCCCAGCGGGCAGCCGCGAAACTCGTCGAAGCCGTCTGCCCGAAACCGCTCCGTCCTCACCGTCCCGTCCGTTCGATCCCCTGCACCCGGACAAAGACGCTGGACCCCGCCCCACGATGCACCCGGCCCCTGTGATCCACCTCGCTTTAAGCAGGCGAAGGGGCGGGTCACGGTTCTGCGGCTGTGTGATCCGACCGTGAACTCATGACCCGTCCCGCCCGCACTGCCCGCCGTGCCGCCGGCGGGCGGTGCAGGCGGGGGCTTCGCAACCGGGGCCTAGATGCGGTCGTTCCCGTCCCAGCGCGGACGGTCCTGCGAGGTGCCGGTTCGGCTGCCGGAGCTGCCGCCGTGCAGGTCGTGCGGCCTCAGACGGTCGCCGTCGCGGGGCATCTCGTCGGGCTCCCGGCGTTCGCGGACCTCACGGACCGGGCCGCCCTCGGGCATCCGCGGCTGCTCGTCAGGGCGTGGCCTGGCGGATTCGCCGCGCCGGACCCGGCGACTGCCCGACGCGAACAGGCCGATCAGCAGGCCCACGACCAGCACGGCCACCACGACGAGCCCGATGCCGACGGTGCCGCGGCCGACGGCGAGATCGCCCGCTTGGGTCCAGGAGGAGTTCGTCGGGGCGTTCGTCGGGGCGTTCGGCGAGACATTCGGCAGGATGTTCATCACAGGGTTCGACATGGTGTGCGGATACCCCAGACACCCTGATGTATCGGGCCGGACAGGTGTGACCGTCCGTGGTGCGACCATCCGTGGTTTGAGGGGCGGTGGCCAGGGCTACCCGCCCGGTGTGACGACGACATCCCAGGTACCCCAGGTGTCCCAGCAGGAGCTGTACCGGTATCTCGAGGACCGGTTCGCCTGCGCGCAGGCGTGCGCGGAATGCTCGCGGGCCTGCGCGGTGCGGGCGAGCCTGGTGGATCCCGGCGGCGGCACCCCCCAGGAACTCGTACGACGCAAGGGCGTCATCTGCGCCGAAGTGTGCGACGCGACCAGCCGTGTGCTGTCCGAGGACAGCCAGACGGACGAGGAGACCGTCCGGGCCCAGGTGGAATGGTGCCGGCAGGTGTGTCTCGAGGGTGCGCACGCCTTCGACGGGCACCCCGGCGCGGAGCGCACGGCCGAGGTGTGCCGGGTCTGCGCGCGAGCCTGCACGGACTTCCTCGACACACTGACCCCCTCGACGCCCTGACGTCCGCGACACGCTGAACCGACCGGCGGCGCGACCGTCACCGGTCGGGCGGGCGTTCGCCGTTCCCGATTTCTGCGAGGCGTCCCACCATGTGTGCCGGCAGGACCGGTTCCGGGAGGTCCGGAGGCGACGCCGTGCGTCTGGACCGCATGCCCGAGCAGCAGCGGCTGCGCACCGAACCGCGCGCCTCCTTCGCCGAACCGGTGCTCGACAACATCCACACCCGGCACGCCGATCCGGCCGCCCGGAAGCGGTTCCACCGGGAGACCGTCCGGCGGCTCGGCGCCGACGGCCGGCTCGGCGCGGGCTGTCACCTACCGAGGCCGGCTCACGAGCGGTACCGCTCGCAGGCCGAACAACGGCTCGGCGAATCCGCAGTCCCCGGCAGACCGGAGGGGTTTCACAGCCTGGGCGGGAACCGGTGGCCGAGCGCTGATCGAGGCGTGGTCGGCGTCCGCGATGCCGGCAACGGCGCACGGCGGAGGGCCTTCGGCCTGTACCAATGTGCCAGGAAGGCCCGGCAGCCTGCCGGGTGTGATGCCGCGCCGGTCGGCGGGAGCACAGGTCATCGGGAGCGACAGGTGACAGGCGGCGGCTGTTCCCCGACGCGCGACGGCGTCCGGCACCGTACAAAATCGGGCGACACATCGCCATACTGGACGGGCCAGGGGAGGGCGCGTTGACCACTGACGGGGGCGGAAGATGGGGGACAGCAGGCTGATCCACGGCCGGTACCGGCTGGTCGATCCGATCGGACGGGGCGGCATGGGAGAGGTGTGGCGGGCACGCGACGAGTCGCTCGGCAGAGAGGTTGCGGTGAAGTGCCTCAAGCCGGTGGGCGCACAGCACGACCACGCGTTCAGCCGAGTGCTGCGCGAGCGGTTCCGGCGGGAGGCCCGGGTGGCGGCGTCCCTGCAGCATCGCGGGATCACCGTCGTGCACGACTTCGGCGAGTACGACGGTGTGCTGTATCTGGTGATGGAGCTGCTCCAGGGCCGTGACCTCAGTCGGCTCCTGGAGGACAACAAGCAGCACCCGCTGCCGGTCGACGAGGTGGTGGAGATCGCCGAGCAGGTCGCCGCCGCCCTCGCCTACACCCATGACCAGGGCATCGTGCACCGGGACCTGAAGCCTGCCAACATCGTGTGGCTCGCCGACGGCACGGTGAAGATCTGCGACTTCGGCATCGCCCGCCTCGGCCACGACATCGGGTTCACCTCCCGGTTGACCGGCACCGGCGTCGCGATGGGCACCCCGCACTACATGTCGCCCGAGCAGATCAGCGGCACCGAGGTCGACCGGCGCAGTGACCTGTACTCCTTCGGCTGCGTGCTCTACGAGATCGCCACCGGAGTACCGCCGTTCGACCTCGACGACGCGTGGGCCATCCTCGTCGGGCACCGTGACACCCCGCCCCGGCCGCCGCGCGCCCACCGCGCAGAACTGCCCGAGCGCCTGGAGCGGATCATCCTCGACCTGCTGGCCAAGGAACCCGGCCGGCGCCCCGACAGCGCACGCGAACTGGCCCGCCGGATCGGCGCACTGCGGGCCGCGTCGGAGCTGCTGCCGGTGCCGGCCGCGGTGCCGGCCCGGCCTCGCCCCGCGGGGACGCCCGGCCCGAGCGACCCCGCGCCCCCGTCACATCCGGCCGCCCGGCCCGGGCCGGTGGGGCGCGCGCCCCGGCTGCCGTCCTGGACGCGTGGCATGACCACCGGCCGCAAGGCGGCCGTCGCCGGACCGCACACCGCGCCCCCGGGCCCGGCGGCCGGCCTGTCCGGCGAATGGATCGCCCGCCCCGCCACCGGCCGTGGCGAGCCGCCCCCGGCGAAGGAGCGGCCCGCCCCGTCTCCCGAGGCCCTGACCGCCCTGGCCGGACGGCACAACGCGGGTCTGAGCCTCGGCCGCCTGGGCCGCTGGACGGAGGCGGGGGAGGTGCACCGCGCGGTCGCCGCGGAGCGCGAGCACCTCCTCGGCCCGCACCACCCCGACACCCTCGCCAGCCGTTACGAGGTCGCCTTCACCCTCAGCCGCACCGGCCGCGTCGCCGACGCCCTGCGCGAGTACAAGCACGTGGCCGAGGCCCGTATCCGCACGCTCGGCTCCGAGCATCCCGACACCCTCGCCGCCCGTCAGGAAATGGCGTACGTCCTCGCTCAGCTGGGCCGGCCCCTCGACGCCCACCAGGTGTATCTGTCGGTGCTCTCGGCCCGCGAGCGCACCATGGGGGCCGAGCATCCCGAGACCCTGCGCTGTCGGCACAACCTCGCCTTCAACCTCAGCAGGCTCGGCCGCCTGGAGGACTCGTACGGCACGGCGTGCGAAGTGGCTGCCGCCCGCGCCCGGGTGCTCGGCCCCGAACACCCGGACACCCTGGTCACCTGTTACGAAGTCGCTTACACGCTAGGCCAGTTGGGGCGGTGGGCGGAGGCCCTGGGGGCCTACCGCGAGGTCGCCGAGGCCCGCGCGCGGGTGCTCGGCCCGGACCACGCCGACACGCTCGCCGCCCGCTACGAGATCGGCATCGGACTCGGCCGGCTCGGCCGCGCCGCACAGGCCCTCGACCTCTACCGAGGCCTGGTCGACGACCGCACCCGGGTCCAGGGCCCCGCCCACCCCGAGACCCTGCGCGCCCGGCACGGCCTGGGCGTCAACCTCGGCCGGCTCGGCCGCTGGGTCGAGGCCCTTGCCGAGTCCCGCGCCGTGTGCTCGCTGCGCGAGAGCGCCCTCGGCGCCGACCATCCGGACACCCTGGTCAGCCGTCGCGAGGTCGCCGTCGGCCTGGGCTGGCTGGGCCGCTGGGCGGACGCGCTCACCGAGTACCGCCGGGTGGCCGACGCCCGTGAGCGCCTCCTCGGCGCGGACCACCGCGACACCCTCGCCGCCCGCGACGACGAGGCCCACTGCCTGGAGCGACTCGGGCACGCAGACGTGGCCGCCGGGCTGTACCGCGAGGTGGCGGCACTGAAGCAGCGGCGGGCGGCGGGCTGAGCGTGGCAGGCACGGCGGGTGCGATGACCTGTATGACGTACGACAGGTGTGCCCCTGTGACAAGTGCGCCCGGTGGTGTCCCTGCCCGAACATCGCCCGACGCCTGGCAGATCCGGATCTTCACGTGTTACGAAGAACCGTGACCGCACACGAAGGAACCCGGACGTACGACGCCGTCATCGTCGGCGGAGGCCACAACGGTCTCGTCGCCGCCGCCTACCTGGCCCGGGCCGGACGCTCCGTACTGGTGCTGGAACGGCTGGACCACACCGGCGGGGCAGCGGTGTCCACCCGGCCGTTCCCCGGCATCGACGCACGGCTGTCCCGGTACTCGTACCTGGTCAGCCTGCTGCCCCGGAAGATCGTCCGGGAACTGGGGCTCGACTTCCGGGTGCGTGCCCGCACCATCTCCTCGTACACCCCCGCCGAACGTGACGGACGGCCCACCGGGCTGCTCGTCGGCGGCGGTGAGCAGCGCACCCGCAAGGCGTTCGCCCGGCTCACCGGCTCCGAGAGCGAATACCGGGCCTGGCAGCGCTTCTACGGCATGACCGGCCGCGTCGCCGAGCGCGTCTTCCCCACCCTCACCGGGCCGCTGCCCACCCGCGAGGAGCTGCGCCGCACCGTCGACGACGAGGAGGCATGGCGGGCCCTGTTCGAGGAACCGATCGGTGTCGCCGTCGAGGAGAACTTCACCGACGACCTCGTACGGGGAGTGGTCCTCACCGATGCCCTCATCGGCACGTTCGCCGACGCCCACGACCCCGCGCTCGAGCAGAACCGCTGCTTCCTCTACCACGTCATCGGCGGTGGCACCGGCGACTGGGACGTGCCGGTCGGCGGCATGGGCGCCCTCACCGACGCGCTGGCCGCCGCCGCGCGCGACGCGGGCGCCGTCATCGCCACCGGTCACGAGGTGGTACGCATCGACACGGACGGCCGCACGGCCGAGGTCACCCACCGTACGGCCGACGGCGAGGGCGTCGCCGCCGCCCGGCACGTCCTGGTGAACGTCTCCCCGAGGGAACTGGCGGCGCTCACCGGCGACACGCCCCCAGCCTCGGCCGAGGGCGCCCAACTCAAGGTGAACATGCTCCTCACACGGCTGCCGAGGCTGCGCGACAGCTCCGTCGACCCGCGCGAGGCGTTCGCCGGCACCTTCCACATCGCCGAGGGATACGGGCAACTGGCCGCCGCGCACGCACAGGCCGCCGCTGGTGAACTGCCCGCCGCGCCGCCCTCCGAGATCTACTGCCACTCGCTCACCGACCCGACGATCCTCGGTCCGGAGCTCGCCGCCCAGGGTTACCAGACGCTCACCCTCTTCGGCCTGCACACCCCGGCCCGGCTGTTCGCCCGCGACAACGACGCCGTACGCGAGGAACTCCTCGCCGCGACGCTCGCCCAGTTCGACGCCCATCTGGCCGAACCGCTCGCCGACTGCCTGGCGACCGACGCGGACGGGCGCCCCTGTCTGGAGGCGAAGTCCCCGCTGGACCTGGAACGCGATCTCGGGCTGCCCGGCGGGAACATCTTCCACCGCGCACTGTCCTGGCCCCACGCCCAGGAAGACACCGGCCGGTGGGGCGTGGAGACCCGGCACGCCAACGTCCTCCTGTGCGGCGCGGGCGCGGTGCGCGGCGGCGGGGTGAGCGGGGTGCCGGGCCACAACGCGGCGATGGCGGTGCTGGAGGCGGACTGACAAAGGCCGGGCCGGCCCCCGTTCAGTCGGCGGACCGGGTCCACCCCGTCGCCTTGACGCGTGCGGCGTCCGCCGGACGGGCCTCGTCGAACAGAGTGCGGCCGGCGGCCTGCACGCGCATCCCGTCGACGTAGACACCACGCCCCACGTACAGCCGGTCCGTCGCGTACCGCCAGCGCAGGGTGAGGCTTTGCGCGGCGGGCAGGCCGGCGGTGAGCCCGTGCCAGACCCGGCCCGACCAGCCCGTCGCGGTGCCCGCCGTATGCCGCTCCGGTGCCTCGCCCCGGCGCCCGGTGGCGAACGGCACCGGCTGCCAGGTGGTGCCACCGTCGGTCGTGGCTTCCAGGGTGAGGAGGTCGGCATGGGGCTCGGTGTCCCACCACAGGGCACAGCGCAGCCGTGCCCTGCCGGGTGACGTGTCCAGCGCGGGCAGTGTGAGCGTCGCTGTCGTCGAACCGGCCATTCCGGAGAACCAGGACGTCCGTCCGTCCCGTCCACCCCGCCCCGGCGCAGGCCCGACCGGGACCGCGCGGGCCAGCCGGTTCGCGGCGGCGACCCGGGGAGCCGAGCCGGAGCGCCAACTGCGTACCGGATGCACCGAGTTTCCCAGGACGACGAGGAACGAGTCGGTCGTCGGGTCGAGCACCAGCGAAGTACCGGTGAACCCGGTGTGGCCCGCCGTGCGCGGGGTGGCCATCGCACCCATGTACCAGTGCTGGTAGAGCTCGAAGCCCAGGCCGTGCTCTTCCCCGGGGAAGTCGGTGTTGAAGTCGGTGAACATCAGCTTCACCGACTCCGGTCCGAGGATGCGCGCCCGGCCGTAGCCGCCGCCGTTGAGCAGGGTCCGCCCGAGGACCGCCAGATCCCAGGCGCAGGAGAACACACCCGCGTGGCCCGCGACCCCGCCCAGGCTGTGGGCGTTCTCGTCGTGCACCTCGCCCCACACCAGCCCCCGGTCGAGGCCGGACCAGGGCAGGCGGGCGTCCTCGGTGGCGGCGATCCCCGGTTTCCAGGAGGCGGGCGGGTTGTAGCGGGTGCGGTCCATACCCAGGGGGCCGGTGATCTCGTCCCGCAGGAGGACGTCCAAGGCGCGGCCGGTGACCTTCTCGAGCACCAGCTGGAGCGAGATCATGTTCAGGTCCGAGTACAGATACGCCGTTCCGGGCGCGCTGACGGGTGCCTCGTCGAGAACGAGCCGGACGCGCTCCTCGTACGTGGACGCCTTGTAGAGCGGGATCCAGGCGCGGAAACCCGAGGTGTGCGTGAGCAGGTGACGGAGCGTCATGTCCGCCTTGCCGGCGCGGCCGAAGTCCGGCAGGTACGAGGCGACGGCCGCCTCCAGTTCCAGCGTGCCCCGCTCGATCTGCTGCACCGCGAGGACGGAGGTGAACAGTTTCGACACCGAGGCCAGGTCGAAGACGGTGTCCTCGGTCATGGGGATCTGCCGGTCCGCCGGGAACTCGACGCCGGTGTCGGTCTTCTCGTCGTACGCCTGGTAGCGCACCGCCATGCCGATGGGCCGGTGCAGGGCCACGGTGCCGCCGCGCCCGGCGAGGAGCACGGCGCCCGCGTACCAGGGGTGTTCGGGCGATGGGCCGAGGAACGCCTCGGCGTCGATGACGAGTTGGTCCAGATGACCGGCGAGCAGTCCGGCCCGCCGGGCCGGCCCACGCCGCAGGGTCGGATGTCCACCGCCCGCCGCAGCCGATTCCGCCGAAGCCGCCGAGACCGGGCCGGCCGGGAGGGAGGCGAAGGCCAGGGCGCCGCCCAGGGCCAGTGCGTTTCCGCCGAGTTGACGGCGTGTGATGCCGCTCGACTCTTCGTCCACCATGGAGGGTTCCTCCCGTGTCGTGGCCGCGGCCGACGGCCTGAAAGATTCTTTCGGGGATCGCCTTGCGGGGTGAAACTTTCCTGTCAGGTGCGGGATGTGTCAATGGGGTGTGCGTGGCCGTATAGGGAGGACGGGCGCGGCCGATTGCCCGACGTCGTCCGGCGAGACATCGGGAAAGCCCTTCCCCCGCCGGGGGACCGCGGCATCCCGCGCCCCAGCAGACGGAGCTGAGCCGGTCTCCGGGAGTCGGGCACGCCGTCCTCGGCTTCACACCGTTCCCCCGCCGTCGCCGTCGTCGCGGCCCTCAGCCGGGCCGGCGGGCCTGGGCGTGCTCGGCTCGGTCCGCCGCACCGCCCCCGACGACCTCGAACGGGACCTCGACCGGATCGAGGCACACATCGGAGGGCGGCCCTGCGGCGTCGACGTCGTGACGCCCGCGAAGAAGGCGGAGGGCGTCACCGGGGCTGACGCGGAGGCGATGATCCCCGAGCGGCACCGCAGGTACGTCAAGGAGCTGCTCGCCCGCACGGTGTGCCCGCACCCGCCGACAGCGAGGCAGCAGGCCGGCCCATCACCGGGTGGAGGGAACAGGTCGCCCGCGACCGGCTCGACGTCGCCTTCGACCACCCCGTCGCACTGCCGGCCAACCCCCCGGCCCGCCCCCCGGCGTCGTGGTCCAGGGCTACGAGGCCGCGGACACACCGGGGAGACCGCCTCCATGGTGCTCACCCCCGATGCCTCCGGCGCCCAAGGGGGAGGGCAGGAGCCGCCCGGTGTGACGTCCACTCACCACCGGGCGGGCCCCTGCGACCTCACTCATCGCATGAACACGCGGGTCTCACCCCGCATCGACACGCACGGCCTCGCTCAACGCTCCCGCACGTGGACCACCTTCAGCTCCGGCGAGGACCGGATGTCCTTCTCGCAGAAGCGGGACGTCACCCACCGCTCACCCGAGAACAGCCGCGTCTGGTCGCTGAAGTACGGCGACTTCGGGTTCGACGACTGGGAGTACGTCAGCAGCGTCCGAGCCACCGGGCACCCGCTGCCGTCCCAGCCGACGGCCTGGACGTAACTGGACCCGGTCGACACCTCCGTGTACCCGCGGGCCGGGTCCCACCGCGCCTCGACCTTGTTCCAGACGCCCAGTGACTCCGTACCGCCGGGCACGGCGATCCGCTTGTCGCCACGTTCCACGAACTGGTGCTCACCGAGCCGGGAGTCGAGCGCGATGCCCCCGGCCCGCAGCTCGGTGACGGTGTCCGCGAGAGCCGTGGCGAAGCCCGGAACGGAGGTGTCGAGACCACGCGGGGTACGGACCGGATCGGTGGCCGAGAACGGCACCTTCCACAGCTGCGTCTCCGGCCCCGCCGCCGTGAGCCTCCGCCAGAACCGGTCGAAGAGCAGTGCGCCCCGGCTGCCGGTGTCCATGGTGCGATCCCACCCGGCGAGCACGGCACACGACTTCCGTACGTCCACCTCCCTGCCGTCCGTGCCCCGCGCGGTGCCGCCCGGCAGCGCGGCGCAGGCCTTCACCATGTCGTCGCCGACGAGATCGGCCGCGGGCGCCCGGTTGGCGAACTGCTGCCGCTCGAGGTCCCGTACGGTCAGGCGGCCCCGGCCCGCCATCGCGGCGACGTCCTCGATGGCACCCCGGGTGCGCATCGACCGCTGCGTGCCGACCGTGCCGAAGACCCGCTCGTAACCGGTCAGCGGCCGGTCGGCGTTGGACAGCCACGCGCTGTCGTTGGAGTTCTCCGCGTACGGCGCGTCCTTCAGGGTGGGCATCCTGGACTGGCCGAAGATGCCCGGCTGCACGGCGTCACGGTCGCGGCCGAGGGCGCAGTCCCCGCGTGAACCGTCCAGGATCGCGAGCCCCGACGAGGGGTAGGTGACCTGGCCGAGCGCTGTCGAACAGCGCTGCGCGAGCTCGTCGGTGATGCGGGGAAGCACCTGTGACTGGGTGAACAGGCTGTGGCCCCGGGAGTCGGCGGCGATCGTGTTGACCCAGGGCAGACCCTGGGTGCGCCGCAGCGTGTCGAGGACATCGCGGGTGTCGCGGGCCTTGCTGAAGCCCAGCCCGGTGTCGGAGGCACGCAGGTTGGTGGCGTTGGGATCGTTCAGCGCGTAGGCCGTGCCGCCCGTCCAGGGCAGGGGCAGCGAGGCGCCGAGCGAGGTGACGACGGGACCGTAGCGGGTCCACCACTGGCTGCGGGTCACCGGAGTGCCGTTCACCACCGGCACGGTGACGGTACGTTTCCGCATCCGTTCCCGCTTGCCGTCGACCAAATAGGCCGTTGGGTCGGCCGGGTCGAGCGTCAGCCGGTGGAGGTTGAGCGTGACACCGGTGGCGACGGTGTGGCTCCACGCCATGCGAGTGTTGTGGCCTATGGACACGGCCACCGTGCCCAGAAGGGAACCGCCCGCCACGTTCAGCTCGCCGGGGATGGTCTGCTGCGACTGCCAGAACCGGCGGCCACCCTGCCAGGGATAGTGCGGGTTGCCGAGCAGCAGGCCGCGCCCGTTCGCCGTGGTCCCGCCGCTGAAGGCGACCGCGTTGGAGCCCATGTCGGCACTGTCGGCGGCGAACAGCTCACGAGCGGCCCGCGCGGCCTCCTCGGGCGAGGGCGACGGAGCCGCCCCCGCCGTGTCCCCGGCCTCCGAAGGCTCAGCGGATCCCGGTGACGCGGAGGATCCCGAACCCTCCGCCGTGCCCGGCCCGGCCGAAGCAGGCGGCTGGGCGGCCGTGATGGCGTCCACGGCCCGGCCCTGTCCGCCGAGCACGGCGATCGCGAATCCGCGCGCCGCCACGTCCAGCGTGGTCACCGGCCGCACCCAGTCGGCGTTCCGGCAGGCCGGGTCGGTGATCCGGTTCTGCTTCAGCCAGGCGTTGTACCCGGCCGCGAAGCCCCGCATCAGCTCCTTCACCGAACGGCTCGGGCCACTCGGCGCGGGCTGCGCGAGCAGCTTCTCCACCGTGCCGGCCTCCCGCACGCCCCGGAAGTACAGGTCGCTGGAGAGGTTCGTGCCGGCCGAGGACAGCGAGTAGTCGGGTGCGGCGTCCGGCCCGAAGAACAGCGAGCGGTCGCCGCGGACCGTCACGAACCCGTCGGCGAGTGTGCACACCTGGTCGGCGGCCTGCGCCCAGCCGTTGCCGAAGCCCAGGTTCGCGTAGTCCTTCGCGACGATGTGCGGAATGCCGTGCTCGGTGTAGCGGACCACGGCGGACAAGCCGTGGTGGGACGGATGTTCCTGACGGCCCGCTTGCTCGGCGGCAACGGCCGGCAGCGTGGCACCCATGGTCAACAGGGTCACCGCCGCGACGGTCGACCGTCTCGGACGTAAACGCATCGTGCCTCCCGACATCGCTGGGGGAAGGGGTGGTTGAGGGTAACAGTGGACATCCGCACCGGTCGGGGGCGTGAGCCGGACCGTTCGCGCGGTCTGTTGCCGACCGGTCCGGTGTCTTGACCTCCCCGGCCGGTGAACCGAGGATCGTCTTCCATGACGCCCGGACACGCCAGCACGGTTGACGGACTCCTGCGACGCAGCGCCCGCCGCACCCCGGCGCGCGTCGCCGTCGAGTACGGCGACCGCACCTGGACGTACGACGCGCTCGACACCGCCGTCTCCCGTGCGGCGAGCGTCCTGCTCGGCACGGGGCTGTCGCCCGGCGACCGGGTCGGCGCCTACGGCCACAACTCCGACGCCTATCTGATCGGCTTCCTCGCCTGCGCCCGCGCGGGCCTGGTGCACGTACCGGTCAACCAGAACCTGACCGGCGACGACCTGGCCTACCTCGTCGGCCAGTCCGGCAGCGGCCTGGTCCTCGCGGACCCCGACCTCGCCGGGCGGCTCCCGGACGGCGTACGGACGCTGCCCCTGCGCGACGCCGACGGCTCGCTGCTCGACCTGCTGGCCGAGGCGCCCGCCCACGACGGTCCCGAGCCGCGCTCCGAGGACCTGGTGCAACTGCTCTACACCTCCGGCACCACCGCCCGGCCCAAGGGCGCGATGATGACCCACCGCGCCCTGGTGCACGAGTACCTGAGCGCCATTACCGCCCTCGACCTCCGGGCGGGCGACCTCCCCGTGCACGCGCTGCCGCTCTACCACTCGGCGCAGATGCACGTCTTCCTGCTGCCCTACCTCGCGGTCGGCGCGACCAACGTCATTCTCGACGCGCCCGACGGCGACCGGATCTTCGATCTGATCGAGGCGGGCCGCGCGGACAGCCTGTTCGCCCCGCCCACGGTCTGGATCGGCCTGTCCCACCGCCCTGACTTCGCGACCCGGGACCTGAGTGGACTGCGCAAGGCGTACTACGGGGCGTCGATCATGCCGGTGCCGGTCCTGGAGCGGCTGACCCGGCGGCTGCCGGACCTGGCCGTCTACAACTGCTTCGGGCAGAGTGAGATCGGCCCGCTGGCGACCGTCCTCGCTCCCGACGAGCACAAGGGGCGCATGGACTCCTGCGGGCGGCCCGTGCTGTTCGTGGACGCGCGGGTGGTCGACGAGGACGGCAAGGACGTACCCGACGGGACACCCGGTGAGATCGTCTACCGGTCGCCGCAGCTGTGCGAGGGGTACTGGGACAAGCCAGAGGAGACCGCCGAGGCCTTCCGCGACGGCTGGTTCCACTCCGGGGACCTCGCGGTGCGGGACGCCCACGGCTACTTCACCATCGTCGACCGGGTGAAGGACGTCATCAACTCCGGCGGCGTCCTGGTCGCCTCGCGGCAGGTCGAGGACGCGCTGTACACGCACGAGGCGGTCGCCGAGGCGGCCGTGATCGGCCTTCCCGACGACCGCTGGGTGGAGGCCGTCACGGCGGTCGTCGTCGCGCGCGGCGAGGCGACGGAGGAGGAGCTGATCGCGCACGCGCGCGAGCGACTCTCCTCCTTCAAGGTGCCGAAGAGGGTGCTGTTCGTGGACGAGCTGCCGCGCAACGCCAGCGGGAAGATCCTCAAGCGGGAGCTGCGCGACCGCTTCACCGGGTGAACGCGGTACCCGAACCGGCGTGAACCGGCGCGGCTCAGCGCGGACGCAGGTCCACGATCCGCCGGATCTTGCCCACCGACCGCTCCAGCGTCTCCGGATCGACGATCTCCACCCCGACCGACACCCCGACGCCGTCCTTCACGGCCGCCTCGACGGACCGGGCCGCCGCCGCGCGGGTGGCGGCGTCCGAGTCCGGCCGGGCCTCGGCGCGCACCGTGAGGGCGTCCATACGGCCCTCCCGGGTGAGCCGGAGCTGGAAGTGCGGCGCCACACCCGGTGTGCGCAGCACGATCTCCTCGATCTGGGTGGGGAAGAGGTTCACCCCGCGCAGGATCACCATGTCGTCGCTGCGGCCGGTGACCTTCTCCATGCGCCGGAACGTCCGGGCCGTCCCCGGCAACAGCCGGGTCAGGTCCCGCGTCCGGTACCGGACGACCGGCATCGCCTCCTTGGTGAGCGAGGTGAACACCAGCTCGCCCCGCTCGCCCTCCGGCAGCACCTCGCCGGTAAGGGGGTCGACGACCTCCGGGAAGAAGTGGTCCTCCCAGATGTGCAGCCCGTCCTTGGTCTCCACGCACTCCTGCGCGACACCCGGCCCGATGACCTCCGACAGTCCGTATATGTCGACCGCGTCGATCGCGAACCGCTCCTCGATCTCCTGCCGCATCCGCTCCGTCCAGGGCTCGGCGCCGAAGATCCCCACGCGCAGGGAGGTGCCGCGCGGATCGACGCCCTGCCGCTCGAACTCGTCCAGCAGGGTGAGCATGTAGGACGGCGTCACCATGATCACCGCGGGCTTCAGGTCCTGGATCAGCTGCACCTGCCGGGCCGTCATGCCGCCGGAGGCGGGGATCACCGTGCAGCCGAGCCGCTCGGCGCCGTAGTGGGCGCCCAGGCCGCCGGTGAACAGGCCGTAGCCGTACGCCACATGCACCGTGTCCCCGGGCCGCCCGCCCGCCGCGCGGATCGAACGGGCCACCATGTCCGCCCATATGGACAGGTCGCCCTCGGTGTAGCCGACCACCGTGGGGCGCCCGGTGGTCCCGCTGGAGGCGTGCAGCCGGCGGATCCGTTCGCGCGGCACGGCGAACATCCCGTACGGGTAGTTCTCCCGCAGGTCCGCCTTGGTGGTGAACGGGAACCGGGACAGGTCGGCGAGGGAGCGGCAGTCGTCCGGGTGGACGCCTGCCGCCTCGAAGGACGCCCGGTAGAACGGCACATGGTCGTAGGCGTGCCGCAATGAGGACTGCAGCCGCTCCAGTTGGAGTGCCCGCAGCTCCTCCGCGTCGAGCCGTTCCGCCGGGTCGAGCAGGTCCACCGCCTGAGCCATCAGGAACTTCCCCTCGCTCATCGCATCCACCGTATCAATCACGCCAATACGGGCGACCGATCATTCGGTCGTTTCCGCAGGCATCAGTAATCCAGCCCTACCCCGCCCAAGGCAAGAGCCGGGGCACACTTCTTCCGTGCGTCGGGGATGCCGTGAGCGGGGAGAGAGGGCAGCGGGGTGGGGCCGGGAGGTCTCCGCTCAGCCGGTGGCGCCGGACGCGCCGCCGTTCCCGCCGTGCTTGCCTCCCTGCGGTCCGTACGCGGTCATGAAGCGGTCGCGGAACTCGTCCATGCCCCAGCGCGGGGCGTCGGGCGCGGGCTTGAGGCCGTCGGTCCAGTTCCAGTCCGCCACCCGGTCCAGGACCTTCCGGTCGCGGGCGACGATCGTGATCGGCACGTCCTTGCTGGTGCTGCCGGCGGTGACGGTCGGGACGGGCTGGTGGTCGCCGAGGAAGACCAGGACCGTGTCCTCGTCGCCGTACCGTTCCATCCACTCAATCAGACTGCGCAGCGAGTACTCGACGGACTTGCGGTACTCGGTGCGTACCTTCTCCGGGTCCTGCCAGACCTCGGCGGGGTCGGTGCCCTCCTTCTTGATCTCGTGGAACACGGAGCCGTCGCCGAGGTCGTCCCAGTCGATCATGTGGGCGTTGGGGGACCACGGGTTGTGGCTGGAGGCGAGGATGATCTCCGCCATGATCGGTTCACGGTCCTCCCTGCCGTGCTCCAGCCGCTCGAAGGCCTCCATGCTGAACTGGTCGGGCACCGGCGTCCAGCTGAAGTACGGGCCCTGGTAGCCGAGGTGCTCGGAGTCGTAGATGTGGTCCAGGCCGAAGTACTTGCCCTCCGGCCAGGCCCGTCGCACCCCGGGCACGATACCGACGGTGCGCCAGTCACCAGTCTTGCGGAAGTAGTTGGTGAGGGTCATGCGGTCGCTGGTGGTGAGGCTGCGGTAGCGCTGCTGGTTCTTGATCCACAGGCCGGACAGGAAGGTGGAGTGGGCGAGCCAGCTGCCCGCGCCCGTCACCGGCGACCTGAGCCAGCCGCTGCGCGACTCGAAACCGGCGGCCTTCAGGGTGCCGGTGCCCTCCTTCAGTACCGCGTCGATCGGCTCCGCCATCGCCGGATCGTCGATCGCGACCCGGCCGTAGCTCTCGATGAAGGTGAACAGGACGTCCTTGCCACGCAGCCCGGTGAACAACTGGTCGGGCGGGGTGCCGGCGAAGGCGTCGACGGCGGCCTGCCGCTCGAAGACCCGCGTGTCCCTGAGCCCCGCGCGCACCTGCTCCACGCGGTTGCCCAGCATCTCCGCGGTGCCCTTGGTGGCGAGCGGGACGCCGGTGATCTGCACGCCCAGGGTGACACAGGTGATCCATGCGACGCCGAGGACCAGGGTGGTACGGGCGGCGGCCGGACGGTGGCGGGCCATCAGGTTCGTGATCCGCACCGCCGCCAGCGTCATCAGCGCCAGCAGGGCGACGAACAGGACGATCACACCGATCACGGCGAGGATCTGCCCGCCCCGGCCGAACGACTCCCGGACGAACTCGGCCGCGTCGTCGAACAGGATCCAGTCGAGCACCAGGTCGAACGGCCGGGCCAGCACCTGGTAGAACCCCATGTCCACCATCTTCAGGACGGTGAGCAGACCGAGCAGGGCGCCCGAGACCACCGCCGTGATCCGCCGGGGCCTCGGCGGCAGCGCGAGCAGCAGCGTCGCCAGCAGGACGCCTTCGGCCGGGATGCGGAGGAACGCCTCGGGGGACAGCCGCTCCACGCGGTTCGGCACGAGGAGCGCGAACAGCAGCAGCGCTCCGGCCAGGACGGTCGTCCCGACGGTGACACCACGGGCGGCGCGGGGGTGGTTGCGGCGCCAGCGGTCCCGTCGCGTGGGCGCCGGGCCGCCGGGGGTCTCCTCGGAGGGCTTGGGCGTGCCGGCGGGGGCGGTGGGGTTGTCGGTGGTTTCGCTCGGTCCGTCGTCCGGGTCCGCTCCGCTCTCGGTGGGGGCCGACAGCTGACGGGAGCGTGTGAAGAGCTGCACCCGGGGGTCCTTCCGTGCGGTATTGCGAGGGCATGGCACACCGGGCCCGTGAACGGGCCTGCCGCCATCAGTACGTCCGCACGTCATCCCGCGTTCAATCGCGCGGTCCGAAGTCCGCGGTCCGAAGTCCGTGCTTCGGAGTCCGCCGTCAGGAGTCCGCCGTCAGGACGCAGGCGGTCCCGGCGCGCGTCACGTGCGCCTTGCTCCGATCAGCCCCCGAGTCCTGACCCGTCCGCCCCGAGTCCTGACCCGTCCGCCCCGCGTCCGTGTCGTGCCCGCGCTCCCCGTGCCGCCCCTGTGGAAAGGCACTCCTGACATGACCTGTCGGCGGCCGGAACCGATCGCTAGGCTGGCCGCGGACAACGGAAATCGGGAGGAGCACGGACGTGGCCGAAAGCACCACCCAGCAGCGACCGCTCACCGGCTGGGACAAGCCCGACCTGGACCTGAGCAACGCACAGTGGCAGTCCAGCAGCCGAGGCCTGGGGGATGTCCAGATCGCCTTCGTGGAGGGCTTCATCGCCATGCGGAACAGTGGGCACCCTCAGAGCCCTTCCCTGATCTTCACCCCGGCCGAATGGGGCGCCTTCGTGTCCGGAGCCCGGGAGGGGGAGTTCGACCTGACGTGAGCAGGACGCGTACGTCCCGGGGTGCATTTCCTGGGGTCTGCCGACCGGTGAGCGGAAGGACCGCCGGACAGGTGTCGCCGCCGATCTTCTGGACACACGACCAGGGATACCCTTCCGGGGCCGGGGCCAGGCCCGAGCCAGGACGGCCCCGGAAAGTGAGCGCCGTAGTCCGGAAATGAGGAACCCCATGAGCAGCCAGCCGGTCGTCGCGGCGGTCGACGGTTCGGACGACAGTCTGCGCGCCCTGGAGTGGGCCCTCGGCGCCGCACACCGGCGCGAGGCCCCACTGCGGGTGGCGCACGTACGCCAGTACGCCCTCTGGGGACGGCCCGACGCGGCGCCCGCCGTTCTTCCCGCAGCCGAGGACGACGCGGTCCTCGGTCTGGTCCGCAGCCGGCTGGAGGACCGCACCGGCCTTCCCGCCGTCGATTTCGTCGCCCTGGACGGCGCTCCCGGTGCCGTCCTGGCCGAACTGGGGGCCACGGCACAGCTGCTGGTGCTCGGCTCCCGAGGCCGCGGCGGTTTCGC
Organism: Streptomyces incanus; assembly: GCF_042656345.1. Classification (NCBI taxonomy): domain Bacteria; kingdom Bacillati; phylum Actinomycetota; class Actinomycetes; order Kitasatosporales; family Streptomycetaceae; genus Streptomyces; species Streptomyces incanus. The sequence continues at coordinate 33,130 of NZ_JBHSPC010000080.1, forward strand.
CAGCCTGCTGCTCGGCTCCAACTCCCTTGCCGCGGCCCGGGATGCCGAATGCCCCGTCGTCGTGGTCCCCCGGCCCGACCGGGACACCGGCACGCCCGCCGAAGCTTCCGGAGCGGGCCCCGGCGTCGTCGGCGTGAACGTCGACAGCCCCGACGAGGCCACCCTCGCCTTCGCCTTCCGCGAGGCCGCCCTGCGCGGCGCCGGGCTCCGCGTCCTGGCCGCCTATCCGTGGCCCCTGCAGACCTGGATGCTGCCGGGAGAGATGCCCGCGCCGCAGATCGACCAGAGCGCCGTCGAGCACGAGACCCGCATCCTCGCCGACGGCTTCCTCGCCCCGCACCGCGAACGGCACCCAGAGGTCACCACCGAGATCCGGGTGCTGCCCGGGGACGCCGCCGGGCACCTGGTCGCGGCTTCCGAGGGGGCCGGACTGGTTGTCGTGGGACGCCACCGGCGACGCCTGCTGGCACCGGCCCGCATGATGGGCTCCGTCACCCAGGCCGTCCTGCTCCACGCGTCGAGCCCCGTCGCGGTGGTCCCGCCGGCGCCGCCGGAGGAGTAGCCCCCGCGAAAAGCTGCGGGCCGTCCACGAGGACTGTCCGCAGGGCCGACGACAGCGGCGGACCGGGTGGGCGTGGCGGGCGTCGCCCGGTCGTCCGCCCGCGGGCCCGGGCACGTACCATGGCGGCATGTCGTTCCTCCGCCGCCGCAGCGCCACTCCCGCCGGACCCGACTTCGACGTCCTGGCCATGGACCCGGGCGACTGGCCCGGAAACCTGGGCGCCGGGCTGCTGCCCGCCCCCGACGGCACCTGCCAGGGCGTCTTCCTGCGCTACGACCTGTTCGGCGGCCGCGGCCCCGCGATGATCATCGGCAATCTGCCGGAGGGCTCCCCGGCCCGCGAGGTCCCCGAGGGCGAGGTTCCCTTCGAGGTCGGACAGCTGCTGCTGGCGCTGGAGAACGACGAGGAAGTGACCGTCGTCGGTACCGAGGACGTGCCCGTGATGCAGGGCGACAACCTGCTCATCGTGCGTCGAGTGAAGCTCTCCGAGAGCCGGATCTCCTGCGTGCAGTTCGACCGCAGCGACAACGTGCTGGTCACCATCGCCGCCTGGGACCGCCCCATCACCGACGACCTGTACACCCTCCTCAAGCCGCTGCCCGCCGAACTGTTCCAGCAGGGCTGACCGGCCCGGACCGGCCCCCGTTCCCCGACTGGGAACAGGGGCCGGAATCGAAGGCCGCAACCGAGCGTCGGGGACGGCCGCCGCTACACCGTTTTCACCGTCACGTCCGCCGCCCGCACGAACGCGACCCGGTGGCCGAACTGGATCTGGTAGTACAGCTCCTTGCCCCGGACCACCTGGTGCGAGGACGGGTCGAAGGTCACCGCGTACAGGTACTCACCGGGCATCTTGCCCCCGGTGACGTACTGCTGGCCCTTCAGCAGCGTGTACGGCAGCGGGGACACGTCCTGCACGGGCACCCCCTCCGGATAAGCGGCCTTCTCCGGGTAGGCGCGTCCGTACACCGGCACGGAGTCCGAGCCCTTTTTCGGGGTCACCACCCGGCCCGCGGCGGGCACCGCGGTGGGCTGCTCCTTCGGGTTCCTGAACCAGGCCTTCTGCCCCAGGTACCAGATCGCGGTCCAGCCGTTCCACCGGTCGGCGACCGCGTACTGCTGGCCGGTCGACACCCGTGAGGACAGGTCGTTCACCCCGGTCGTCGGGTTCGAACCCAGGCCGATGTCCCTGATCAGGGCAGACTTCTCGTCGTGGTCGGAGTACAGCCGTACCGCACTGGACCCGTGCACCGCGCACGGCTCGCCCGCGGTCTCGCAGCCCGTGAACACCGGGCCGTGGGCGGCGTAGTCGGGGCGGATCGTCACCAGGCCGCCGTTCTTCCCGGCCGTGGCCTCGAACGGGCTGCCCAGCAGCTCGAAGTAGTGCGCCCAGTCCCAGTAGGGCCCGGGGTCCGTGTGCATGCCGGGCACGGTCGCCGCGGTCGTACCCGGCACGGTGTCGTGGCCGAGGATGTGCTGCCGGTCCAGAGGAATGTCGTACTTCTCGGCGAGATACCGCACCAGACGGGCCGAGGAACGGTACATCGCCTCGGTGTACCAGGCGTCCGGTTCCGCCAGGAAGCCCTCGTGCTCCAGCCCGATCGACCCGGCGTTGACGTACCAGTTGCCCGCGTGCCAGGCCACGTCCTTCGCCTTCACATGCTGGGCGATGTGACCGTCGGTCGAGCGCAGACTGTAGTGCCACGACACATAGGTGGGGTCCTGCACCATGCTGAGAACACTCTCCCAGGCGCCCTCGGTGTCATGGACGACGATGTACCGGATCGGCTGCGACGCAGGGCGGTCCGACAGGTCGTGGTTGCCGTAGTCGCCGTCTCCGAACTCTTCGTACGGCGCCGGGATCCACTCGCAGGACACCGTCGCGGGACACTCCGTGGCGGTGGCGGAGCCGGCGGACACGGTCCGCAGACCGGCGCCGGGCAGCGCCGACCGGTTTGGGGCGAGGCCCGGACGGGCGGCCAGGGCGACCGGCTCTCCCGTGTCCGTGACCCGGTACGCACCGGCGCGGATCACCTCGTAGACCTCGTCCGCGTACGCCGCCGCCGACGCGGTGTCGTCCGCGCCGGAGAAGCGGGCCACCGCGCCGTACCAGTCCGCCGGGTCCTCGCTCGGCGCCCCGCCGAGCTCCCGCCGGGCCTCGGCCAGCAGCGCGGCACCGCCCGCCACGTTCGCGGCCGGGTCGTCGCGCAGCCGCTCGGCGCTCAGCCCGGTCAGCTCGGCCGCCCTCGGCAGGGTGGCCAGCCGGTCCGGGAGAGAACCGGCGCGCGGCACGTGGGCCTCGGGGCGCAGCGGAGGCCGGGCGTCATCGCCGCGGGGGTCCTCCGTCCCCTCGTCGTGATGCGACGTCGCCGCCGCCAGTGCGGCGCGGGCGTCCGTGAGGTGCATCGGACCGTAGCCGCCGGTCACACTCGGCGCGCCGTCGTGCGTGTCCCAGCGGGACTGGAGGTAGGAGACGCCCAGCAGCACGCTCCGCGGCACCTCGTACGCGGCGGCTGCGGCGACGAAAGCTTCCTGCAGCCGGGTCTCGTCGGACGGAGCGGCAACCGGTGGGACAGCGGACGGGGCCGCGCCGAGCAGCGGCAGCGTGAGCGCTGCCGCAGCCAGGGCGCCGGCCGTACGGCGGGCAGGGCGGGAACCGACGACCGGCGCACGGCCGGGTCGGGTGGGGGATCCTCGCAACGCGGTCTCCTGGGACGATCGGGCGGGATGGTCCGTACGAGCCACAGGGCCGTACGGAGGCCTGCGGTGCGTCTGTGTTACCGGCTGGCCGATGATCCGTCAATCATGCCCAGGAGAGGAGTGATTCCCCTGTCACTCGGGGTCCACAGGACTTTCGTGGCGGCGGCCCGGAGACCTGCGGTACGTCAATGGCGTACACCGATGGAGCCGGGAACCGGCCGTGAAATTCCGGGAACGTGCCAACACCGTGCCGAGACCCGGGGGAACGCGCCAGGACGTGCGAAGGCCCGCGGCGCTTCCCCACCGGGAAGCGCCGCGGGCCTTCGCACGTCCCCGTGGGATCAGCGTGTGCCGACCGCCGCGCGCACGGCCTTGCGGGCCAGCTGACAGTCGTCGTGCAGCCGCCGCAGCAGCAGCCGCTGCTCCTCGCCGGACGGCAGCGCGCCCGGCTGGGCCGCGTTCGGCGCCACCGGGGGCGCGTCGTGCATCGAACGCTGCACGGCCGTCTCGTAGGTACGGATCTCGCGCGTCAGCACCAGCATCAGGTTCACCAGGAACGCGTCGCGTGAGGCGTGGCCCGCCGACTGCGCGATCTGGCTGATCTGCCGCCGCGCCACCGGGGCGTCCCCGAGGACCGCCCACAGCGTCGCCAGGTCGTAACCCGGCAGGTACCAGCCCGCGTGCTCCCAGTCCACCAGCACTGGACCGGCCGGTGAGATCAGGATGTTGGAGAGCAGCGCGTCGCCGTGACAGAACTGGCCCATGCCGTGGCGCCCTGCCGCGTGCGCGATGCCGTGCAGCAGCTTCTGCAGATCGCCCATGTCCCGGTCGGTGAGCAGACCCAGCTCGTGATAGCGGGCGATCCGCGCCGCGTAGTCCAGCGGGGCGTCGAACGTGCCGGAGGGCGGGCGCCATGTGTTCAGCCGGCAGATCGCGCCGAGCGCGGCCCTGATGTCCGCCCGTGGTGGTACCTCCACCGGGTGCCGCTGCAGTGCCGCCACCCGGCCGGGCATCCGCTCGATCACCAAGGTGCAGTTGTCCGGGTCCGCCGCGATCAGCCGGGGTGCCCGCGCGGGCGGGCGGTGCCGGACGAACGAGCGGTAGACCGCTATCTCGTGCCGGAACCGCTCGGCCCAGGCGGGCGAGTGATCCGTTAAGCACTTGGCCACCGCGGTGCTCCGGCCGGTCGTACCGACCAGGAGGACGGACCGGCCGTTGCGGCGCAGCACCTGCACCGGCGCGAACTCCGGACAGATGCGGTGCACCGACGCGATCGCCGAGCGTAACTGGGCGCCCTGGGGGCCGGACAGGTCGATCCGGCCGCTGAGTTGCTGGGGGCCGGAGCCCGGGGCGCGCCGTGCCTTGCCCGCACCGAGTACGGGGGCCGCCTGGCGAGCGGGGGCGAGGTAGGGGCCGCTGTCCGCCGGACGCGGACGGAGCGGCCGGGGCGGGGCGGACACGGAGGACGATGCTGCGTACATGGGTGATACAGATCCCTTCGTGTGCCTGCGACGTCAGCGCACCACACGGCCCGGTCGCCCAGACGCATCCTGGGGAATGCCCCGGCCAAGACCGGGTCGTGGTGGCGCATTCCTACTCGACACCCGATGACCCCTGGCACACCATCTGGCGCACCCTGGCGAACCCTGGCGAATAGTCGCCCGGCACCTTTCACCCGGCTACTGTCAACTCAGCCGAGAACCTGGGGGCTTGACGTGAGCGGACAACCCAACACCCGGCTCTCGGACCTGTTCGGCCTGGCCGGCTGGTCCAAGGGCGAACTCGCGAGGCTGGTCAACCGGCAGGCGGCGGCCATGGGCCATCCCCAGCTGGCGACCGACACCTCCCGAGTGCGGCGCTGGATCGACATGGGAGAGATCCCGCGCGATCCCGTCCCGCGGGTGCTGGCGGCCCTGTTCACCGAGCGTCTCGGCCGTGTCGTGACCATCGAGGATCTCGGTCTGGTCCGGCACGGGCGTACGGGGAAACGGCCACGCGGCGGGAGTACGGAACATCCCGACGGAGTGCCGTGGGCGCCCGAGCGGACAGCCGAGGTCCTCACCGAATTCACGGGAATGGACCTCATGCTCAACCGACGCGGCTTGGTGGGCGCGGGCGCCGCGCTCGCCGCGGGATCCGCACTCACCGGTGCCATGCACGACTGGCTGCACACGGATCCCGCCCTGACCACTGAAACTCCCCGACTCGACCATCCGCTGCACGCCGACTCCGCCGGGTTCGACCGGTACGAGGCCGCCCCCATCGGGTCCCAGGAGATCGAGGAACTCGAGCGCTCCGTGGAGGTGTTCCGCGCCTGGGACGCCGCCCGGGGCGGCGGCCTCCAGCGCAAGGCGGTGGTCGGCCAGCTCAATGAGGTGGGCGGCATGCTCGCCTACCACCACCCACCCCATCTCCAGCGGCGCCTGTGGGGCGTCGCCGCCAATCTCGCCGTCCTCGCCGGGTGGATGTCGCACGACGTCGGCCTGGAACCCACGGCGCAGAAGTACTTCATCATCGCCGCGCACGCCGCGCGGGAGGGCGGCGACCGGCCGCGCGCGGGGGAGGCGCTGTCCCGCGCGGCCCGTCAGATGGTCCACCTGGGCCGGCCCGACGAGGCCCTGGACCTGCTGAAACTCGCTCACTCGGGCTCGGGTGAGGAGGCCCTGCCGCGCACCCGCGCGATGTTCCACACCATCGAGGCCTGGGCACAGGCGTCCATGGGCAAGGGGCAGGCGATGCGCCGCACCCTGGGCCGGGCCGAGGACCTGTTCGTCTCCGACCGGGGGCCGGACCAGGAGCCGCCGGACTGGATGCAGACCTTCAAGGACGAGGATCTGTACGGCATGCACGCCCTGGCCTACCGCACACTGGCCGAGTTCGAGCCCGACGCGGCGGTGCACGCCCAGCACTACGCGGAGAAGGCGCTGTCCCTGCGCATCGACGGCCGGGAGCGGTCGAAGATCTTCGACCATCTCTCCATGGCCTCCGCCTGCTTCATCGCCGACGACCCGGAACAGGCCGACCGGTACGCGCGTCTCGCGCTGATGTCGATGGGCTCCAACTCCTCGCGTCGCACCTGGGACCGGCTGCGCGAGATGTACCGGCTCACCGCCGAGTACTCCTCGTATCCCAGGATCCAGGAACTGCGGGAGGAGATCAGGGTGGCCCTGCCGAGGCCCAGGGGCAAGGGGGCCGGCGCACAGGCGTAGCGGGGCCGGGGGAGTACGGGAACGCCGGGGGAGCGCGGGCGCTTCATCGCGAGGCCCGTTGTGCTTCTCGTACGAGACCGCCGACGCCGGATCAGAGGCTCAGGAGCCTTACGAGGCCACCCGGGCGACGAGTACACAGGCATCGTCCTCGCGTTCTCTGTCACCGAACTCCCGCAGGACGGCCAGCAGGCACTCCTGCGCGGTACGGCTTTCAGTGAACCGCGGGGCCAGGTCGACCAGTCGGCGGACGGATGCGGCCCCGGCCCCTCCGGGCACCAGCCCGTCGGTGTGCAGCAGCAGCAGGTCGTCGGCCTCGAGGGTCTCCTCGGCCTGCCCGTAGGAGGCGGTCGGGGCGGCGCCCAGCAGGACGCCGTCCGGGGCGTCCAGCGCGCGTCCCGTTCCGCCGCGGAACAGCAGGGGGACGGGGTGTCCGGCCTGCGCCCACATCAGGGAGCGTGTCTCGGGCCGGTAGCGCAGACAGAGGCCACTGCCGTGGGCGGGCTGCCCGGTGGCGTCCAGTAACCGGTTGAGGCAGGTCATCAGTGGTCCGGGCTCGGTGCCGGACATCGCCATGCCCCGCATGGCGCCGAGCAGCATCGCCATGCCCGAGGCCACGCCGACGCCCTGCCCGGTCAGCTCGCCGACACTGAGCAGGGTGGTGCCGTCGGACAGTTCGAGGGCGTCGTACCACTCTCCGCCGGTCGCCGCACCCGTCGCCGACGGGAGGCGCCGGGCGGCGACGTCCAGGGCCCGGGGCCCCCTTCGCGGGAGCCGCAGGGAGCCGCGCCACGCCGGCAGCACGGCTTCCTGCAGCTCGACCGCGAGCCGGCGCTCGGCCCGCGCCGCGTCCTGCCCCTGGTGGCGCAGCGAGTCACGGGTCTCGCTGACCGCCCTTCGGCACCGGCGCAGTTCGCTGACGTCCCGCAGCACGGCCCACATCGAGGCGGTGCTGCCGTCGGTCCCGAGGACCGGTTCGCCCATCATGTGCACGGTCCGGACGCTGCCGTCCGGGCGTATCAGCCGGAACTCGCCGTCGATGGGCCGGGCGTCGACGAGGCAGCCCGTGACCATCGCCGTGAGCCTCGGCCGGTCCTCGTCGTGCACCAGCGACGGCAGCTCGTCGAGAGTGAGCGGCGGAGCGGCCGGGTCGCGGTCCAGGATGCGGTACAACTCCTCGGACCAACTGGCCTCGTCCGTCAGCAGGTTCCACTCGGCACTGCCGACCCGGCTGAGCAGGGCGCCCTGCCTCGGCGTGGACTGCGTGGTGGGCGGGGGTCCGGCCGGCCCTGCGGGAGCGGCCGGCGCGGGTACGGGCAGCGGGCCGTCCCGCAGCTGAGCCAGGTGCTCGTCCAGGTCGTTGAGCTGGTGCAGCGCCAGGTCGTACAGTGCGCGCTGCCAGCGGTCCTGCGGGTCCGAGGTGTCCGCCGGGGTGCCGCGCCGTACGGCGTCCACGTCGCCCTTGAGCCGCCGGGTCTGCGAGATGAGCGCGTCGACCGGGTCGCGTCCTGGCGGCTGGGCTGTTGAGCGGTCCGCGGAGAGGTGGGGCGGCATGACGCACTCCGATGTGGGACGGTTCGGGCCAGAGTCGGACGGAGGGACCGTTACGACTGTTGCACAGCCCGCCACGCCCTGTAAGGGATTCGGCAAGACACCTTAAGGTCATGCCCATGGCGTATGCCACTGTCTTCGCGGGGTCACTCGGAGACGTGTGCCGGGTATCGACCTGGCGGGCCAAATCCCTTGGGGAGTAAGTGACTTGATGAGGGTTCCGGTCGACATCAGCGGCACGCGCGCATGTTCGACGGACAAGTGTTTGTTCGCAGAAGTGATCCGTATCGTCCTCATCGCGGGGTGCCCGACCGGATTCCGGCCGGGCACCCCGCGACGGGACAGGAACCTCGCGACGGAACGTGCGGCAGCCCCCGGGGCCTGCTCCGCCTGTCTCAGTACCGCAGTACGCCCGCGATCCGGCTCGCGTCCCCGAGGGCGCCGTCCGGGACGAAGCGGACCTCGGCGCCCGTCTCCAGGCACTGCTCGACCAGCTCGTCCACGATGTCCTCGCGGGCGTCCAGGTCGCCGGACTCGGCGGCGACCAGATGCTCGCCCGCCTCGCGCACCGTCACCCGGAAGTTCTCCTCGACGGCCAGCAGCTGGACCCGTCCGTCCCGGGTGTTCTGCCACAGCTCGTCGACCCCGGCCGCGAACCTCTTGCGCCCGCGGGCCGTCTCCAGGGCCCGGCGGACATCCTCGGTGCTCTTGCGGGCCTCGCTCTCGAGCACGGGGCGCAGGGCCTGCCACACCGCGTCGGGTGTGCCGTGCGCGAGACCGCCGTGCTGGACGTGCACCGCGTCCCGGGCCACGCCGCCGGCCTCGCCCAGCAGGGACAGCGCGGCCGGCTCCCCGGTGACGTACAAGGGCCGCGGATGCTCACGCAGGATCGCGCCCATCGCGGTGTCGGTCTCGCGCAGGAACCGGCGGGTGCCTTCGTCCCGGAAGGCGCTCGGCTGATCCCCGACCTGCTCCAGGCGCTCGGGGTCGAAGTTCTCCACGGTACGGATCAGGGGGAAGCCGCCGGCATGCTCCTCGGTGACCCGGTCCGTGCCGCCGTTCCACAGCGTGGCCCGGTCCGGGGAGACGGACAGCGCCCAGAAGGGGCGCTCCGCCGTGTGGGCGGACACCAGGTTGCGGGTGAGGAAGGTGTCCGAGAGCACCACACGCTCCGGCACCGACCGGGCGAGCGACCACACCTGGTGCTCGCCCGGAGCGGCGAAGATGACCAGGCCGTCCTCGGAGTGCGTCAGGTCGACCTCGGCCAGGGCCCGGTCGAGCTGCCGCTCCACTTCTCCACGCCGGTCCCGGGTGACCGCGGGATCGGCCTCCAGCTGTTTCTTGGCCTCGGCCACCGCATTGCGCAGCCGGACCGGATCCTGGGCGTTGAGAGGATCGCGCCGGTGCGTCGGCGTCAGCACCGACACCGCGGGGTAGGGGCGCGGGCGGCGAAGCTCGGCAAGGGTTGCGGGACTCAGATCGTGCTCCATGACAGCACCATAGAGCCGAATCGCGGATCGGGCATTTGGGGCACCTGTTGCGCCGTTCGGGTGCGGGCTCATGAGCGGGTGTCGTCCTCGGCGCCGCAGGAGCTGCCGCTGGGCGGCAGGGTGCCGTAGAGGAGGAAGTCGTCGATCGTGCGGTGGACGCAGTCGGACGATCCGTAGCCGGTGTGACCCTCGGCCCGGTTGTCCAGCACCACGGCCGACGGGCCGAGCCGCTCGGCCGTCTCCACCGTCCACCGGTACGGTGTGGCCGGGTCGCCCCGGGTGCCGACCAGCAGCATCTTCGGAGTGTCGACGTCCTTGACCTTCTCCCGGATGAAGTCGGTCCCCTTGGGGCGGCCGTGACACATCAGCACCTGGGCGAGCCGGTAGCGGCCGAAGACCGGGGAGGCATCCTCGTAGGCGGTGCGCAGCCGGTCGAGGTCCCGGGTCACCTGCTCGGCGGCCGGGCGGTCGGGATCGTCCGCGCAGTTCACCGCCATCAGCGCGGCCGGCAGGTTGTCCAGCGGCACCTCCTCCTCGTCGACGGGCGGATCGTCGGCGCGATGCGGCAGGGGGAGTGTCACCCCGCCGGTGGCGAAGGCCTCCACCCCGCGCGTGTCCCCGTTCTCCATCAGCTCCGCGAGCGCCCGTTGCAGCAAGGGCCACAGTTCCCTGCTGTAGAGGCCCTGGCCCAGGGCGACCGCGAGGTCCTGACCGGTGAACTCGTAACCGAAATCGGTCGGTACGGGTTTCCCGTCGAGCGAGTTGACCAGTTTTACGGCCAACTGCCGTGCCTTGCGCGGGTCCTGGCCGAACGGGCAGGCGATGTCCTCGGTGCACCAGGTCAGGAAGTGCTCGAGCGCGGTCTGCTGGCCCCGTACGCTCGCCAGCCCCTGTTCGGCCAGTGGTTCGGTCAGCGTGTCCACTCCGTCCAGTACCAACCGGCCCACCCTCTCGGGGAACCGGGCCGCGTACACCGCGGCCAGCCGGGTTCCGTAGGAGAAGCCCAGGTAGTTGAGCTTCTTGTCGCCGAGCACCTGCCGTATGACGTCCAGGTCCCGTGCGACGTTCACGGTGCCGATGTGCGGCAGTACCGGGCCCGAGCGCCGGGTGCACTCGGCCGCCACCTCGCGCAGCTGAGCGAGCGTTTTCCGCGGATCGGCCAGATCCTCGCCGCCGGTTGCTTCCAGCGCCTGGCCGGTGGCCTCCGTGCCGCAGCTGACCGGTGAGGAGCGGCCGACGCCGCGCGGGTCGAAGGACACCACGTCGTAATCGTCGGTGAGGCCCATGAACTCCTTGCCGCCGTGGGCGAGTCCGAGGACCCCCGAACCGCCCGGCCCGCCGAAGTTCAGCACCACCGAGCCGCGGGGGTCGCCCGTGGCGCGGTAGCGGGCGAGGGCCAGTTCGAGGGAGCCTTTGCCGGGTTCGGCGTAGTCGACCGGGACGGTGATCTTCCCGCACTGCAGGTCCTCGGGCAGGCCCGCGCCCTCGCACGCCGACCACTTGATCTTCTGGTCGTAGAACCGGCCGAGGCCGGGGCTATCGGCGGTGGCCGCCGGGAGCCCCGCGCCCAGCAGGGCCAGTCCGGCCGCCCCGGTGACCGCGCAGCGCCGGACCGGGAGTCGCATGGAGAGCTTGGCCAGCATCGATGCCTCCAGGGGCGCCCCACAGCGGACCGGGAACCGGCGCCCTCGATCACGATACGGGGACCCCACCGGCCCCGCCTGTCGGCCGGGCACGGCACCCTGCCGTGCCCGGCCTGGCACCCTGGAGCCCGTCGCCCCGTGCCTCCGTTCGGCAGCCGACCCCGAAGTTCGAGCGGCGGGCGCTCCACGGAGTGAACGGCGTGCGACTTTCGGACAGGCCATGACCCGGTCGGCGCACTCGCGTTCTCTCCGGTGCGGGTGAGCGCCCGCGACCATGTCCGGAAGGCAGGCAACCTATGAGACGGGCTACCCGAAACGGCCTGATCGCCGTTGCCGCAGCGTCGGGCGCGATGGCCGTGGTGACACCGGCGCACGCCGACGCCGGCGCGGAGGGCGTCGCGGCCGGTTCCCCCGGGGCGATCTCCGGGAACACCGTCCAGCTCCCGGTGCACATCCCGGTGAACGCCTGCGGGAACACGGTGAACGTGGTGGGCCTCCTCGACCCGGCCGCGGGCAACACCTGCGTCAACGAGGGAGTGGACGAGCAGGGCGGACACCAGGGGCCCCACGGGTCCTCGGGCGGTGCCGCAGCCGACGGCAGCGCGCAGGACTCCCGGGCGTGGCATCCGGCAACGGGGTGCGGTTGCCCGTCGACCTCCCCGTCAACGTGAGTGGGAACAGCGTGAACGTGGTCGGCGTAGGCAACCCCGCCCTCGGCAACGAGTCCACGAACACCTCGGAGGGGGTGCCCGGCCGCCCGGTCGAACCGGCACCCGAGCCGGTCGACCCGCCCCGCACCCTCCCCGCCCCGGAACCCGAGGCGCACGCCGCCGCCCCGGCCGTCCCCGTCGGCTCGAGCGCCCTCGCCGAAACGGGCGCGGACCAGACCTTCCCGGTCCTCGCCACCGGAGTGGCGCTCTTCCTCGGCGGGGTCGCCCTGTACCGCCGCTCCCGCCTGGGAGCGGGCACGGGCGCGCAGGCCTGAGGCCGACGGGGACAGGGCCCTTGGGGCGGCGACGCCCCGCGCCGGGTCAGCCGCCCGCGCGGTGGAACCTGTGGTGCAGCTGCCGCACGGCCTCCGTCAGTTCGGGGACGGGACCGTCCACGGTCACGCCGGGGGCGATCTCGCTCACGGGCAGCGTCCGCACCGGCGGCGCGGGCACGCCCAGCTCGGTGAGCCAGGACCCCAACTGGGCGGAGGAGGCGACGTACACGATCCGGCCGAGGCCCACCCAGGCGTGCGCGGCGGCACACATCGGGCAGTGCTCGCCGGAGGTGTACACAGTGGCGGCGGCCCGCTCACCGGGCGTCATCCGGGCCGCCGCCCAGCGCGCCAGCTCGAACTCGGGGTGCCGGGTACGGTCCCCGGAGGCCACCCGGTTGTGGTCCTCGGCGAGTACGGTGCCGTCGCCGGCCACCAGGACCGAACCGAACGGCTCGTCCCCGGCCTCCAGCGCCTCGGTGGCCAGCTCCACGCAGCGGCGCAGATAGGGCAGTTCGGTGTCCTTCACGACCATGGGGCGAGGCCTTTCTCCCTGAGAGTGGGTCTACGGCAACCCTATGCTCGGGCGCCGTGCGGACGCGATGCCAAATCCCGTTGCCCGGCCGGGCGGGCCCGTGCTGAGGTGTGCCGTATGGATCACGCCGCGGTACTCGCCCTGTTCGACCGTGAGCTGCGCGAAGACGCGCGGCCGGACGGCCCCGACGCCCGCGTCGAACGCATCGGCCCGGTGGTGCGTCAGACCGCCCCGCGGCACGGCTGGAACGGCGTCGTCTGGTCCGGCCTGGGCGGGGCGGCGGAGCCGGGGGAGCGGCGCGAGGGCGGCCCGGACCCGCGGGGGACGGATGTGGACATGGTGATCGCCGCGCAGATCGCGTACTTCACCGGGCTGAACCGCGAGTTCGAGTGGAAGCTGTACGGCCATGATCTGCCCGCGGGCCTCGGGCAGCGGCTCGTGGCGGCGGGGTTCACGCCCGGACCCGAGGAGACGCTGATGATCGGCGAGATCCCCGAGCTGCGCCTCGACACCGAGCCCCCCAAGGGCGTCCGGATCGTACCCGTCACCGACCGGGCGGGCGTCGACCTGATGATCGACGTGCACGAGAAGGCGTTCCGGGCCGACGCTTCCTGGCTGCGGCACCAGATGCTCGACCGGCTCACCGCGGCGCCCGACACCATGGTCGCCGTGGTGGCCCTGGCCGGCCGGGAGCCGGTGAGCGCGGCCCGGATGGAACTCGTGCCCGGCACCCGGTTCGCCGGTCTCTGGGGTGGAGGCACCGTCGATGCCTGGAGGGGCAGGGGCATCTACCGCACGCTGGTGGCCCACCGGGCACGGGCCGCCGCCGAGCGCGGCTGCCGCTACCTCCAGGTCGACGCCTCCAGCCGGAGCCGCCCGATTCTGGAACGCCTCGGCTTCGCCCCACTCACCACGACGGCTCCTTACGTGTATGTCCCGTAGCATCGGCCGGCGTCGGCATCCTGCCCAGGTCCGCCACCCGTTGGGAACTCCGTGTGTCCGTGTCCTCTGTCGGCTTCGCCGTGATGTCGATCGGAGCCGTGGCCACCGCGGCGGGCGCTCTTCTGTACGTCCATCCGGGCCCGGGCCTTCCGGTCCTCGCCGTGGGACCGGCGCTCATGGCCGCCGGGGCTGCGGTACGGATCGGCGGCCGTCGGCGTCGGCCCTGAGAGCCCACCCTTCGAGGACCACCGCGGGTCACAGTGCTGCGCTGCCTTCAGATCAACTGAGCCGTCGCTGAAGTACCCGCCGCGATCACCTCGTAGGCGCTCCGGCATCCGGGGACACGAACGGGTCCGGCGGGGACGCACTCTCGTGGCGTGTCCCCGCCGGACCCGTGCCCGCGCTGTTCTCCGTGTGCGCCCCGAGCCGCCGGACCTCTCGCGTCAGCGGGGCGTCTTCACCCGGTCCAGCGCGGCCACACCCAAGGCGGCGAGGCCGATCTGGATGAGCCACTCGATCCAGTCGACGCCCTTGGTGTCGGCCACCCCGAACGCCGAGGCGATCGCCGAGCCGATGAGCGCGGCGACGATGCCGACGAGGATCGTCCACAGAACCCCGATGTGCTGGCGACCCGGGACCACGAGCCGGCCCAGGACTCCGATGACAATGCCGATGATGATGGCACTGATGATGCCGCCGATCTCCATCTCGCCCCTCCTCCTCGAAACAACCCGCTTGCAGAGCTTGTGCCCGCGGTCGGCGGGGGACAGTCCCCCGATATCCGGGTCCCGGGCCCCACGGGCTCGCCCCGTCGCTTCGGGCATGCCCGCCCCGGTACGGACGAGCGGGCCGGATCCGGAGGCGAAGGAGCCGGTCCGCGGTGAACGCGGGCCGGCCTGTACTCGGTCGGTTTCCTTCTACGGCCGGGAGCCCGGGGTCTGTCGTGTGGATGATGCCGGGCCCTGCGAGCCCGGCGTCGTCCGGACGAAGGACCCTAGGTCCTCGGGGCGCTCCTGGACGCCGTGCCGGCGCACATGATGCCGAGCACCAGGGTCAGGGCGCCGATGACGATGTTGTTCCAGATGACGCCCGCGTCCGGATTGGTGCCGACGATCCACGGCGAGACGATCATCCACACGCCGAGGGCGCACATGGCTCCACTGAGGCCGTACATGCGCGACGGCGCGGCGGTGAAGCCGAGGGCGAGCAGACCGATCGCGATGCCGACGATCAGGTTGTGGGGCACGAGGGCGGGCTGGCTCGTCGTGTAGTGGAGTATCCAGGGGGACACCGCACAGTAGAGGCCGAGCAGGAACACCGGTCCGTCCACCAGGACCACATCACGACCGCCGAGCACACGGTCGTACCGTGCCCGCATTTCTGGAGCATCGGGGTGGCTTGTGATGTCGCCACGGGGATGCGAGACGTGGGCCATGAGTCGTCTCCTTTGACTAGCAGGCCTGACCGCTTCTGGGCGGTATGCGGTAAGCGCCGCTTGGGCTTATTCTGCACTTATTTCCCTTTTATGTGTAGAGGCCGGAATGGGGCGTCCGCCCCGCCCCGCCCCGCTCCTCCCCGCAGGGGCTCGGCCGATGTCGCCCGCAGCGCCCGGGCCCAGTGCACGAAGAGGTCGTGCAGGGCGCGGGCCGCCAGCGGCACAGCATCCGACCTGCGCCTTCGCGGCATGAGCAGCACCCGCGCCCGGTCGCCTGCCAGTGGCCGGATACGTCGGCTACGTCGGCAAGGAGTTCCGGCCGCGCGTCTACAACCCCCTCAACGTCCCCACCATCCAACTGGTCTTCGTCAGCTTCTACCTCGGCATCGCGGCCGGTGCGCTGGAGACGGCGGCCACCTGCACCCGTACCAAGACCCGGTCCTGGCTGCACGGCGGCCACGACCGCGCGGTCGACGAGCCGTACGTCGTGGACACCTACGGCGACCTCACCGCGAAGCCGTGGGCGGTCGAGGCCTTGGCCGATGCCGCCGCCGCCGAGGGACAGAAGCTGCACGACGACCCCGACGCGGTCACCGAGCAGGCGCGCGGCTACTTCGAGGTGCGGGTGGCCGCGGTCAAGGCCCGCGCCACCGATGCCGCCCTGGAGATCGCGAGCCGCGTCTTCGAGGTGACCGGCGCCCGCTCCACCACCACGGCCGAGGGACTCGACCGGTTCTGGCGCAACATCCGCACCCACATGCTGCACGACCCGGTGCGCTGGAAGATCCAGCACATGGGCCGGTACGTGCTGAGCGGAACTCCGCCGCCCCGCCACGGCCTTCTCTGACGAACGCACTTGATCGGAGACCCCTCGTGTCCCTCACCCTCCACTGGTTCCTGCCCGCCAGCGGCGACAGCCGCCATGTCGGCGGCGGCGGCCACGGCACCCCGGCGTCCGCCTCGGGCCGGGACCGGCCGCCGACCGTCGCCTGTCTGAGCCAGATCGCCCGTGCCGCGGAGCAGCTCGGCTTCGTGGGTGCCCTGCCCCCCACCGGCGCCTGGTGCGAGGACGCCTGGCTGACCACCGCCATGGTCAGCCGGCACACCGAACGGCTGAAGTTCCTGGTTGCTTTCCGGCCCGGGTTCGCCTCGCCCACGCTCGCCGTGCAGATGGCGTCCACCTTCCAGCGTCAGACCGGCGGACGGCTCCTGCTCAACGTCCTCAACGTCGTCACCGGCGGTGAGAGCCATGGGCAGCGCACCTACGGCGACTTCCTCGACAAGGACGCCCGTTACCGCCGAACCGGCGAATTCCTGCGGATCGTAAGGGACTTGTGGGGCGTGAGACCGTCACCCTGGACGGGGAGCGCCTGAGTGTGCAGGACGCGTCGCTGGCCCGAACGCCCGGCCCGGTGCCCGAGGTGTATTCCGGCGGCTCCTCGCCCGCCGCCGTGGAGGTGGCCGCCCGGCACGTCGACGTCTATCTCACCTGGGGCGAGCCGCCCGCGCAGGTCGCCGAGAAGATCGAACGGGTTCGGTCGGCCGCCGCCCGCGAGGGCCGCACCCTGCGGTTCGGCATCCGGCTGCACGTCATCACCCGCGACACCGCCGAACAGACCTGGTCCGAGGCGTTCCGGCTGCTCGAGGGATTCGACCGGGAGACCGTGCGCTCCGTGCAGGCCGGGCTCGCCCGGAGCGAGTCCGAGGGGCAGCGGCGCATGCTCGCCCTGCACGGCGGCAGCCGGGACGGGCTGGAGATCCACCCCAACCTGTGGGCGGGCATCGGCCTGGTGCGCGGAGGAGCGGGCACCGCCCTGGTCGGCACCCACGACGAGGTCGTCGAACGGATCAGGGAGTATCACGACCTGGGCATCGAGGAGTTCGTCCTCTCCGGTTATCCGCACCTGGAGGAGGCGTACTGGTTCGGCGAGGGCGTCCTGCCCCGCCTCGCCGCGCAAGGGCTGTGGCGGCACCCCTTCGAGGAGGACGTGGGGCCGGCGGTCCCCGTCCAGGTGCCGTTCGCGCGGTAGGAGTCGACGCGTGGGGCGGGCGCGGCGGGGACCGGCGGGCCTTCCTGGACGGGGACGAGGGGCCGACTGGTCTACACCCTTGACTGGTACAGACCAATGCGGTTGAGTGTGCCCGACACCCCCCACCACGGCCGCCCCCACCCGTGGCCGGCCCCGCCGGCGCGTGCGGCGAGACCCCGCTCGGGCATGTCCTCGCCCGGGAGTGGCCGTGTCCCGCAAAGGAGTTGATCCCTTGTCGAGACGCCGCATGTCCTGCGTCCTGGCCGCCCTCATCATCGCCGCCAGTGCACCGGTGCTCCTCCCCGCCGCGACCGCCACCGCCGCCTCGGCTGCCGCCGCGTGTTCCAGCTACCCGAACTGGGTGGCCGGGCAGTGGTACAACGCCGGTGACATCGTCCGCTACACCGACGGCCGGGCGTACATCGCCGAGCACGGCAACCCGGGCTACGACCCGATCATCAGCACCTGGTACTGGGAGCCCTACTCCTGCGACAACGGCCCCGGAACGCCGGTCGGCAACTTCGTCGTGACCGAGGCGCAGTTCAACCAGATGTTCCCGAACAGGAACCCCTTCTACACCTACAGCGGGCTCACCGCCGCCCTGAGCGCCTACCCCGGCTTCGCCAACACGGGCAGCGACACGGTGAAGAAGCAGGAAGCCGCCGCCTTCCTCGCCAACGCCGGCCATGAAACCGGCGGTCTGGTCCACGTGGTGGAGCAGAACACCGCCAACTACCCGCACTACTGCGACTGGAGCCAGCCCTACGGCTGCCCGGCCGGCCAGGCCGCCTACTACGGGCGTGGGCCGATCCAGCTGAGCTGGAACTTCAACTACAAGGCCGCGGGCGACGCGTTGGGCCTCGACCTGTTGGGCAACCCCTGGCTGGTGCAGAACGACTCCTCCGTGGCCTGGAAGACGGCCCTGTGGTACTGGAACACCCAGACCGGCCCCGGTTCCATGACCCCGCACAACGCCATGGTCAACCAGGCCGGCTTCGGGCAGACGATCCGCAGCATCAACGGCTCCCTGGAGTGCGACGGCCGCAATCCCGCACAGGTGCAGAGCAGGGTGACCAAGTACCAGCAGTTCACCCAGATCCTCGGGACGTCACCCGGTGGCAACCTGTACTGCTGACACAGGACGGCCGGGCATGGTGTCATGCCCCTGACCATCTGTGACCCGGCCGCGTGCCGTCCACGTTCCCTCCGCGGACGTGGACGGCACGCGGCCATCCTTCGGACCGAAGGGCACCCCCCATGCGGACCCCCCACGCCCTGCTCGCCGCGACCGTCACGACGACCGCGCTGGTCGCGGCGGTCGTGGCGCCCACCCCCGCCGCGGGGGCCGACGCGGTACCGGCGCCCGGCACCTTCTACGTGCAGAGCGCCGCCACCGGTCTCAACGCGGCCGCCGGCGCCGGGGCCGTCGAGCAGCACCGGCCCCGCGGCAACGAGGACCACCAGCAGTGGGACCTGAGGGCGAGCGGCTCCTTGCACCTCCTGGAGAACACGGACACCCCGGGCACCTGCCTGGGCCGCGCCGGCGACCAGGCCAGGACTGTCCCCTGTGCGAGCGCCGACGCGGCCTGGGGCATCGCCCCCGCCGGTGCCGACCGGTACACGCTCGCCGCCCCCGGCACCGACCGGCGCCTCGCGGTCGCCCCCAGACCCTCCGGCGCCAACCATCCCGCCCAACTCGCCGTCTCCGCAGACTCCTCGGACCTCGCCCACTGGTATCTCACCCCGGTCTCTCCGGTCACCCGGCCCATGCCGCCCCAGGACAGCCGCACCCTGGACCAGGTCACCTTCCTCACCTCGCACAATGCCTACGCCAACGGAGTCGACGGCGGCTTCGCCCCGCCCTTCGTCAATCTCTTCCCCAATCAGACGCGAGGCATCGAACGCCAACTCGCCGACGGGGTACGCGGATTCATGCTGGACATCCACCAGACCCCGGACGGTGCGATCCTCTGCCACAACAGCTGCACCCTGGTCAGCAGGCCCCTCGCGCTCTGGGTCGACCTCCAGCGCATGGTCGATTTCCTCAAGGCCCACCCCGACCAGGTCGTCACCGTGTTCCTGGAGGACTACGTCGACCCGGGTGTGCTGCGCGCCGAACTCGCCCGCGTCAACGGTCTGTCGGACGTGCTCTACCGGCCGGACCGCACCGGCGTACGGGAGAACGGCTGGCCGGCGATGGCGGACCTGACCGCCGCCGGAAAGCGGCTGCTGATCTTCAGCGACCACAGCCGCCCCGCCGACCAGTCCGCCGGACTGACCCGGGACAGCTTCGGCGTCATGTACCAGCGCGAGTGGACCGTCGAGAACCACTGGTCCATGGGCTCGGGCGTCGGCGCCTCCGACTGGTCCTGCCACAGCCGCTGGTACGACGCCGGCACCAACATCCCGCTCACCCGTACCGAGCCGGGGTTCCGTCCCCTCTTCGTCATGAACCATTTCCGGGACGCCCCGGTCGCCGACACGGCCGGCACGGACAACGGCAAGCTCGCCGACCGCGCCCGCAGGTTCTGCCAGCCCGCCGCCCGCAAGAAGCCCAACTTCCTCGCCGTGGACCGCTACGACCTCGGCAACCCGGCGGCCGCCGTCGACGCCCTCAACACGTACACGTACCCGTAGGGCCTGGCCGGCGGATCAAGTCGGAGGAGGGAGCCGACGCGAAGCGATGGGGCCCCTCCCGCTCATGAGGATCCCCCCCCCCGATCGAGCGAAGCCGAGAGTGGGGGAGAGGGACGACAACGCCGCCTGCTCGAAGAACTTATGAGCTCGGGGGAGTGTGTGCCGGCCCCCGCGTCTCCGGCATGATCCGCCGGACAGGCCCTGACCCGGTGCGGAGCGAGGAGGGCCGCTGCCGGCCCGGCGCCGCGACGCGCCCTACACCAGCCAGATTCCGTCCCGCATGAGATGCCGCTTCGGCAGTTCGTGCTCCTCGCACCAGGCCTGGACCGCCCGGGGGCGTACCCGGAAGAACGCGTAGCCGGCCCGGTCCGCGCGCGGATCCCAGCGGGTCTTCTCCCGGAACGCCTCCGCCGCCGTCGGCGGCACCTCCCGTGCGCCGTACGTCTCCACCACACCGTCGATCAGGACGACGTCCCGCGTGTCGCCGAACGCCAGCCGGGTCCGGCCGTTCTCCCGCAGATTGAGGCCGGTGGGGTTGGCGGGCCGGGTCGCCAACCAGACGGCTTCGCCGTCCCACACGAACCACAGCGGCACCAGGCAGGGCAGCCCCTCGGCGTCCGCCGAGGCCACCCAGATGTCCGTCTCCCGCTCCAGACGGTCCAGGACATCGCTTCTGCGCTGCTTCCGACTCCGCTGCGGTGACTTGGTGATCTTCATGCGCGGACGGTAGCCGAGTGGTCCGCCCGGACGCCTCGGGCCGGCGTCGTAGGTCTTCGGGCCCACGTCCTGGGCGCTGCCGGGAGCGGGACTGGCGCGTACGTACGTTTTACGTATAACCTCTGCCGATCGATCCCACCCCGGAGAGGTCCCGATGAGACGTGTCGCCCTGGTCACCCTGGTCGTCGACGACTACGACGAGGCGATCCGCTTCTACACCGAGTCCCTTGGCTTCCGGCTCGCCGAGGACACCCCCCGGCCCGACGGCTCCCGCTGGGTCGTCGTCGAACCGGACGCGGGCGGCACCGGCACCGGCCTGCTGCTGGCCCGGGCCAAGGGTGACGGCCAGCGCGCCCGTGTCGGTGACCAGGCCGGCGGACGCGTCGGCTTCTTCCTGCACACCGACGACTTCGCACGCGACCACGCCCGGATGACGGCCGCGGGCGTGACCTTCCTGGAGAGTCCGCGCCACGAACCGTACGGCTCGGTCGCCGTCTTCCAGGACCTGTACGGCAACCGCTGGGACCTGCTTCAGCCCGCCGGCTGATCCCGCACACCGGCATCGCCACCGATTCCGCCCCCGCTCCGCCCTCCCCTCCGACACCGAACCACTGAGGAACGCCCGCCCATGACCGCGCCCCGCATCACCCCCGACACCGACACCCTCCGCCGGCTGCCCAAGGCCGTGCTGCACGACCACCTCGACGGCGGACTGCGTCCGGCCACCGTGGTGGAGCTCGCGGACACGGTCGGCCACGCCCTGCCCACCACCGACCCGGACGAGCTCGCCGCCTGGTACGTCGAGGCCGCCGGCTCCGGTGACCTGGTGCGCTACATAGCCACCTTCGAGCACACCCTCGCCGTCATGCAGACCCGCGAGGGACTGCTGCGCACCGCCGAGGAGTACGTGCTCGACCTCGCCGCCGACGGTGTCGTCTACGGCGAGGTCCGCTACGCCCCCGAGCTGATGACGAAGGGCGGACTGACCCTGCCCGAGGTGGTCGAGGCCGTGCAGGAGGGCCTCGCGGCCGGTATGGCCAAGGCCGCCGCCGCGGGGACGCCGGTGCGGGTCGGGACGCTGCTGTGCGGCATGCGGATGTTCGACCGGACGCGGGAGATCGCCGACCTGGTGGTGGCGTTCCGGGACGCGGGCGTCGTGGGCTTCGACATCGCCGGCGCCGAGGACGGCTTCCCCGCCGCCGATCACCTGGACGCCTTCGAACACCTGCGCCGCGAGAGCGTGCCGTTCACCGTCCACGCCGGCGAGGCCCACGGCCTGCCCAGCATCCACCAGGCGGTCCAGCTGTGCGGCGCCCAGCGCATCGGTCACGGCGTGCGGATCACGGAGGACATCGTCGACGGCAAGCTCGGCCGGCTCGCGGGCTGGGTCCGCGACCGCCGTATCGCGCTGGAGATGTGCCCCACCTCCAACCTCCAGACCGGAGCAGCCGGCTCGATCGCCACGCACCCCATCACCGCGCTGAAGGACCTCGGCTTCCGGGTCACCCTCAACACGGACAACCGGCTGGTGTCCGGCACCACGATGACCCGTGAGATGTCCCTGCTGGTGGAGCAGGCCGGCTGGACCGTCGAGGACCTGCGGACCGTCACGGTGAACGCCGTCAAGAGCGCGTTCCTCCCGTTCGACGAGCGCAACGCCCTGCTCAGGGACGTGGTCCTGCCCGGCTACGACTCCGTGCGCTGAAGCAGTCCCCGTACATAGGCGGCCTGTCCGACGTGCTGGAGATCGTCGGACAGGACGCTGACCAGGCGCACCCCCAGGCTCACCGGCGGGTCCCAGCGCTCGTCCACGATGCGCTCCAGGTCCTTGGCGGC
Source organism: Streptomyces incanus (assembly GCF_042656345.1). NCBI lineage: Bacteria > Bacillati > Actinomycetota > Actinomycetes > Kitasatosporales > Streptomycetaceae > Streptomyces > Streptomyces incanus. The sequence goes on from NZ_JBHSPC010000080.1 coordinate 55,396, forward strand.
CAGTGCGCGCAGGGCGTCCAGGGTCTGCTCGTGCACCGCGTCGTAGTAGCCGGTGAGGAGGTCGCCCGAGTCGACCCGTACCTCGGCGACCCGCTCCGGGGTGTGGCCGTACCCGGTGTCGTGGCGGGGCAGACCGAGTGCGAACCGCTTCTCGAAGCCCCGGGCGAGCCACACCTGGTCGAGCCCGAAGGCGTCCGCGACATGGTCGTCCTGGATCCGGGTGAGGTGCCAGACCAGCCAGGCGACGGAGTTGGCGCCCGGGGCCGGCGCAGTGTTCAGGGCGTCCGGGCCGAGTCCGGTCACGGCGGCGTGGACCTCTTCGCGAATTCTGCCGTAGCCGTCGATGAGGATGTCCTTGGCAAGCATGGCACCACCCTCGCGCATCCCGCCGTCGTACGCGCCCTGGCTGCACCCATGGGCGCCACGCCGGCCGCGCGCGGACACGCGCCGTCCTTCCCTTCTCCGTGCGCCGGTCGCTACGCCTGCCCGCCGTCCAGCAGAGCCATCAGCGCCCGCGCCGCCGGACTGGTCGCCTCCTCGGGCGGGACCAGCACCACACTCTCGTACACCGACTCACCGGTGTCCTTCAGCGGCAGCGCGGTCAGCGCCGCGCGCTTGTGCCGGAAATGCTGGGGGACGACGGCGATGCCGAGGTTCTCGTCGACCAGGTCCAGCAGACTGTGCACGTCGTTCACCTCCAGCGCCACTGTGCGCCGTACGCCGGCAGCGGCGAACGCGGTGTCGGTGGCGCGACGCGGGCCCCAGTCGGGATGGAAGTCCACGAACACCTCGCCGCCCAGATCGTGCGGGTTCAGCGGCGTCCCGGCCCGTGCCAGGCGGTGATCGGGATGGCAGAGCACGGTCATCGGTTCGCTGGTGAGGGCCACCGACCGCAACTGGTCGGGGTCCGTGTGGGTCCGGTAGGCGAAGGCCAGGTCGAGGCGTCCCGCCGCGACCTCCTCCGCCAGTGCCGCCGAGCCCCATTGACGCAGCCGGATCTCCACATCCGGATGGCGCCGCCGGAAATCGGCCAGCAGTTCCGCCAGATGCACCCCGGCGATGCACTGCTCGGCGCCCAGAGCGAGCGTGCCGCGCAGCACTCCCTGTACCGCGGCCACCGCCTCGTGCGCCGCCCGCACCTGCGCCAGGATCCGCTCAGCCTCCACCAGCAGCGCCCGTCCGGCCTCCGTGAGCGTCACCCTCCGGGTCGTCCGTACGAACAACGGCGTCTGCAACTCGCGCTCCAGGGAGCGGATCGACGCCGAAAGACCCGACTGGGAGACCAGCAGCCGCTCCGCCGCACGGGTGAAGTGCTGGTCCTCGGCGACGGCGACGAAATGCTGAAGATGACGCAGTTCCATGATTGAGAAGCGTATTCGCTGAATTCCATCGGATTCTTCTGTTGGACCGCTGCCCGCGGACCGCGACAGAGTGGAACCCGGTTCTGGTTCCACAGAGCCGGACACCCGCGCACCAACCCCCTGGAGTCACGTTGTACACCCCGCACCCCGACCGTTACGCGGATCTGCCCTACCGGCGCACCGGACGCAGCGGGCTCATGCTTCCCGCGCTCTCGCTCGGTCTGTGGCACAACTTCGGTCCCGACCGCCCCGTCGAGACCCAGCGTGCCATCCTGCGCCGCGCCTTCGACCTCGGCGTCACCCACTTCGACCTCGCCAACAACTACGGCCCGCCCCCCGGCGCCGCCGAGTCCGCCCTCGGCGAGGCCCTGCGGGCGGACTTCGCGCCGTACCGCGACGAGCTGGTGATCTCCACCAAGGCCGGCTACCTGATGTGGCCCGGTCCGTACGGCGAATGGGGCTCGCGCAAGTACCTGCTGTCCTCGCTCGACCAGAGCCTCGGCCGCATGGGCCTCGACTACGTCGACGTCTTCTACTCGCACCGCTTCGACCCGGAGACTCCGCTGGAGGAGACGATGGGAGCCCTGCATTCGGCGGTCCAGCAGGGCAAGGCGCTCTACGTCGGCGTCTCCAACTACTCCGCGGAACAGACCCGCGAGGCCGCCCGCATCCTGGGCGAGCTGGGCACCCCGCTGCTGATCCACCAGCCCCGCTACTCGATGCTCGACCGGCGCCCGGAGGACGAGGGCCTGCTGGACGCCCTGGATGAGCTGCGGGTCGGCTCCATCGCCTACTCCCCGCTGGAGCAGGGTCTGCTGACCGCCCGCTACCTCGACGGCATTCCCGAGGACTCCCGGGCCGCGAGCGACAGCCCGTTCCTGAACACCGACGCCGTCACCGGTGAGCTGGTGGAGCGGCTGCGCACGCTGAACGGGATCGCCGAGTCCCGCGGCCAGAGCCTCGCGCAGATGGCGCTCGCCTGGGTGCTGCGCGGGGGACGCGTGACCTCGGCCCTGGTCGGGGCGAGCAGCCCGCGGCAGCTGGAGGACAGTGTCGCGGCCACCCGCAACCTCGACTTCGACGCGGACGAACTGGCCCGCATCGACGCCGTCGTCAAGCAGTAGGGCGGGCGCCCCGAGCAGATCTTTTCCGGCCGTGTCGTCGACGTCATGACGGCACGGCCGGCGCCGTGCCAGGTCCGCTCCCTGCCGTGCCGGGCACCGTTACCCACAGCATTCTGGCCAACAGGAGAGGCGAATATGCCAGGAGAGTGGCCGGAAAGGCATGGTGACAGTGATTCAGCGGTGAACATACTCGACAACGAGAGCGCTTCACCCCGCGCAACGGCGTCCTCACGCACAGCACGCGACCCACCGGAGAGCGAGCCCGGTCGGCCGCCGGGCAACGCAACCGGGGGAGAGAATCGTGCACGACGAGTTCCTGTGCCACGTCACGGCGTACGGAGTCTGCGACGGCCGCCGCATCGGTGTGCCCCTCGGCACGTACCGCGCTCCCACCCTGGCCCTCGCCCTGTGGTGGCTGCGCGACCGCGCCTCCTGGATCGCCGAGCGCCTCGACCCGCAGCCGGAGGCCGAGCATTTACCCCCGGGCGCGCTCGTCCCCGTCGCCGACGGGGTGCCCGACGTACCCGCCGTGCTGCGCGCCTGGTGCGGCGACACCGCTCGACAGGAGGAAATGGCCGAGGCCCTGGCCGCCGGACAGATGGTGCGCCTCGCCACCGGCGACGAGACCACCGAGTACGAGCTCCTGGCCGAGTCCGTGGACGCCCTGCGGATGCAGCGCGCGGCTCCGGTCCTGGGTGTCCCCGTCGCCTGATCCGTGCCCCGCCCGGCCCCACCCGCCACGCCAGGCACTCGAGCGGGCTAATCGGTGGAATCCAGACATGGTCGAGCCGCCGGTCGCACCGGAGCTCCTCGTGGAGACCGACAGCGGCTCCACCCTGATGAGCCCGGTTCGCGACCACCACGTCGGACGCGACCCGTTGAGCGACATCGTCATGGACGACGCCGGGGTCTCCTGGCACCACGCGGTGCTCCGCCCCGGTGACGGCCACTGGACCGTCGAGGACGAGCGCAGCACCAACGGCACCTGCACCGACGGCCACCGCGTGCACGTGAAGGACGTGGGCCCCGGCAGCGTCATCCGCTTCGGCAGTCCTCAGGACGGACCGAGTGCCGTCCTGATCGACCGGCCGCCGCCCGCCCCCGAACGCCTCTCCGCCGTGTCGAGCCCCGCCCGGACCGGCACCTACCGACAGCCCACCACCGTACGGCCGCTGCCCGCCCGCACTGTCCGTACCGGCCGCGCCGCCGACAACGACCTCGTCATCGACGATCTCGTGGTCTCCCGCCGGCACGCCGAACTGAGGGCGCTGTCCGACGGGACGTACGAGATCGCCGACCCCGGCAGCCACAACGGCACCTACCTCAACGGCAGGCCCGTCACCAGCGCCCCGGTCGGCCCCGGTGGCATCGTCGGCATCGGCCACTCCGCGCTCCGCCTCGTCGGCGACGAACTCCAGGAGTACGTCGACACCGGCGAGATCTCCCTCGACGTGCAGGACCTCACCGTCGCCGTCGACAACGGCCGCACGACCCTGCTCGACCAGGTGTCCTTCCCGGTGGGGGAGAAGTGCCTGCTCGCCGTGGTCGGCCCGGGCGGCGCGGGCAAGTCCACCGCTGCGCACCGCCGCCACGGGGGGGGGCGGCGCCACCACGACCGCTCCCGAGGGGCACCCCGCCACCCGCGTGGACCTGCGCGGAAGCCGGAGCGGGAGCACGGATGGAGACGGGAGCGAAAACGCCGTCGGGGACCGGAGCGGAACCGTGCCGGCGGGGGAAGAGGCGGAGCGGGATGCGCCGCAGCCCCCACCGGCCTGGGCGGAGCCGGTGCTCGGGCCGGTGGACCTAGGACCCTCGGGACTCCCGTGCGGTCCCGTCAGCCGGCTGCCCCCGTCAGCCGGTCCGACCGGCCTCGATGGTGCCCTCGATGGTGCGTCTCCCGGGCCAGCAGCGCGCCCGCGAAGCCGGCGACCAGACCCCACAGGAGGGCCAGCCCCAGCGCGACCGGCAGACGCGGTTTCAGCAGAATCCGACCGGAGAGCCCCGTGCCCAGGTCGCCGATGCCGAGCACGGACAGGCCGAGCCGGACGGAGATCCGGCCGACCAGACAGATCGTCAGGACCGCCAGTGCGAGCGCCACCGCCAGGTGTACCGCGTGCTGCCAGGCCCGGACCCGGGCCGGTGACAGGGCCGCCATCACGAACGCCACGGCCAGCAGCAGGACCGCGTCGGCCACCAGCAGCCACCACACCCTGCCGTCGTGCTCGGCGAGCGTGCTCAGGTTCAGCGCCGAGACGTCCTCGGTGCGCAGCACCTCGTCGAGGAGGTGCGGCATGGGCAGTCCGAAGGGGCCTTCCACCCTGCCGTCCCAGGTGGCGCCCAGCCCGATGGTCAGCGCGAGCCAGGTCACGTTGGGCAGTCCGAGCAGGATCACGGCGAACGTCTCCGCCGGGTGCCCCCGCGTCGCCGCGACGACCAGCGCGATCACGAGACCGATGACGACGAAGGCGAGCAGCAGTTGCAGCATCGCGTGCGCCGCGGGCCGTACCGCCGTCTGGAACCGGAGCAGCCGGCCCGGCAGCGGGGCGCCGCGCGACACCAGCAGGGCCAGCACCAGGACACCCGCCAGCCAGAGCAGGCCGACGAGAACGGTCAGCGGCACATCGGCGGCGAAGCCGACCTCGGGGGAGAGCCCGAACAGATCACTGAGATCACGCAGGGCGCCTTTTCCGAGGGAGATCTTGAACGTGTGCCGGGCGGCGAATGCCAGGCAGAGCAGGGCGATCAGCCACAGGGCGACGATCCTCGCGGCCCACCCGGCAAGCTCCGGCGCCCCGGTGACGGCCCGGTGGCGCAACGGGCGAAGAAAGCCCCAGCCGATGAACAGGGCGCCGGTGAGAGTGACGGACAGCGGCATGACGGTCAGGCCGCCCTCCGCGCCGGCCAAATCGCCCGCGTCGCCGGCCAGGCCCACCGACCCGCCGACGGCCGTGACGACGGTCGCAGCGAGCACCCGGGGGAACGAACCGTCCGGGAGATCCGCGGCACCGGCCGCCCACAGCCCGAGCGCGGCCACGAGGCCCATGGCGATCAGCCCGCCCAGCACCGTGAAGAGGGCCTGCGCCCAGCCGTGGCGGGCGACCGCCGGGTCGGAGAGGGTGCGTGAACTCACCACTGCACGCTAAGCAGCCTCCGCACAGGGCGCCTGCCGGGAGGTCCGTCCGCGCCGGCTTGCGGCGGGTGTATCAACGGAGCACACAATGAACGCGTAACGGAAGAATCGTTATGTCGACATTGGTCTGATGGGCATCTCCTGAAGCCGCGCTGGGAAGAGGGACTCGTGACCGTCGAACCGCCGTCCTCCGGCCGGCCCACCGGATCCCCTCCGGGCCTCTGCCGGGCTCCTCCCCGCCCCCGGCTCCGGACCGGCGACGGGCGAGGGCAATCCCCCCCGGTGAGCCACCGTCGAGCGAGCCCGGGGACAGCACCCCGACGACCGGCGAGCCGCCGCCGTCCGATTCCCAGGTGCCGCCACCGGCCGAATCCGACACCATGAACGACGTGCCGAACGGCGCCGCCGACAACGGCACGGGTGATGCCACGAGTGGTGCCACCCAGGGATTCAGGGGAAGGGTCACCCGGGCCGACCATGGTCGCCCGCTGCTCTGCGCCCCCGTACCACCAGAGCGTGGTCGCCCAGCCCCAGCAGCCGCTCGGCCGGCAGCTCGCCGATCGTCGTCAGGATCGCCTCGATACGGGCGGTGAGCGGATCGAACGCCGCGTCGAGCACGGTGCCGCGCTCCTCGCCGTCCTCGGTGAGCACCCTGCGGCCGAGCAGCTCGTGATGCGGCGGGGCCCCGGCCAGGGCGGAGGACGGGGCCGCGATCAGCATGTCCGGGCCGGCGGCGTCCAGGGCGTCCCAGGCCAGGGCGGCGTCCCTGCGCAGCAGTCCGCGCCGCACCCGTACGTGCGTGACGGTGCCGGACGCCGCGTCGACCGTCAGCGCCCGTACGACGCCCAGACGGACCCCCTCGCCCGGGGTCAGCACCGGAAGCCCTCGCACCCGGGAGAACAGCATCACGGCAGTGCACCCGTCCGCCAGGCGTGGAACGCGCCGACCCGTGCCACGAAGTCCGGCAGGTCGTCGGTGACGTAGGTGGTGGCGTGCGCGGGGAGGACCAACGACCGGCCGGAGACCGAGACCGCCTCACCACGCGGCACGTACACCCGGTGCCGCCGGTGCCTCGAACCCGGTACCAGCTCCCGGTGTGCGGCGAGCCGGAAGGCGACGATACGGCCACTGGTGCCGCCCTCGACCAGGACGTCGAGCACCGTGCCGAGCCGGTCGCCCTCGTCGGTGAGGACCTGCGCGCTGAGCAGCCGCCCGCGCAGGGCGTCGCGGCGGGCCACCGACAGGGGCAGGTCGCACAGCGCCTTCTCGTCGCGGACCATCACCGCCTGATGGCCGAGGGCGTGCACCGCCGGCCAGGGCAGGTCGCGGGAGAGCGGACCCGACAGCAGGGTCCGGCCGGTGAGGGTGAAGCCCGTGATGCACCCGGCCTCGGCGTCGAGGACGGTGTCCTTGACGTGGGCGACGGCATCGCCGCCCAGCGTCACCACGGGCAGCGTCGACAGGCTCCGCACCGCCAACAGCTCGCTCATCGGTCGCCTTCCCGCTGCCGCCCCTTTGCCGTCGTCCTTCCCGCATGCCTCGGAATCCGTCCACGCCCCTGCCGGAACCGGGTTCCCGCTCTGTGGCGCGGCGAACACCGATCAGGGGGACTGAGCGGCCGGACTTGGGGTACGTGCACCTGTGCAGATCGTCCGGCTCGTCCGGCCGGCCCGGCTTCGCAGAGAGAAGCGCATGATCGATCACCTGGACGGGGCAGTGATACCGACTGGTTTCGACGTACCCGTGGAACCGCTACGGCGGGCAGCACACTTCACCGGCGAGCCGGGATGCATCGCCGAGGCACGTGCCTTCGCGTCGCTGTTCCTGGAGCAGCTCAGGACCGAGTGGTGCGCCACGATCGGCGAGCGGACCGACGGCGCGGCACTCCTGGTCGTGAGCGAACTGGTCACCAACGCCGACCGGCACAGCAACGGCCCGTACATCCTGGAGCTGGAGGGCACGGACGAAGTGATCACGGTCACCGTCTACGACAGCAGCGGCACGCTGCCGCGCATCTACCCCCGCGATCCCGAGCGCATCGGCTGCCACGGCCTGGAGATCGTGCAGGCTCTGGCGCGCGACATCCTCGTGGAGCGGGTACCGGTCGGAAAGTGTGTCCGCGCGGTGCTGAGCTTCGGGGCCGGCTGAACGGCACCAGCGGCCGGCGCGCGTCCCCGGACGGTCTGCACGCGCCGAACCCCGACGCCCCGACGTGACGGAATGCGGCTGCCCTCCCACCCCCGGGGTGGGAGGGCAGCCGCATTCCGTGTCCTGTGCCGTCAGGCGCAGCCGAGCTCGCCCAGCATGCCCTCGCGCAAACGGCCGATGATCCGCTTGATCAGGCGGGAGACATGCATCTGCGAGCACCCGAGCCGTTCGCCGATCTCCGCCTGGGTGGCCTCCTCGACGAACCGCATCCGGATGATCTCCCGGTCGCGGTCGCTGAGCTCGGCCATGAGCGGGGCGAGCGCGTGGAAGTCCTCGACGAGCCGCAGCCCCTCCTCCTCCACGCCGATGAAGTCGGCCAGGACGGACTCGCCGTTCTCGGGGCCGTCACCGGTGAGGGCGGCGTCCAGCGACGACGAGTTGTAGCCGTTCGCGGCCAGCCGGCCCTCGTTGACCTGCTCCTCGGTGATGTTCATCAGCGTGGCGAGCTCGGTGACCGTGGGCTCGCGGTCCAGCCTGCTGGCGAGCTCCTCGCGGGCCTTGGCCAGTTCCACCCGCAGCTCCTGGAGCCGGCGTGGTACGTGGACCGCCCAGGTGGTGTCACGGAAGAAACGCTTGATCTCGCCGACGATGTACGGCAGCGCGAAGGAGGTGAACTCGACCTCGCGCGACAGCTCGAACCGGTCGATCGCCTTGATCAGACCGATCATGCCGGTCTGGACGATGTCCTCCATGTCGTCGCCACGGCCGCGGAACCGCCCGGCCGCGAACCGCACCAGCGACATGTTCATCTCGATCAGGGTGTTGCGCGCGTACTGGTACTCGTGCGTGCCCTCCTCCAGCTCCGCCAGGCGACGGAAGAACTGACGGGACAACTCCTTGGCATCGCGCGGAGCGACGGTCCGGGGGTCGACGACCCCGGGCAGGCTTCCCTCACCCGCCCCGGCCTCGGCGTTCCTTTCGACGACCTGCGCCTGCGACCGGATCACGGCGGTTTCCATTACCTCTCCCCACGAAAGTCCGATGGACATGTGCCTTGGTCCTTCGGGATTGCGACTACCCAGCTCCGTTCCGAACACTCCCTCCGACTTTGGAGAACCTCCGCGGTGACGGACGGTGCCGCCTCCTTCACTCAGGGCGGAACGCCACTCCCTTCCCCCCGGGGCGAGGATTCCTACGCTGGAGGGGTGAGAAAACAAGCGCCCCTCGACGCCCGTGTCATCCCCCTGCGGCCCGCGCCCGCACGCCATGCCGCCGCCCCACCGGCCCCGGCTCCAGCCCCCGTTCCCGCCGCCCCCACTGCCAGGGAGCCGCTGTGGCGCGACCTGGTCGGTGACGTGCTGCGCCGGGAGCGGCTCGCCCAGGAGCGGACGCTGAAGGACGTCGCCGACACGGCCCGGATCTCCATGCCGTATCTGTCGGAGGTGGAGCGGGGCCGCAAGGAGGCCTCCTCGGAGGTCCTCGCGGCCGCCGCCCAGGCCCTCGGCCTGGGCCTGGGCGACCTGCTGTCGCGGGCCCAGGGAGAACTCGTCCGCATCACCAGCCGGCGGGCCCCCGCGAGCCGGAGCACGGCCCGCGCCTCGTACGACGGACTGTGCCTGGCCGCCTGACGCGACCGTGCCGGAGCCGGCGCCTCACACACCCATGAGGCGCCGGCTCAGCACCTCGTCGGCCAGGCCGTACGCCACGGCCTCCTGCGCGGTGAACACCTTGTCGCGGTCCATGTCCGCCCGCAGTGTCGCCACGTCGTGGTGCGTGTGCCGGGACAGGACCTCCTCCACCTGCGAACGGATCCGCAGCATCTCCTTGGCCCGCAGCGACAGATCGGAGACCGTGCCCCGCTGCCCGCCCGTGGCCGGCTGCCCGAGGAGCACACGCGCGTGCTCCAGCACGAACCGGCGCCCCGGGTCTCCGCCGGCCAGCAGCACCGCCGCCGTGGACGCCGCCTGACCGACGCAGTACGTCGAGATCGGCGCCTGTACGAACGCCATGGTGTCGTAGATCGCCATGAGCGAGGTGAACGAGCCGCCCGGGGAGTTGATATAGACCGCGATCTCGCGCTCCGGCGCCGACGACTCCAGATGGAGGAGCTGCGCGATGACGACGTTGGCCACCCCGTCGTCGATCTCGGTGCCCAGGAAGATGATCCGCTCGGACAGCAGCCGGCTGAACACGTCGTAGGACCGTTCGCCCTGCGGGGTGCGCTCGACGACGTTCGGAATCGTGTACGTACCCATCGTCACAGCCCCGTCCTGCGCCGCGTCGCGGCCGGACGGACGTCGTCCAGCGACTCCACCACCCGGTCCACCATCCCGTACTCCCTGGCCTCCTCGGCCGTGAACCATCGGTCGCGATCGCCGTCCCGGGAGATCGTCTCCGCCGACTGGCCGGTGTGCTCGGCGGTGATCCGCTCGATGGTCCGCTTGGTGAACTCCAGGTTCTCCGCCTGGATCTCGATGTCGGCGGTGGTGCCGCCGATCCCGGCGGACGGCTGGTGCATCATGATCCGCGCGTTGGGCAGGGCGTACCGCTTGCCCGGTGCGCCGACGCTCAGCAGGAACTGACCCATGCTGGCCGCGAATCCCATGGCGAGCGTCGACACGTCGTTGGGGATCAGCCGCATCGTGTCGTAGATCGCCAGGCCCGCGTGTACGGACCCGCCGGGGCTGTTGACGTACAGGCTGATGTCGGTGCGCGGGTCCTCCGCGGACAGGATCAGCAGCTGCGCGCACACCCGGTTGGCGGAAACCTCGTCGACCTGCGTCCCGAGCAGGACGATCCGCTGGGCGAGGAGCTGGGCGGCCAGATGGTCGTCGAACCGGGTAGGAGGGGTGTCGCCCTCCTCGGCCCGGGGCAGCGGGACCGGCGGCAGGCCGGCGCTGAGCCCGGCCGCGAGGCCGGATGCGCGTTCGGTGGCGGATCCGGTACTGAGTGGAGACATCGGCGCTCCCGTGGGTGTCGGTGTGTGGCTGTCCGGTCGTGCGTGTGCCTGTGCCTGTGCTGTTCGTCGGCACGCGGCCGGTGCGACCGTGTGCCTCCACTCTTGACCGGCCGCGGGGACCCGCGGGGATTTCTCTGCCCGCGGCAGATTCGCCACGGGCAGAGGCTTCTCCCGGCCCCGTGTCCCCCGTGGTTGCTCCGCCGCCGACCGATGACTTCCGGGGCCCGGACCGGTCGACATTGATGACCGCGTTCCACACCCCAGGAGGTATTCATGACCACCGACGGATTCACCACGTGCCTCTGGTTCGACGGCCAGGCCGAGGAGGCCGCGAACTTCTACGTGTCCGTGTTCAAGAACTCCAGCGTCGGCCGCACCCTCCGGTACACCGAGGCCGGGCCCGGACCTGAGGGTTCCGTCCTCACCGTGGACTTCACGGCCAACGGCCAGAGGTTCGTCGCGCTGAACGGCGGGCCCGAGTTCAAGTTCACCGAGGCGATCTCCCTGCAGATCGACTGCGCCGACCAGGGCGAGGTCGACTTCTACTGGGACAAGCTCGTCGAGGGAGGCGGCGAGCACGGGCCCTGCGGCTGGCTCAAGGACAGGTTCGGCGTGTCCTGGCAGGTCGTCCCCGCCCGGCTGACCGAGATGATCGCCGACGCGGACCCCCAGAAGGCGGCCCGCGCCATGAAGGCCATGATGTCGATGGGCAAGCTCGACATCGCCGCCCTGGAGAAGGCCTACGCGGGCGAGTGACAACCGTGCGCAGTGGGGCGGGCAGCGGGACGGCCCGCCCCACTGCGCGAACCCTCGTCGCGTCCTGCCTGTGCCGCGACGCCCCGTCCCGTCGGCGCGAGCGGGCGTGCTCCCCGACCCCCCGGGTGATCTCCCGCGCCATGCGCGGAATGCCGACGGATCGGACGACGGGTCCCCGCACGCACCGGGCGGCACGGCGGCCGGCGCCGCTCCCACGGCCCACGACTTGCGCATACGTGACGCCCGCCCCGCCCGGCCGAAACGGCACCCCGGGCAAGCACAGCCCGGCCCGGAGGGAAGACACGCTTCAGGACAGGCCGTTCACCGCGGCTCGGCGGCCGCCCGGGCGGCTCGGGCGGCCCGGGCGGTTCGGCGCGCGGGTCCGGGTACGGGTGATTAGCGTGAAGGAAGGACCGACCACCCGTCCGGAGAGGGCACGCCGTCATGGCCGTACAACCCGAGGGAACCCCCTGCTGGGCCGACGTGATGTTCAACGACGTCGAGGGGGCCAAGCGTTTCTACGGAGACGTCCTCGGCTGGACCTTCGGCGGGTCGTCGTCGGAGTTCGGCAACTACACCCAGGCCTACGCAGACGGCAAAGCGGTGGCGGCCGTCGTCCCGCCCATGCCCGGCCAGGAGGGCCCGTCGCAGTGGTGCCTCTATCTCGCGGTCCGGGACGCCGCCGCCACCGCCGCCCGCATCCGGGACAACGACGGCGAGATGCTGATGGAACCGATGAGGGTCGGCGACTTCGGCACGATGTGCCTGGCCCGCGAACCTGGTGGCACCGTCTTCGGCCTCTGGCAGGCCGGCACCCACGAGGGCTTCGAGGCGACCAACGTGCCCGGCGCGTACTGCTGGGCGGAGGTCTGCACCCGGGACCCGGAGAAGACCGACGTGTTCTTCCCCGCGGTCTTCTCCTACAGGTCGAGGCAGCTCGAGGACGAATCGATCGACTTCCGGCTCTACGAACTCGGCCAGGAGACCGTGCTCGGCCGGATGGGGATGACGGAGGACTTCCCGCCCGAGGTGCCGTCGTACATGAACGTCTACTTCGCCGTAGAGAACTGCGACGAGGCGGTGACCAGGGCCACCGAGCGGGGCGGCACCCCGCACTTCGGGCCGATCACCACTCCCTTCGGGCGGTTCGCCACCCTGAGCGACCCGCAGGGCGCGAACTTCTCGGTGATCGACGTCACGACCATGGAGGGCGAGAGGCCCGGCACCACCGACGTGCCGAACGAATGACCTGACCGCCCGGATCGCGCTGACCGTCGAAATCGCCTCGGGGAGCGGCCCGACGGGCTCTCTTGGGCAGGCACACCGCGCGGCCTGGCCCTCCGCCCGGCCATGGCATGATCGGACGCATGCGTGAACGTGTTGTGGCCGCGTGCGACGGGGCTTCCAAGGGCAACCCCGGACCCGCCGCCTGGGCCTGGGTGATCGCCGACGCCTCCGAGGCCCCGGTCCGCTGGCAGGCGGGCGCGCTCGGCAGAGCCACCAACAATGTCGCCGAACTCACCGCGCTGGAGCGGCTGCTGGCGGCGACCGACCCCGACGTGCCGCTCGAGGTCCGGATGGACTCGCAGTACGCGATGAAGGCGGTCACCACCTGGCTGCCCGGCTGGAAGCGCAACGGCTGGCGGACGGCGGCCGGTAAACCGGTCGCCAACCAGGAACTCGTCGTCAGCATCGACGGACTCCTGCAGGGCCGCTCGGTCGAGTTCCGCTACGTCCCCGCCCACCAGGCCGACGGAGACCGCCTCAACGACTTCGCCGACCGCGCCGCCAGCCAGGCGGCCGTCGTCCAGCAGGACGCGGGCAGCGACGCGGGCTCGCCCGAGCCGCCGCCCTCTCCGGACACCCCGCCCGCCGGTGCCGCCAAGCGCAGGTCCACCGGGGCGAAGACGTCGTCCCGTCCGCGCGGCGGCTCCTCGAACCGCACGATCAAGGCGAAGTTCCCGGGCCGCTGCCTTTGCGGCCGGCCCTACGCGGCGGGCGAGCCCATCGCCAAGAACGACAGCGGCTGGGGCCATCCCGAGTGCCGCACGGCCGAGAGCGCCTGAGTACGACCGAGCCCGGCCCCGCGAGCAGCGTTGCGGAACCCGGCCTTCGCCCTGGCCGGAGCCCTGCGCGAGCACCCCGACCCCGCACAGACCCGTGCCCGCCACCAGCGGGAACGCCGGACAGCCCTGCTCCCCGGACAGAGCGCGGCCCGCCGCGGTACGAGAGCCCGGGGAACGGGAAGCGTCGGATCAACACGGGGTGAATGCCGATTCACTTGCTAAGGTGAATCGGCATTCACCACGCTCGCCGTATTGACCGGGCTTTCCCTTCCGGCTGGAGTGCCGATGGACCAGGCAGACCTGGCAGACAGTGCAGACAGGGCCGCGCACATACCCGGGCGGCCGCCGAAGGCGCGCACCGCCCGGGAGCGGCTCACCGTCCCGGTGCTCGCGTTCGGCGGCATCCTCATGGCCGTCATGCAGACCGTGGTCGTCCCGCTGCTGCCCGACCTGCCCCGGCTGACCGGCGCCTCACCCGGCGCGGTCTCCTGGATGGTCACCGCCACCCTGCTGGCCGGAGCCGTTCTGACCCCGGTCCTGGGCCGGGCCGGTGACATGTACGGCAAACGGCGGGTGCTGATGACGGCCCTCGCCCTGATGACGGCCGGCGCCGCCGGGTGCGCCCTGTCCTCCGACATCCGGGTACTCATCGCCGCCCGAGCCCTGACGGGCGCCGCAGCCGCGGTCGTTCCGCTGTCCATCAGTATCCTGCGGGACGAACTGCCGCCCGCCCGCCGGGGCTCCGCCGTCGCGCTGATGAGTTCCACCGTCGGTATCGGTGCCGCACTCGGGCTGCCGCTGGCCGCGCTGATGGTGCAGTACGCCGACTGGCACGCCATGTTCTGGGCGACCGCCGCACTCGGGGCCCTGGGACTGGCGCTGGTCTGGTGGGTGGTGCGGGAGTCACCGGTGCGCGAGCCGGGCCGGTTCGACGTGCCGGGCGCACTCGGGCTCGCCGCCGGGCTGGTGTGCCTGCTGCTCGGGGTGTCCCAGGGCGGGCAGTGGGGATGGGGCAGTCCGACGGTGCTGGGCCTGTTCGGTGCCGCCGTCGTCGTCCTGGCCGGGTGGTGCGTACAGCAACTGCGAGCCGAACGGCCGCTGGTGGACCTGCGGCTGGCAGGCCGGCCCAGCGTCGGCCCGGCCCATCTCGCCGCCCTGCTCGCCGGATTCGCTTTCTACGCCAACTCGCTGGTCACCGCTCAGCTGGTGCAGGCCCCGAGGGCTTCCGGATACGGGCTCGAACTGTCCATCGTCGCCACCGGCCTGTGCCTGCTGCCCGGCGGGGTCGTCATGCTGGTGCTGTCGCCGCTCTCCGCCCGCATCTCCGCCGCCCGCGGACCGCGTGTCACGCTCGCGCTCGGCTCCGCGATCATCGCGCTCGGCTACGCGGTGCGCATCGCGGACAGCCGCGATCTGTGGATGATCATCACGGGATCCACCGTCGTCGCCGTCGGCACCGCCTTCGTCTACTCGGCGCTGCCCACCCTCATCCTGCGGGCCGTACCGGCCGGCCAGACCGCGTCCGCCACCGGGGTCAACGTCCTGATGCGCACGATCGGTCAGGCCGTGTCCAGTGCCGCCGTGGCCGCCGTCCTGGTGCACCACACCAGCCCGGTCGCCGGACTGCCCGTACCCACCCTGCACGGCTACCTGCTGGCGTTCGCGATGGCCGGCGCGATCGCGCTCGCGGCCTGTGCGATCGCGCTCGCCATGCCCCGCGACCCGGACGGAGCCGGGACCCGGCGGACCTTCGGCCGCGGCGGCAAAGCGGTCGGGGACCGGGCGAGGGAAGGAGCGTGAATGCCATGAGCACCCCACCCACCCCAACCACTCCGGCCGCGCCACCTGTTCCGGCCGCCCCGGTCCGCCGGGACGCCGAGGCCAGCAGGGCCGCCATCCTCCGGGCGGCCCGCCATCTCCTGGCCCGGCACGCACACGCCGACATCACGCTCAAGGCGGTCGCCGAACGTGCCGGAGTGAGCCCGCCGTTGATCCTGAAGTACTTCGGCAACAAGGACGCGCTCCTCGCCCGCGTCATGTCCTTCGAGACGGACGCCGCCGCCCTGCTGGACGCGCCGTTGGAGGACCTCGGACGGCACATGGTCCGGCAGGTGGTGGTCAGCCAGTCCGAGCACGGCACCGACCCGCTGCTGCGGATCGTGTTCGCGCCCCTGCACGGCGCACAGGGCGACATGATGCGCGCCGACTTCCGCGCCCAGGTGACCGAGCGGCTCACCGAACGCCTCACCGGCCCCGATGCGGGCCTGCGGGCCGAACTGGCCGTCGGCGCCCTGCTCGGCATCGGCGTCATGTACGGCCTCGCCCGCGGCACCCATGTGCGTTCCACCGCCGTCGACGTCCTGGTGGACCGGTACGCGCCCGCCCTGCAGGCCCATCTCACCCCCGGGCCGGCCGGGACGGGCGGGCCCGGGGGTGCCGATCCCGCACCCGGCCGTGACGGATGACAGACTGACGCCATGGACGAGCGCACATTCGACAGGTCGGGTCAGCACGCCTCCGTGATCGGTCTCGGCACCTGGCAACTCGGGGCGGACTGGGGGGACGTCGACGACAAGCAGGCCCTCACGATCCTGGAGGCCGCCGCCGAATCCGGGGTCACCTTCTTCGACACCGCCGATGTGTACGGGGACGGGCGCAGCGAGCAGACCATCGCCTCGTTCCTGAGCGGACGGCCCGATCTGCACGTACTGGTCGCCACCAAGATGGGCCGCCGGGTCGAACAGATCCCGGAGAACTACGTGCTGGACAACTTCCGCGCGTGGAACGACCGCTCGCGCCGCAACCTCGGCGTCGACCGCGTCGACCTGGTGCAGTTGCACTGCCCGCCGACCCCCGTGTACTCCACCGACGAGGTCTTCGACGCCCTCGACACCCTGGTCGCGGAGGAGCGGATCGCCGCGTACGGGGTCAGCGTGGAGACCTGTGCCCAGGCGCTGACCGCGATCGCCCGGCCGAACGTGGCGAGCGTGCAGATCATCCTCAACCCGTTCCGCATGAAGCCGCTGCGCGAGGTGCTCCCGGCGGCCCGCGCGGCGGGCGTCGGCGTCATCGCCCGCGTCCCGCTCGCCTCGGGCCTGCTGTCCGGCAGGTACACCAAGGACACCGTCTTCCCCGAGAACGACCACCGCACCTTCAACCGGCACGGCGAGTCCTTCGACCAGGGCGAGACCTTCTCCGGCGTCGACTACACGACCGGCGTCGAGGCCGCCGCCGAGTTCGCCGCGTTCGCCCCCGAGGGATACACCCCGGCCCAACTGGCCCTGCGCTGGATCGTCCGACAGCCCGGTGTCACCACCGTCATCCCCGGCGCCCGTTCGCCCGAGCAGGCCCGGGCCAACGCGCACGCGGCCCGGCTCCCGGAGCTGCCCGAGCAGACGCTCACCGCGATCGACGACCTGTACGAGCGGCGGATCAAGAACCAGGTGGAGGGCCGCTGGTGACGCACCGGGCGGCAGCCCGGCGGTGAAGGACCGGGCGGGCGCCTGCCGGTGACGGACCCGGTGGAAGCCCGCTCGTGCGCGGCCGTGAGGCGATAGGAGCCCCGGACGGTGGGCACCCGAAGGAGAGACGTGTCGAGGCCGTTCACCCCAGGAGGCGCACCGTGTCGCACACGCAGCAGGACAAGAGCGGACGCAGAGGCCGCGACGAGACCGCGGACGAGCGGGCGGACCGAATGTGGCAGGAGGTCATCCAGGAGGTCCGCGTCGCCCAGACGGGCGTCCAGATCCTCTTCGGCTTCCTGCTGACCGTCGTGTTCACGCCCAAGTACGAGGAACTGTCCGACGCCGACCAGGCGATCTACATCGTCACGGTCGTCCTCGGGGCCTGCGCCACCGGTGCGCTCATCAGCCCCGTCTCGCTGCACCGGCTGGTGTCCGGGAGGAAGATCAAACCGCAGGCCGTGCGGTGGGCTTCCCGGCTGACCCTGCTCGGCCTCGTCCTGCTGCTCGCCACCACCTGCGCCGCACTGCTGCTGATCCTGCGGGTCGCCACCCACGACGGCTTCGTCCCGTACCTGGTCGCCGGAGTGGTGGCCTGGTACCTGCTGTGCTGGTTCGTGCTCCCGCTGTGGACCCGGTACCGGCACACGACCCCGTGACGGACGCGGCCGCGGGTTCACCGGATCGGGAGAGGACCGGTGAACCCGCGGCTCAGCGGCCCGTGAGAACCTCCGTGAGGAAGTCGTCGAGGCGGGTCTCCTCGCCACCGGTCGGGACCGAGCGGAAGGTGTCGCTCAGGAAGTCCCCGACCGTCCCGGCCCACGCGAACACCACCGCGTGGTGCCGGCCGCCGTCGGCGTGGGGCTCACCGAGGAACTCCATCCGCAGCTCCCGCCCCATCCCTCCGGACTCCGGGCGCAGCCGCACGTCACCGGTCCCGACCGGGCGGGTGAGGCCGTCGGCGAGCATCTCGCGGTCCAGTTGCCAGCGCGCCAGGACCCGGCCCTCGTGGCTGAAGACCAGCGTGACCGCGAACGGGTCGGCGGGGTCGTAGCTCAGGTGGGCGAGCACGGGGAAGCGGTCCGTGACGCCCGCCTGGAGCTCCACCACCAAGGTCTTGTGCACCGTCGAGTTCACGAGAGGCCTCCTGGTCGTACCGGCGTAGGGCCCTCTCCTACCCGAGGCCGCGGGAAATGCTCAGCCGCCCGGGGGATTGCTCCGCCTTGCTCCGCCCCGCCCGGTGCCGTCCCGCCCGTCCGCCGGTCCTCGCCCGACCACCGGCCGCCTGATGGCGCATCGAGTCCGGGCGGCAGGGCAGGATCCACCCCATGACTGCCCACCCGCTGCCCACCGACGCCCCCGCCGCGCTGGGCGTCGACGCCTCCGGTGTCCACGCCTTCCTCGACGCCCTCGACGACACCCCGGACATCGAGCCGCACAGCCTGATGATCCTGCGCCACGGCCGGCAGGCCGCCGCCGGCTGGTGGGCTCCGTACACCCCCGAGCGGCCGCACCTGCTGTACTCGCTCAGCAAGAGCTTCACAGCCACCGCCGCCGCCCTCGCAGAGGCCGAGGGGCTGATCGACTTCGACGCCCCGGTGCTCTCGTACTTCCCTGAGTTCGAGGCGGACATCACCGACCCGCGCAGCCGGACGATGCTGGTCCGGCACGTGGCGTCGATGGCGAGCGGCCACGAGACCGAGACCGTGGACGCGGCCTACGCGGCCGACCCCGCCGAGCCGGTACGCGGGTTCCTGCTGCAGCCGCCCGACCGCGACCCCGGCACGGTCTTCGCGTACAACCAGCCCTGCACGTACACGCTCGCCGCGATCGTGCAGCGGGAGACGGGGCAGTCGCTCACCGACTGGCTGCGACCCCGCCTGCTGGACCCGCTCGGCATCGGCGAGGCGCTGTGGCAGCGCGACCGCACCGGCCGTGAGATCGGCTTCAGCGGGCTGCACGCCACCACCGACGCGATCGCCCGGCTCGGCCTGCTGTACCTCGACGACGGGATGTGGGACGGCAAGCGCCTGCTGCCCGAGGGATGGGTCGCCAGGGCCTCGCGTCCGCACATACCGACCGCCGGGGCCATGGGGAGGACCGGCCGGCAGGACTGGGACCGGGGCTACGGCTTCCAGTTCTGGACGTCCCGGCACGGATTCCGGGGCGACGGGGCGTACGGACAGTTCTGCCTCGTCCTGCCCGAGCACGACGCCGTGATCGCCACGACGGCGGCCACCGAGCAGATGCAGCAGTACCTGGACCTGGTCTGGCACCATCTCGTACCGGCCTTCCGCCCCGGCCCGCTCACCGGCCGGGAGGCCGAGGACCGGGCCCTCGGCGAGCGTCTCGCCCGCCTGGCCCTGCAGCCGGCCGCAGGCGGCCCGGTGCCGCCGGAGCGGGCGCGGGACCGGGCCGCCGTGAGCTTCACCCCGCACGGCGGGGTCTGCGCGGACCAGCCGACGCTCACCGCCGCCGAGGTGACGGCGGACGCCGGCGGACGCTGGACGCTGAGCCTCGTGGACGACGGCCACCGCCTCGACCTGCCGCTCGGCGGCGAGGGGTGGGCGGTCTCGGAGCAGCCCTGCCCGACCGCGGTGAGCGGCGGCTGGACCGACGACGGCGCCTTCGCCGCGGACGTGGCGTTCCTGGAGACCCCGCACCGCCTCGGGGTCACGTGCTCCCTCACGGACCGGACCTTCACGGCCCACTGGCGCACCCGCCCGCTGTACCGGGCGCCCCTGCGACGGCTGTGCGCACCGCGCGGCGCAGCCTCAGCCGGAGGACGGTCGGAACGTCCGCAGGAACGTCCGTAGCGCCTCCTGGTTCGCGGGGTCCGCCCAGTCGGCGGCCGTGGTCGTCCAGCGCAGTGAGAAACCGCGTCCGCCGCCCAGCAGGACCCCGCGGCCGAAAGTGTGGACCCGGGTGCCGTCATCCGCCGAGAACCACTCCATGTCGGCGGCCTCACGCCCCTGGTAAGTGGTCGCGCGGATCGCGCCGATCCGCGCGTAGCCGGCCGTCCGCTCCAGGGGCGGCTCCACGTCGTCCCGCCACACGGCCACCGGGTCGGTCCCCACCCGCTCGCTGTAGGTGACCGCAAGGGTGCGGGTGCCGCCGTCCGTGCCGAAGGTGACGCGGTAGGCCAGGTCGGAGACGCGGGAGGTGTCGAGGCGCTCGAAGTCCTCGGGGAGCGCGACGGAGAAGCCCTCCGGCGCGCGCAGGAGGCCGTACCCGGGCGGGAGATCCCCCGACCCCGAAGGAGCCGGGGTGGTCGGGGCCGGTGTTGGTGTTGGCTCGTCCCGGTCGCCCGGGTCACCGGACGTCCCGGGCGCCCCGGGCACGTCCGGCGGGGAGGCCGGTGCGGCGGCGGAGGCGGGCGGCGCGCTGGGCGTGTCGGCGGCGGACCCGGAGTCGGTGCCGGGCAGCCCCTGGGTGGCCGCGGTGAGCACGGCGACCGCGACGGTGACCACGGCCAGGGTGGTGCCGAGGACCGCCGTCCGTCTGCTCCCGTCGCGGCCGAGTTCTCTGCGGACGGTGGAGTACGCGCGGCGCAGCCGAAGGCGGTCCGGCACGGCGTCAGGGGCCGTGCCTGGGTTCTCCTCCGTGAGAACACGGCCGAGCGCCTCGCGGACCACCTGCGCGGGCAGCCGTTGCGTCGCCTCCTTGTGCAGCAGCCCCTGGACGACCCGGGTGAGCGGTCCCGCTCGAAGGGGCCCGCGCAACGGCAGCCGGTCCACTTCCTTCAGCGTGGTCTCCGGCCGCCCCCGGTCACGGAAGGGCGGGCGCCCCTCGACCATCGTGTGGAGGAGCGCGCCCAGCGCCCACAGGTCCGCCTCGGGCCCGGCGTCCTCGCCACGGGCCTGCTCCGGCGCCGCGTACGACGGCGCCGTGAGCCGGAGGGCCGGGCCGGTGCCCGCCAGGCCGAACCCGGTGACCACGACCGGACCGGTCTCCCGCACGAACACCTGGCCGGGGCCGAGTTCGCCGTGCGTCACGCCCGCGCTGTGTGCGGCGTCCAGTACGTCGAGCAACTCCAGCCCGATGCGCGCGGCCCGGACGAAGGTGAACGCGCCCTGTTCGGCCAGGAGTTCACCGAGAGGGGTGCCGTCGACCCAGACGGCGGCGGTCCACAGGAAGCCGTTCTCGTCGACGGAGTCGACGACCGTGGCGATCCGGCCGGGGCACAGCCGCGCCATCGTCCCGGTCGTATGCAGGACGCGGGAGGGGGCGTGACGCGCGGCCTCGCCCGGATCTCCGGGCAGCGCGACCTGTGTGACCAGGCAGGGGCGGCCCGTCCCGAGGTCGTCGGCGTACCAGCAGACGTGGTTGGTCTCGCGGTGGATGATCTCGACCAGCCGGTACCGCCCGGCGACCGGCTGGTGTGTGGAGACGTGCGCCCTGCCCATGGCCATCCCTCGTCGAAGCCGCTGCTGTCCGCCTTTCTCAGTGGTACGCGGGACCGTACGGCCTTCGTTCAAGAGGCGGCGCCCGAATCCCGACTCCGACGAATTCCTGTCCTTCGGTCACACTCCGAGTCGGTCTTCGAGCCCGGTCCCGCGTCGGGGGAGGGCGGCGGACGGGGCGTCACGGGCGGCCCGGCCGCAAGGATCAGCGCAGCCCGAAGCGGGACGCCCAGGCGATCATGTCGCCGGTGGTCGCATTGCCTCCGCACACCACCAGTCCGATCCTGGCCCCCTCGCCGACCCGCTCCAGCACTTGTCGCGCGGCGGGCAGCAGACAGCCCGCGGCCGGCTCGGTCCACACCTTGGCATGGTTCGCCAGGTCGAGCGAGCCCCGTACGGCTTCCCGGTCGGATACCACCAGCACCTCGGTGACCAGCTCCGACACATGCTCGTACGTCAACTGCGACACGGCCGGGGCGCTGAGCGTGGAGACGATCGAGGACAGCCCGACCGGCACCGGTCCGCCTGCCGAGAGGGCCTCGGACATCGCCTGGGCGCCCTCCGTCTCCACCCCCCAGATCCGGACCCCGGGCCGCCGGGCCCGCAGCGCCGCCGCCACACCGGAGATCAGTCCGCCGCCCCCGATGCTCACCAGGACGTCGGTCAGGTCATCGGCGTCCTCGGCGAACTCCAGTCCCACCGTGCCCTGTCCGGCGATCACCACCGGGTCGTCGAAGGGGTGGACGAGGGTCAGCCCCTCCTGCTGGAGCCGCGTCGTCAGCGCGAACGCGCCGTCCATGTCGTCGGCCAGCCGCACCGACGCGCCAGCGGTCTCCGCGACCTCCACCGACCGCGCGGGCGCCGACCTCGGCATCACCACCGTGGACTTGACGTCGAGGGCGGCGGCCATGACCGCGACGGCGATCCCGTGATTGCCGCCGCTCACCGCCACGACCCCGGCGGCCCGCTCCGTCTCGCTCAGCGACAGCAGCTTCGCCACCGCGCCGCGTGCCTTGAACGAGCCGGTGCGCTGCAACAGTTCCAGCTTCGCCGTGACCGGGGCGCCCAGCAGCGCCGACAGCCCGGGGCTCGGTACTGTCGGCGTCCGCACCACGTGCCCGGCGATCCGCCCGGCCGCGGCCTCGATCTCCGCCGTTCCGATCACCACCATCACCCTTCCTGGCACGGGGACATGAGCCGCACCGGGACGAACCCTGACCCGGCCGGACCACCGAGGTCAACACGGTGCGCCCAAAGGCGCGGCCGCACCGAAGCCGGAGCGGGTGTTCGGGGACGGACCTCAGTGCTGCTGCGCCTTCGTCGGCGTGGCCTCGCTGGGCCGCACGATGACGTACCCCTCGCCCTGCAGCACCAGTTGCACCGCCTCGCCCGAGCCGCCGCGCAGCATCGAACCGAGCGACTGCGAGCGGTGCAGGGAGGTCGACAGACCTGCAGTCCAGCCGACGATCGCGTCCGTGTCGACGTAGACCGGGTACTGCGGAGACACCGGGAGGACCAGCGGATCGCCCTCGCACACCAGGCCCAGGAGGCCGTACCCCGTGAAGACACTGTTGAACAGGCCGCCACCGGTGATGCCGGCGCCCTTCACGGTCGCGATGCGGTACGACAACGTGGAGTCGAAGCACAGGACGTTGTGGCCGTTGACGGTGAACTCGTCGCCGGAGTCGACCTGGACGATGAAACAGTTCTGCGCCTCGTGCGCGAACCAGGCCTCGCCCTGCCCCCGCACCGCCATCAGCGGCAGCCCTTCGCCGGTCACCGCGCGCTTGAGCATGCCGCCCACGCCCTGGCCCTTGCGCTCGAACTGGAGGCCGCCACGGTAGGCGATCATCGCGCCCTGCCGGGCGTGCATCTCGCCGTTGACCACGTACCGGATGCATTTGGCGTTCTCGACCGTCATGCCCGGAGCCGAGGCGGGCTGCACCATGTGCCGGCTGGAAAACAGATCACCCTTCATGCAGGCATCCTCACCCGGACGGACCCCCTCCGCCAAGGTCCGGTTGCACGGCTGGGGTCTTTCGTCCGGATCATGCCAGGGCCCGCGAGCCCGGCATGATCCGGGCGAAAGGACCTAGGCGCCGAAGAGCTGGGTCCAGTACGTGCCGGCGCGGCCTCCGCCCGCGAAGCCGACGCCGATGTGGCTGAAGTCGGGCTTGAGGATGTTGGCGCGGTGGCCGGGGCTGTTCATCCATCCTTCCACCACCTCGGCGGCCGAGCGCTGGCCGCAGGCTATGTTCTCGCCGATGGTCCGGCGCGCGGAGCCCGCGGCGGCGGCCCGGTCCCAGGGCCGGCTGCCGCCGGGAGCGGTGTGGGAGTAGAAGTCGCGGGCCACCATGTCGGCGCTGTGCGCCTGCGCGGCCGTGACGAGGAGCGAATCGACGGCCAGTGGCGGCAGTCCGGCCCGGGCGCGCTCCCGGTTGGTGAGGTCGACCACGTCCGTCACCGTCCGGGTCAGGCCGGCCGGGGTGAGCGGGACGGCCCACAGCGCCGTCCAGTAGACGTCACCGGCGGGGCCGCCGCCCGTGTGTGCCAGACCGGCGTGGATGAAGGCGGGACCGTGCAGGGTGCGCCGGGACGGCTCGTTGCTCAGACAGTGGGTGACGAACTCGGCGGGGGTGCGCGGACCGGACACCAGATGCTCGCCGACGGTGAGATACGCGTATCCGGCGGCGACGACCCGCTGGTGGACGGAGACACCGTCCCGGCTCTCGACGGCGAGGTGCCGCTGCGCGGCCATGGCCTCGGCGTGGGCACGGGCCGCCGACATCAGCCGCGCGTCGAGGACGATTGGAGGCGAACCCGCCTCGGCCCGAGCGGAGTTGACCGGACCGAGGTAGCCCGCCGGATCGGGGACGGCCGACGGCGCCGCCGCAACCGGGCCTCCGGCCGCCCCGGTTGCCCCGGGCTCCGTCTCGTCGAGCACGTCGACGCCGAAGTCCCGGGCCAGTCCGGCCAGACCGTCGGCGTACCCCTGGCCGAGGGCGCGCAGCTTCCAGCCCTCGCCGCGCCGGTAGATCTCCGCGAGGAGCAGTACCGACTCCCGCCCGGCGCGCGCCGGTGAGAACCGGGCGAGGAAGCGCCCGCCGGCGTCGGTGACCCGGAGGACGGCTGGGGGCAGGTCGCTCAGCGGGATGGCGGGGTCGGCGGCACTGACGGCCACCGTGACCCGGACGGCACCGGGCCGCAGGGCATCCGGGTCGACGGTGAGCGTGTCGCCGCGCAGGCGGGCGCCGGGGGCGGACGGCTGATTGAAGAACACGAAGTCGGCGTCGTCCCCGACCTTTCCGTCGTCGCCCGTGATCAGCGCGGACACGTCGTAGGGGCCCGGTACCCGGACGGTCACCGTGCCGCCCGGAAGGGCCAGATTGCCGCCGGGGACCAACTCGCTCATCGCGCCGCCCTGCTGTCGTCAGCCGTCAGTGGCCCGTCGTCACGGACCGGTGGGGGTGCCCGGACAACGGTCGGCGGCGGGCGCGGGTTCCCGGGGAGGTCGGCCGGGCGAGGTCCTCGTACCCGCGGGTTCCGTTCCCCCCCCGGTTGCGTCCCCGCCGTGGTGTCCTCGTGCCGCAGCGGAGCCCCGTCGGACCGCCGTCCCCTCGCCGCAGAAGGCGGACTCCGGCGTGCCGGGCACCGTGCTCATCACCGGGGCGTTGTTCGAGGTGGTGGCGAGCGTGGTGAGGCTGCGCCCGCCGTCCTTCGAGGTGAACGCTCAGGTGTATTGACTTCCGCTCACCTCCCTAAAGGGAGGTGATTCCTACCACGGTCGTCCGACCGTCTCGGTGGGTTCCTGCTTCGACGCGCTGTGCCGGTACGCGTACCGGTCTTACCTGCGCTCGACAGGCTGAAACCGCCAGTCCGGCGGCCCTGGCGACGTTGACCGCCGCGTTGATGTCCCGGTCCAGAACCGCCCCGCACGCCTGGCACTCCCAGACGCGGAGGTGCAGCGGCTTGGGACCGTCCTTGACACCACACACGCAGCAGACCTGAGAGGTCGGCTCGAACCGCCCGATACGGTGGAAGCCGCGGCCGAACTTCGTGGCCTTGTACTCCAGCATCGCCACGAACGCGGACCATCCCGCGTCGTGCACGGACTTGGCCAGGCGCGTACGGGCGAGGCCCTTCACCGCCAGGTCCTCCACCGCCACCGCTTGGTTGTCGCGGATCAGCCGAGTGGAGAGCCGATGGTGGAACTCGCGCCGTGCGTCGGCCACCCGCGCGTGAGCACGGGCGACCTTGATACGGGCCTTGTCCCGGTTGCTGCTGCCCTTCGCCTTGCGGGACAGGTTCCGCTGTGCCTTCTTGAGCTTCTTCTCCGCCCGGCGCAGAAAGCGCGGGGCGTCGATCTTCGTTCCGTCGGAGAGGACCGCGAAGTGCCCCAGGCCCAGGTCGATGCCGACCACGGATTCGGTCTCGGCAAGCGCCTCGGTTCCGGTCTCGATGACGAAGGACGCGAAGTACCTCCCGGCCGCGTCCTTGATCACGGTCACGCTGGACGGGACCGAGGGCAGGGTGCGGGACCACGTCACCCGCACGTCACCGATCTTCGGCAGGGACAGGTCCCCACCGGGTGTGATCTTCCAGCGGGCGTTGGCGGTGAACCGTACAGCCTGCCGGTTGTCCTTGCGGGACTTGAACCGGGGCGCGCCCATGTGGGGACGTCTGCCCTTGAGGCCGTCGAAGAAGTTCCGGTACGCGGTGTCCAGGTCCCGCAGCGACTGCTGCAGCACCACGGCGGACACCTCGCCGAGCCAGGCCCGCTCGTCGGTGAGCTTGGCCTCGGTGATCAGCAGCTTGGACAGGTCCCCGGTCCTGGGGAACGCCTCGCCCGTGGCGCGGGCGGTCTCACGGGCGCGGAGCGCGTCGTTGTAGACCACCCGCGCACACCCGAACGCCTTCGCCAGTGCAGCGCGCTGAGGCCCGTTCGGGTACAGGCGGAAGCCGTACCGAAGCTGCATACCGGCCAGCGTACTGCGGTTGGGTTATGGCCGGGTATTAGAACATTTGCACTGGTCGGCACTGTGCTTTCGCCCTTCCCGCACATTTGGTTTTCGTGACGAAGTACCGGCACAAGGTCTTCAAGGACGCACATCTGACGCGGATGGAGGAGGTCATGCGCGCGGTGTGCGCGGACTTCGAGTGCGAGCTGGTCGAGTTCAACGGTGAGGACAACCACGTCCACCTGCTGGTGAACTCCCTCAAGGAGGTGTCCTCCCGCCGCCTCCGCCTGGGGGCGCCTCCCGGCCGCAGGCCGGGGGAGAGTTCCCCGACCTCGTCCGGCACTACTGGCGGGCCAACAAGTTGTGGTCCGGCTCGTACTTCGCCGGCTCGGTCGGCGGGGCCCCACTGTCGATCATGCAGCAGTACATCGAGCAGCAGAACCGGCCGCTCTGATCATCCACTTCGGCCGAGGCCATCAGTGCAGATCCGTGCACACAGCGAAGGCCAGAGCAGTTCTCAGAATCGCTTCACCACCGGGCTGAAGCCCGGTGCACTGCGATGAGATCCGGTAGCAGCCCATGGCGAGGCTGAACAGGGCGCGCAGCTCCACCGGGGCATTCATTGCCCGCGCCGCGCGCCAACTCCATTGCCCGGACCAGCCGTTCGCGGCCGACTCCGGTGTTCCGGCCGTTGCCTTCCAGACCGGCCATGGAGATCAGCAGATCCGTCTGGGCGTCGGCGATCCCCAACTGCTCGGCCATGCCCAGGGCCTGGCGCGCCACCCGCAGCGCGGTGTCGGCCGCACCCACCTGCCGTGCCGTCACGGCATGGGGGGCCGCCGCCCATACCCAGGTGGGCGGCCATCTCGGCCGGCCGCCTCGTCCTGCCGGCCCCGGCGATCAGCGCGGCACGCGGCTCACCCCCGCGGGCGCGCTCCAGCACCCGGGCGAGTTCGTCGTCGCGGCCGATGAGCGGACCGGCGAAGGAGGTCTGCGACACGCGTCCATCCCGGCACGCGCCACCAGCCGCACCTTCTCCGCCGGCGATCTCCGCGGAAGGGGCCGGCCCCCGGCCCCGTGGGCCCCTCAGCGCCGCAGCTTCTGCTCCCATTCCTCCGGGACCCGCCCCGCCGGGCCCGGAACCGGCTGGTCGGCCGGACGGCTCGCGGGCGGGGCCAGGTCCGGGCCCGACTCGTACAGTTCCTCCGTGGAGTAGTTCCAGAACCAGGCCTCGCCGGGTTCGTAGGTGCGGACCACGGGATGCCCGGTGGCTTCGAAGTGCGCCGTGGCGTGCTGCCCGGGCGAGCTGTCGCAGCAGCCGACGTGTCCGCACCGCGCGCAGCGCCGCAGATGGAACCACCAGCCGCCCACGGCGTCGCAGTCGGAGCATCCCGCGCCGCTCGGCGCGGCACCGGGATCGATGGCCTGGTCGCTGGTCATGCCGACTCCTAGGGAGGTCGTCGGGGCTCCGGCGGTGAGCGCGGGCGACACCGGAGAGCGGGCCTCGCCGTCCTGTACCCGGCGCCACGGAAACACCACCGGCAGCCGGTCCATCGTAGGTTCGAACCAGGCGTTGCGCGCGGCGAGGCTCAGGCAGCGTGTGAGGAGAGCACGCAGAACTCGTTGCCCTCGGGGTCGGCGAGGAACCGCCACGGCTGCTCGCCCCGGCCGACGTCCGCCGGGCGGGCACCGAGGGCGAGCAGCCGGGCGGACTCCGCCGCCTGGTCGTCGGGCCGGAAACCCGGGTGGAGGCGGTTCTTCACGGTCCACCCGTCCGGCACCGGCACGAGGACGAGCCCCGGCAGACGGTCCCGCTCCGGCCGGGTCTCGTACGCGTCGGAGGAGTCGCCCCGCACCACCCAGCCGAGGGCCTCGGCCCACCGGCGTCCCAGCGCCACCGGATCGGCCGCGTCCACCCCTACCTGCTCCCAGGTCGAGGTCACGCGAGAAGGTTAGGGAAGACTGGAGCGCGCGTAGTGGACACGACACAGGAGGAACCGCATGACGCGCCCGATCACGGCAGGGGTCGACGGAACCGAGGAGAGCCTCGCCGGACTGGCCTGGGCGGCGAGGGAAGCGGTCCGCCGGGGGCGGCCGTTGCGGGTGGTGCACGCCTGGCGCTTCCAGACGCACGAGGCGGTCGATGCCGGCGACGCCGCCACCCAGGAGCGGTGGGTGCGCGACGCGGTGACCGAGTCGGTCCGTCGGGTCACCGAACGGCACCCCGCTCTCGCGGTGACCACCGATGTCCTGGAGGGGGACGCCGTCGGAGTCCTGACCGGCGCCGCAGCGGACGCCGAGATGCTGGTGCTCGGCTCCCGTGGGCACGGGCGGATCGTGGGCTTCCTGGTCGGCTCGGTCGGCCAGCAGGTGATCGTCGAGGTCCGGCGGCCGGTGGTGTTCGTACGGGCCGAGGACACGCCGTCCGGCGAGGTCGCCGGGCGGGAGATCGTCGTCGGCCAGCAGGGCGACCCGGAGGACAGCGCCGCCGCGCTGGAATTCGCCTTCGAGGCCGCCGCCGCGCGGGGGGCCACCCTGCGCGCCGTACGCGCCTGGGCCCTGCCGCCGATGTTCGCCTACAGCCCCGACACGTTGCGTCTCATGGACGAGGCCGGGGGCCTGGAGCCGTACGAGCAGAAGTCCCTGTCGGACGCCCTCGCGCCACTGCGTGAGCGCTATCCGCAGGTGCGCGTCGTCGAGCACGTGGAGATGGGCAGCGCCGGGCAGGTGCTGCTGTCGATGTCCGGCACGGCCCAGCTGATGGTCGTCGGCCGCCGCGCGCGCCGCAGCGCCGTCGGGGCCCGGATCGGCTCGGTCGCCCACGGCGTCCTGCACCACGCGGACTGCCCGGTGGCGGTGGTGCCGCACGACTGACCCGGCCGGCCCCGGCCGCCGGGTCCGGCCGGGGCCGCCACCGCCGACGCCCCGCTCGCTGCTCCGTCCGGCTCAGTCGGTCGTGGGCCGCAGCGTCTCCCGGGCCTTGGGCAGGATGTTCCTGATGTAGTCCTCGACCGCCGTGTCGAGACCGATGTCGTGCTGGGCCCGTTCGGACAGGTACCAGCGGTGCTCGAGGAGTTCGTGGTAGATCTCCGCCTGGTCCATCGTGCCGCGCAGTCCGGGCGGCACGGCACGCACGGTCGGGCGGAACACCTCCCGCACCCAGCGGTGGGCGAGGACTTCCGGGCGGGCGCCGGGCAGGGCGCCGCCGGGGGTGTAGTCGTCCTGGGTGGCCATCCAGCTCTCCAGGTCGTTCAGCAGCCGCCTGGCCTGGTTCTCCTCGGCGTCCAACCCGGTCAGGCGCAGCAGTTGGCGCTGGTGGTGCCCGGCGTCGACGACCTTCGGCACGAAGGTGACCGTGTCGCCGTTGGACGCGTGCTCGATCTGCATCTCGGCCACGTCGAAACCCAGATCGTTCAGCCGGCGGATCCGGCGCTCGATGTAGTGGTACTTGCCCGCCGGGTAGACGGAGGTACGGGTCAGTTCCCGCCAGAGGCCCTCGTAGCGGGCACAGATCTCGGTGCCGAACTCGATGGGGTCCACGGACGGGTGCAGCGCTCCGGAGGCCTCCAGGTCGAGCAGCTCGCCGCTGATGTTCACGCGGGCGAGGTCCAGGTCGTACGCGCGCTGGCCGGAGCTCAGCTCCGGGTGCAGCTCACCGGTCTCGGCGTCCACCAGATAGGCGGCGTAGGCACCCGCGTCCCGCCTGAACAGCGTGTTGGACAGCGAGCAGTCGCCCCACGCGAACCCGGCGAGATGCAGCCGTACCAGGAGCACGGCGAGCGCGTCCATCAGCCGGTGCATGGTCGCCGGACGCAGCGTTGTCTCGAACATCGACCGGTACGGCATCGACCCGCCGAGATGCCGGGTGATCAGCACGCTCTCCAACGGCTCCCCGGCGGTGCCCGCGCGGCCGGTGACCACGGCGAGCGGATCCACCGCGGGGATGCCGATCCGGTCCAGGTCGCGCAGCAGCTCGTACTCGCGCAGTGCGGGCCGCCGGGCGAGTTCCTTGACGGCGATCACCTCGTCACCGGCGCGGGCGTAGCGCACCACGTGCCGGGAGATGCCGCGCGGCAGCGGTACCAGGTACTGCTCGGGCCACTCCTGGAGCGGCAGGTGCCAGGGCAGTTCCAGCAGGAGCGCGGGATGCTCCGGGTTGGTCGCGCTGATCTGCAGGGCCATGGCTCGGGTGTCCTCGTCTCGCGGGCGGCCGTCTCCGGAGCGATGGTCACACCGGTGGTCGTCCGCTCACCCTATTGCGCGCGTTCGCGGGCCAGTTCCGCCGCGCCCGCCAGGGGCCCCCGGTGCGCGGGGCCGTGTCCGGGCAGCGTCAGGTCGCCCTCCAGTTCGGCCAGGATGTCCAGCGAGCCGATGGCGGTGGCCCGTTCGTGGTGGAACATGCGGGGCAGCAGTTGCGGTCCGTCGATCCGGGACGTCGGGTGGGCGCTCACCAGGGCGTCGCCGGACACCACCACCCCGAGGTGCGGGAGATGGAAGACGCAGTGCCCGTCGGTGTGGCCGGGCGTGTGCACGGGCACCGGCCGGCCGGGCAGGTCCAGCGGGCCGGACCGCGGGAACGGCTCGGGTGCGGCGACCGGCACGTGCGCCGTGCCGCCGGAGCGCAGCACGTGCAGTGCCCAGGGCAGCACACCCGGCCGCCAGCTGTTGCGCAGGACCTGTCCGACGGTCACCTGTTGGAGGAAGTCCCGGCGGGCATGGGGGACTTCGGCCTCGTGCGCGTACACGGGCGTGCCGTGCGCGGCCCGCAGGTACTCGGCGGAGCCCAGGTGGTCCGTGTGGGCGTGGGTGATGAGGACGGCCGCGACCGATTCCGGTGAACCGCCCACCTCCGCAAGGGAGGCGAGGAGCTGCTCGCGGTCGCCGGGGTACCCGGTGTCGATCAGTGTGACGGCGCCCCCCTCTTGGAGGATCACCCAGTTGGTGTGGGAGCCGTGCACCAGATGGGTGCCGTCGGCCACCTGCCGTACCTCTGCGCGCATGATCGCTCCGAGTCCGTCGTACCTGCCGGAAGCCACCAGGAAAGCAGATCAGGACGTCGTCGGAGGAGGCGGCTCCGTTCGTGTCGCAGCCGGTACGGGACGGGCCGCGGGCGCGGTGCGCATCCCGAACAGGAAGCGCGTCACCCGGGTCCTGCGCACCCCGTACTCGTGGACGGTGAAAACGACCGCCAGTGAGGAGACCACGATCACGGCGTACTTGACCGCCGCCGGCACGGGCCGGCCGACCACTCCGTAGGCGACGGCGACCACGACCGGCTGGTGCAGCACGTACCACGGCAGCGCGGCAAGCGCCCCGTACCGCAGGGCGCGGTGGAGGACCCGGTCCCTGTCCTGTGCTCCCTCGGCACCGCCCCGTTGCCCCGCCGCGCCGTTCCGGGGCCGGTCCAGCAGGCCGAGGATCGCGAGCACCCAGCACCAGCCCGCCGCCCCGAACAGCGCCCGGGTGGCCAGCGCGAACGGTGTCCACGCGGTGAACGGGTCGTCCCCGGCGACGAACCCGGGTGCCGTCCCGGCGAAGAGGAGCAGTCCGAGCACGCCGACGGGGACGGCCACGCGGCGGGTCAGGGCGCGGACCTGCTCGTCGTCGGCGAGAGCGAACCCGAACAGGAGGAACAGGAGGTAGGCCCAGCGATTCCAGCCGGCGAGGCCCTCTTCCATGCCCAGCAGGGCGTTGACAGCGGCGAGCGGCAGCGCCGGAAGCAGAAGCAGGACCGGGTGGCGGCGCAGCGCGGGAACGACGTACCCGGCCGCGGCTGCCAACTGCCGTGCGACCGGCGCGAGCAGCAGGCAGAAGGCCAGCAGCAGTAAGACGAACCACAGGTGCCCGGTCTCGAAGTGGTCCCCCTCGAGCACGAAGGGAAAGTCGGCGAGATCCGGGCGTACGGTGAGGAAGCGTGGCCAGAACCGCCAGTACGGTTCGTCGTACCCGGAGTCGGCCGCGCGCAGCCGCAGCCACTGCGGGAGCGGGCACAGGACGAGGGTGCCGAAGGCCAGGGGGACGCCGAGCCGCAGCAGGCGTTCCCGGGCGAACCCGGCGGGTCCCCGGCGGCGGATCGAGTGCCGGGCGCCGAGACCGGCGACGAGGAACAGCATCGGCATCGCCCACACCACCCCGAACCCGGCGAGGACGGTCACCGCGCCGCTGGTCTGCGGGTTCTTGACGTAGAAGTCGTCGTCAGGGGAGAACACCAGGGCGGCGTGGAAGAAGACCAGACCGAGGACGACGAGGGCGCGCAGCACATCGAGTTCACTGCGCCGCCCGGCGCCGACAGGTGGCCCGGTGTCCGCGCTCATCGGCCCTCCCCGCAGGTGTGCGGTCCAGTGTGGGGGAGCGGGACGGGGGACGACAGGCTTCCGGCAAGGGCAAGGGCAAGGGCAAGGGCAAGGGCAAGGGCAAGGGCAAGGGCAAGGGCAAGGGCAAGGGCAAGGGCAAGGGCAAGGGCAAGGGCAAGGGCAAGGGCAGGGCGCACGCATAGGCAGGGGCGGTCGGTTCACGCCGTGCGGGCGGGACCGGACGTTGATGCGCGGTCAGGCCGCACGGGTGCTCCTGGGTATGCAGTGAGCCTTTCTCAGTAAGCGCCCGTCGCTCGCTGTGATCGCGATGCTCGCGCTGCG
>NZ_JBHSPC010000081.1:0-13771 GCF_042656345.1 Streptomyces incanus
TCGGCGGCAAGCGCCTGGAGGTCTCGCTGCCCGCCTCGCTGGGCATGTCGCTGGCCCGCACCGGCCTCGCCGCCGGGGCCAGGCCCAAGCGCCGGGCGGCGAAGCGGTCCGGCCCGGCGGCCTCCGGCGACACGCTCGCCTCCCCGATGCAGGGCACCATCGTCAAGATCGCGGTGGAGGAGGGCCAGGAGGTCGCCGAGGGCGACCTGGTCGTCGTCCTGGAGGCGATGAAGATGGAGCAGCCGCTGAACGCCCACCGCTCCGGCACCGTCAAGGGCCTCAGCGCCGAGGTCGGCGCGTCGATCACGTCCGGCGCGGTCATCTGCGAGATCAAGGACTGAAACGGGACGTGTCGGCTCAGATCGCAGTCAGCCGCTGTCAACGACCAACGAGACAGGGAAAGACCATGGGCACTATCGGGATCATCGGCGGCACCGGTGCCCAGGGCAAGGGCCTCGGCCACCGCCTCGCCAAGGGCGGGTATGACGTGGTGCTCGGGTCCCGCGCTGAGGACCGGGCCATGGTCGCCACCGAGAATCTCCAGGAACGCGGGGTCTCCTCAGTACGGGGGGCAACCAACTCCAAGGCCGCGGAGACCGCCGACCTGCTGTTGCTCGTCGTGCCGTTCGACGGCCACGACGACCTGGTGGCCGAGCTCGCCCCCCGAGGCTGCTATGTCGTGTCAAGCTGCTTGAGCGAGTTCTTCGACGTTGCCGGGTCGGCTCCGATCGGCGCGCTCAAGGATCTTGAAGATTTGGCGGCAGACCACCCGCTTGAGGCATCGCTGCGCGTCACGGGAGGTCTTCCCTTCGGCGACCTTGCGTGCGACGTACGTCTTCGTAGAGGGATCGAGTCGCATCCTGATCAGGGTGATCGTGTGCATGGCCCGGTTGAGCTGCCGGTCGCCGCTGCGGTTGAGACGGTGTCGGTTGGTCAGCCCGGACGAGGCAGGGATCGGCGAAACACCGGCGAAAGAGGCGAACGCGGCTTCCGAGCGGAATCGTCCCTGGTGAGACCAACTGACCAAGATCTGGGCGGCGGTGATCGGCCCGACTCCGAGCAAGCCGAGAAGCTCGGGGGCCTGCTGTCGCACCAGGGCGAGGATCTCGTTCTCGAGCTCCTTGGCCTCAGCCTGCAGGGCCTGGACACGCTGGGCCGTGGACCGCATGGCCCGCACCGTCATCCGGTGCTCGAGGTCCTGGGCCGGCGGTCCCGGAACTGGGCGCAGTAGGCGATCTGAGCGGGGCGCTTGAGCTTCCGCAGCTCGGCGCGGAGCTCGTCCGGTGCGGAGATGATCAGGGCCTTGAGCTGGTTGATCGCGGCGGTGGAAGCGAGGACCGCGCCGTGACGGGTGGCAAGCAGCACCCGCAGCGCCTCGCGTTCGCCACGGAGGCGGGGCTGGATCAGATGCTCGGTGGCCAGGGCCTCCTTGGCGGCCCGGATAGCGTCGAGCATGTCGGTCTTGCGGCCGCCGCGGTTGGCCGCTCGTTTCGGGCGGCAGACCTCGACGACCTGCTCACCGGCCTGGACCAGGAAGACCGCGAGGCCGGCACCGTAGCTGCCGATGCCTTCCAGGGCCCAGCAGCGGCGGCCGGGAACCTGCTGGCGGGCGAAGTCCAACAGGCGCCGGTAGCCGCGGGCGTTGGCCGGGGAATCGGTGCTGGCCAGGACGGCGCCAATGGGGCTGACGGCGGCTGCGACGAGGGTGTCGCGGTGAGTGTCGACGCCAATGACGCCATCGACGTGTTCTGCAAGCATGGTCATGCGGTTGTTCTCCTCCGGGCGGACGACCGTAACGGCGTCGGCCTGGGTGGAGTCACCACGTGGCAGAACTGTGATGAGTCACGCCGCAAGGCGGACAAGCTGCTGATCAAGCCAACGGGTGGGCCGGGCCGACGCCCGTGTCCGGCAGACATCTCGGGGGAACGGCAGTCCCTGACGGGACGCCAGTTATGTTTCGAGTCATGCCGGATCACGAGCGCCGAGCCTGGCAGCAACCCATCCCGGGCCGCAGAAGAACTCTCACAGTTATGTTTTTCGCGGTCCTGCAAGAGGGCCGCCGGCCTCCGGGCCCGGCATGACTGTGTCCCCCTGTCGAAGGCATGACCTGGGGGGTGGTGTCACCGGGCCCGGGAGGCGCCGTCGGAGACGCTGATGAGAGGTCCGGCCACCGTCCGGTCCGGCGCAATGCCGGACAGCTCGCGGGCGGCAGGTCTGCATAACGTGGATGCGTGCGTACGACACCGAAGCCGAGGCCAGACAGAGCCAACTCCCCTGGAAGGGTGCGATGTTCGACACCGGCAACGTGGGCGTCTTCCTCGGCATGGACGTCGGCGAGAGCGCCCATCACGGGCACGGGCTCACCCCGGCCGGCAAGAAGGTCTTCGACAAGGCCATGCCCAACAGTGAGCCGAAACTGCGGGCCGTGTTCGACAAACTGATCGCGAAGTTCGGCACCGTGCTGGTGATCGTGGACCAGCCCGCCTCCATCGGCGCCCTCCCGCTCACCGTCGCCCGCGACGCCGGCTGCCAGGTCGCCTACCTGCCCGGCCTGGCGATGCGCCGGGTCGCCGACCTCTACCCGGGCGAGGCGAAGACCGATGCGAAGGACGCCGCGGTGATCGCGGACGCGGCCCGCGCCATGCCGCACACCCTGCGCTCGCTGGAGCTGACCGACGAGATCACCGCCGAGCTGACCGTGCTGGTCGGCTTCGACCAGGACCTCGCCGCCGAGGCCACCCGCACCTCCAACCGGATACGCGGCCTGCTCACCCAGTTCCACCCCAGCCTGGAGCGCGTCCTGGGCCCCCGCCTCGACCACCAGGCCGTCACCTGGCTCCTCGAACGCCACGGCTCCCCATCCGCCCTGCGCAAGGCCGGCCGCCGCAGACTCGTCGAGCTGATCCGTCCGAAAGCCCCCCGCATGGCCGCCCGGCTCATCGACGACGTCTTCGACGCGCTCGACGAACAGACCGTCGTCGTCCCCGGCACCGGCACCCTCGACATCGTGATCCCCTCCCTGGCCGCTTCTCTGGCCGCCGTCTACACCCAGCGCCGGGCGATGGAAGCCCAGATCAACAACCTGCTGGAGGCCCACCCTCTTTCCCCGGTCCTGACGTCGATGCCCGGCGTCGGCGTCAGGACCGCCGCCGTCCTGCTGACCACCGTCGGCGACGGCACCAACTTCCCCACCCCCGCCCACCTGGCCTCCTACGCCGGACTTGCCCCGACCACGAAGTCGTCCGGCACCTCGAGCCACGGCGAACACGCGCCCCGAGGCGGCAACCGGCAGCTCAAACGCGCGATGTTCCTGTCCGCCTTCGCCTTCGCCTTCGCCTGCATGAACGCCGATCCCGCCTCCCGCACCTACTACGACAAGCAACGAGCCCGCGGCAAGACCCACACCCAGGCCCTCCTCCGCCTCGCCCGTCAACGCATCAGCGTCCTGTTCGCCATGCTCCGCGACGGCACCTTCTACGAATCTCGGACACCGAAGGACGTCGAGCTCGCCGCATAACCCCAGCAACCCCGAACCACCCGAAACCCGACAAGGGTGCCTTGACGAAAGACATAGAGGCACCCCCGGGTCCTGGACAGCGGGTGTTCACGCTGCGGGTGAAGTTTCCCGCTGAGGTTCCCCCGGATGCCAGAGTGCCTCGTGTGAGCCGGGGGGCGACGGGGCATCATCCTGCATGCGCATCGTGGTCACCGGGGCGACCGGGAACATCGGTTCTGTCGTCGTGCAACGCCTGCGTGCCGAGGGCACACACAACCCTGTAGGCCTGGCTCGGCGGCTGCCCGAGGGCCCCGACAGCCGTGGTGTCGACTGGCGCTCGGTGGACCTCAGCACCGAGGCCTGCCACGACGCGCTCGTAGAGGCGTTCACCGGTGCGCACGCGGTCGTCCACCTGGCGTGGGGCTTCCAGCCGTCCCACGATCTCGTCTACCTCGCCCAGCTTGGCGTCGGCGGCACCCGCCGCGTACTCCGAGCCGTCACCGAGACCGGTGTCCCGCACCTGGTCCACATGTCCTCGGTCGGCGCCTACTCACCGAAGAAGGACGACCGTCCGGTCGACGAGTCCTGGCCCACCGGGGGCGTGCGCAGTTCGCGGTACAGCCGACACAAGTCGGCGGCCGAGCGCCTCCTCGACCGGCACGAGGCCTCCGGCGCCGGCACACTCGTCACCCGCCTGCGGCCGGGGATCGTCGGGCAGCGCGCCGCCGGCAGTGCCCTCCTCCGCTACGGCGTGCCCGCCCTCGTGCCCCCCAAGGTGCTCGACCTGCTGCCGGTCCTGCCGATGGACCGGAGGCTGACCATTCCGATGGTCCACACCGACGACGTCGCCGAGGCGATCGTCGCGGTGCTCCACCGGCGCGCGGGCGGTCCGTTCAACCTCGCCGCCGACACGCCCGTGACCGCGGCGGTCATCGCGGACGCGCTCGGCGCCAGGCTGGTGCACGTGCCCTCCGCAGTGGTCCGCGCCGCCATGTCGGCCGCCTGGCACGCGCACCTGCAACAGGTCGACACCGGGTGGCTCGATATGGGCTTCGCGCTCCCGACGCTGGACACGACCCGCGTGCGCACGGAACTCGACTGGGCCCCGACCAAGGACGGCCCGCAGGTGCTCGCCGAGGTGATCGAAGGCATGAGGGAGGCTGCGTCCGGCCCGACACCCGTGCTGCGCCCACGCACCGTCCTCGGCGCGCTCGGCGACGCGATCCGTTGCGGGCCGGTCGCTGTGCGGCGGCGCCCGTGACCGCCGGCGCGGCCCCGACACGCTCTGGGCCGCAGCCCGTGCCCGCGCTGCTCGCCGCCGCCCACGGCGGGCCGGCTCTGGCGGTCGGCGTCATCGCGGGCCTGCTCGCGCTCCGCAGTGACCTGCGCCCGTTTGACGCCGCCGTCCCCACGGGGCGGTACTCACCGGCCAGCTCACGATCGGCTGGGGCAACGACCTGCGCGACCTTTCTCGCGACCGCGCCGTCGGCCACACCGACAAGCCGTTGGTCACCGGAGCCCTCCCGGTCGCCTGGGCGGTGCGCGCTCTGGTCGCGGCCGGACTCGCCTGCCTCGTGCTTTCCGCGCTCGTCGGCTGGCGCAGCGCGCTGGTCAACGTCACCCTCGGCGCCGACGCGGGCCACGTCTACAATCTCGGGCTCAAGGCGACCTGGTGGTCGTGGGTGCCGTACGCCAGCGCCTTCGGGACGCTGCCCTCGGTCGTCACCCTCGCCGGCCCCGCCCCGGCCTGGGCGCCGCTGTGGATGACCGGCGCCGACGCCGCGCTCGGTATCGGAGCGCACCTGCTCAACACACTGATCACCCCGACGACGGCCGCCGGGTCCCCCACGGCTACTTCACCCCGATGAGTAGGGTCGGCCCGGGACGCGGTGCTGGCCTTGCGACCAGCCCGTTTCCCCGGGCCGCCCTCCGCACCCGCCGTGCCCGTTCCCGAGCAACGGGCGCTCCACAAGCCCCGGTTGGGCGGTGTTCTTCAGCCGGTGCTGGGCCACGGGGCGGGGATCTTCATCCCTCGGTAGAGGTAGCGGACGGTCTTCACCCTGGCGGGATCGAACAGCCGCACCTCGTCCGTGACAGGCCACCAGCGGCCGCCGCAGTAGCGGCGGCGCAGGTCCTTCCAGGTGCTCCGGCGGAACTTCCTTCGCAGCCACTTGATGACCCGCTGCCAGACGAAATGGCGCAGGTATCGGAAGGTGGCGTGCGAGACACCGAAACGGAAGTAGGCGGTCCAGCCCCGCAGCACCCGGTTGAGGCGGTGCAGCAGGACTTCCAGCGGCAGATTGGTGTCCTGTCGGCACACGTTGCGCACCTTCTCCTTGACCGACGCGAGCGCCTTCTTGGACGGGTAGGTGTAGACGTAGTGCCGATTGGTGCCCTTCTTCCGGTGGCGCTGGAGGCGCCAGCCGAGGAAGTCCAGGCCCTCGTCGATGTGCGTGATCTTCGTCTTCTCCGGTGACAGGCGCAGGCCCATCGGAGAGAGGACCTCTGCCATCCAGGCCCGGATGCTGATCGCATCCTGGCGGGTCCCTGCGACGAGAACGAGAAAGTCGTCCGCGTACCGGCAGATCCGGTAGTTGGGCTTGCCCGTTGCCCGCCGGTGGGCCCTGCGACTGCGGGTGGCTCCTGGTCCACCCGGTCCCGCCGTGATCGCCTCGTCCAGTACGGACAGAGCGATGTTGGAGATCACGGGTGCCAAGATCCCGCCTTGCGGTGCACCGGCCCTTGACTCCTTCAGCCCGGAGTCCTCGGTGAGGATCCCGGCCTTGAGGAACGCCTTCACCAGATCCATCACGCGCCTGTCCCCGACCCGGGCCCGCATCCGTTGCAGAACGGATGCATGCCCGATGTTGTCGAAACACGCCTCGATGTCGCCCTCAACCACCCACTCGTAGGAGCGGGAGGCCAGATGGTGACTCTCGGTGATCGCGTCATGGGCCCGGCGCCCGGGGCGGAACCCGTAAGAACACGGGAGGAAGTCCGCCTCGAAGATCGGCTCCAGGACCAGCTTCAAGGATGCCTGGACCACCCGGTCGCGGATCGTGTTGATCCCCAGGTAGCGGACCTTGCCGCCCGCCTTGGGGATCCCACGCTGCCGCACCGGCAAGGGCCGGAAGGTGCGAGCCTTCAACTCGGCCCGCAGTTCCGTAAGGAAGCTCTCCAGTCCGCGCACGTCCTCGATGTAGTGGGCGGTCACGCCGTCCACTCCGGCCGTGTGCGCACCCTTGTTGCTCCGCACCCGCATCCAGCCTGCAAGCAGGAAGGCCGGGTCACAGACGAGATTGTGCAGGTCATCAAACCGGCGGAGAGGATCCTCCGCCGCCCAGCGGTGCAGCTTGGCCTGGATCTTCAGTACCCGGCGTTCGGCCACATACGCGACCTCCTCCAGCTCGTCGGTATTCACCAACGACCTCCTGGCGTTCCAGCTTCCGCACTGCCGACTTGCTGGATCCCTTCGCCATGTACGCGCCTTTCGCGCGCTCGGACTACTACGGATCCTCCGCCCCACCACGAGACCGCCAGCCGGCGACGTGCCTGCCCCCACTCCCGGCCTGGAAGAACGGTGCGGGGGCGGTCTCGGATGGTTCCCACATTCCCTGTGTGCCGATCGGCCAGGATGGGTGCCCTGCTTTGCCCCGACAGCCTCGCCGTGCCTACGCCGCAGTCCTTCGGCACGGCCACCGGACCCGAAGACTTCTCGGATTCCGGAGTCGGCGGCCCGCATGTAGGGCAGCCGCGTACTGCATCCCGGCCCAGATCCACCAGGTTGGAGCCGGTACAACGCTTACGGAGCTTTAACCGCAGGTTCCTCACGTACACCTTCTGGCCTCGCTTGCCGGACCTGCACCGTCTGACAGTACCGGTGCGTCCCGTCGTTGTCGGGGCTGCTTCCCGCCCTGCCCGGCGTCCCCCGGGCCGGACTGCCCCCAGCTTCTACCGAACCGCTGCGACGGCCCGGCGGTGGTGGTCTTGCACCTCCACTCGGTCACACAGAGCTTCGTGGCGCACCCATGCAGCGTTTGAGGACATCACGCTCCATGAACAGCTCCTTGTCGTCCTTCCGCAGCTGGGCTATCTCCCGCCGCAACCGGGCCAGTTCCTCGCTTTCCACCGCTTGGCCGGCCCCGTCCCTACCGGTCCTGCGGGCCCGCGAGACCCAGCTCGCCAGCGTCTTCTCTGGGACCCGGCCAGCACCCTGCCGCCGCCCCTCGGTGTCGCCGGGCACGAGGGCTCCACCGTCATCGTCGGCCTCAACGGGCTGCGCCTGCTGGCCGACGGCGCCTGGCGCCGTGCCCGCAAGACACGCCGACGACTGGGGCGAGGGGCGGAGGGGGGGTGAACAGCCATGTGCCCGCTGCGGCGGACGGGACAGCGCCGAGGGGAGAATGCCGACCAGACGCTGGTCGGCCTCGCGGCGGTTGAACCACACGCGGCTGCCGTTGCCGGCTGGTTGGGCGACGGTGAGCACGGCGATGGCGTCGCGGGTGCCAAAGGCGGCGACGAACACCGGCGGCAGCAGGACACCGCCGACAGCGCGGCCGTGCCGAACGCCGCCGCGACCACCCTCAGGAGGGTCAGGAGCGTCCTCCACGGCTGTGCTCATGGGCCGGGGCGGCGGCAGGCCGGTCAGGCGACGGACGGCGGTGAGCCCGTTGTCGGTGCCGGGCCAGTGCCGAGCCAGAGCATCGGCTCCGGCGTGGCGGACGACAAAGCATAGGACGGCCGCGACCACGATGGCGTCGTCGGCGTAGCCGAGGACGGGGATGAAGTCGGGTACCAGGTCGATGGGCATCGCCAGGTAGGCCAGCAGCAGCTACAGCCGTACGCGTACCCCGCGAGGCAGGGTCTGGTCGTGGGCGAGGCGGGGAGGAGCCGCAGCAAGTCGGGCAGCAGCCGGATCGCCTCGGTGAGCAGGCCGCCGCGCGGGCGGACAAGGGCCAGGGCCGCGAGGGCGAGTAGCCAGAACAGCAACAGCCCGCCGGTCACGGCCAGAGTTATGGACAGCCAGGAAGCCGTAAAGAGTCAAGTGTTGCTCCTCGTCTGCGGGCTCATTGCCTTGGTATGGCAGTCCCAGAAGAGACCTGTCCCCAACTCCGCTGCAGATTCGCGGTGTTGCTACCGCATCTGAACTAGAGGCAGCGCCGGCTGGCCCTGGCCACCGAGGCCCGGCTGCCCGGGCACGGCGGCATACGCGCCGTGGCACGGATCGCCAAGGTCAGTGAGACCACCGTGTGCCGAGGCATATCGGAACTCGAGGCGAGCGCCGGGCGGTTGCCCGGCGGTCGTGTCCGTGCGCCGGGCGGTGGCCGCAAGCGGGCCGAGGAGAACGATCCTGCACTGTTGAAGGCGTTGCTGGGGCTGGTCGAACCGGACGAGCGGGATAATCCGGAATCTCCGCTGAGGTGGACGACGAAGTCGCTGCGGAACCCGGCCGAGGAGCTGAGCCGGCAGGGGCACCCGGTGTCCGCTCCGACGGTGGGCCGACTGCTGCGGCAGGAGGCCTTCAGCCTGCAGGCGAACGTCAAGGCACTCAAAGGCGCCCAGCACCTGGACCGGGATGCCCGGTTTCGCTATATCGACGAGCAGGTCAAACAGCACCAGGCCGACGGCGAACCGGTGATCAGCGTGGACACGACGAAGAGAGAGCAGATCGGACGGCTGCCGATGGCCGGGTGGGAGTGGCTCCCGCAGGGCGAACCGGCCCAGGTCGAGGACCACCATTTCTTCTTCAGCGGTCCGGACGTGCAGCAGGCGATCCCGTACGGGATCTACGACATCACCCGCAACACCGGCTGGGTCAACGCCGGCGTCGACCACGACACCTCCGTCTTCGCGGTCGAGTCGATCCGCCGCTGGTGGCAATCGCGCGGCAGCCTCGACTGCCCCAAGGCCACCCTGCTGCTGATCACCTCGGATGCGGGCGGCTCCAACGGCTACCGCTACCGGGTCTGACACGCAGGCCAGGGTGGCCATCCGCTTGCGGTGCGGCTTCTCGCCCGGTGTGAGGCGGGTGGCTAAGGCGTTTGGCACGAGATCATCGATCACGCGCGTGGATGTGCTCGAGCGGGCGAGCTCACGTTCGTGAGCCGGCGGGCGCCTACGCGTGGCAC
The DNA here is from genome assembly GCF_042656345.1 of Streptomyces incanus. Classification (NCBI taxonomy): domain Bacteria; kingdom Bacillati; phylum Actinomycetota; class Actinomycetes; order Kitasatosporales; family Streptomycetaceae; genus Streptomyces; species Streptomyces incanus. The sequence goes on from NZ_JBHSPC010000081.1 coordinate 9,625, forward strand.
ACGCCGTGGTTGATCATCTGGGTGTGGCGTGCGACCACCGGGCGCGCGCTCTTGGCCAGGGACTTCACGAGCGGGTTGGTGCCCGAGGCGATCTGCTTGTCGATGAGTGCGAGGGTCTGCACGTGGGCGGGGTACTGGGCCTCGAGCCACGCGGCATCGTAGGCGGGTGTCCCGGCAAGGGACTTGAGGGCGGCGGTCTGCCGCAGCTGCGCGCCCGTTTGCCCGGACGGCAGTGCCACGCTGAGTTGTGCCGCGGTCTTGACGACACCGGCATCAAGGGCGCGGTGGTCGCGGATGAAGTCGGCGCCGATCCGCTTTACGCAGGCGGTGGTCGCGGCGCTCTGAGCTTGCTGACTGGTCGTGATCTCCCACAGGTTTCCCTGGTGGGCTGCGATCAGGAGCTGCCTGTCCAGGGTGGAGACCGCCGACGGTGAGGACGACGACGAAGCGAGGGCCGGGAGCGACGCGGCGCCCATGGCGCACAGGGTGGCGGCGCAGACGGCGGCAAAACGGGCACGGGATCGAGTCGTGTACATGGGTCCTCCACAGGTCGCACGTGCAAGCCTCGGCGAAAACCCCATCCTCATTACTCGAAGCGTGAGAAGCCGTACCTACGCCATGGTCCACCCGGTTGAGGTCCTCGGCAACCGAGGACCCGGGCGCCGCTGTCAGCTTCGGTGGGTGGTCGGGCGTCGATCCTCGGCGGCCGACCGTACGACCTTCGGCACAGACGAGGCGGTGGCGGGAGCCGACGTCGTCGTCAACCTGACGAACTCCCCGACCTTCGACGAAGCCTCCCTGGCCTTCTTCCAGACCTCGATGGACAACCTCCTGGCGGCGGCCCACAGGGGCGGCGTCGGCCACTTCGTCATCCTCTCGATCGTCGGCGCGGAACAAGTACCGGAGCTGGACTACTACCGGGCCAAGGCGCTCCAGGAGAAGCTCCTCGCGGCCGGGCCGATCCCCTACTCGATCGTCCGAGCCACGCAGTTCATGGAGTTCGTGGATGCCGCCATGTCCTGGACCGCCGACGCCGACACCGTCCGGCTGCCCGCCACGCCCATCCAGCCCATCGCCTCCAAGGACGTGGCCGCCGCGGTGGCGGAGGTCGCCGCTGACGCCCCGCTGAACGGCATCCGCGACATCGCCGGCCCCGAGGCCTTCACCCTGGACGAGTTGGGCCGGATCACCCTGTCCCACAAGGGCGACAACCGCACCGTCGTGACCGACCCCACCGCCGGCATGTTCGCCGTCGTCAAGGGCGACGTCCTCACCGGCAAGAACGCCCACCTCGCCCCCACCCGCTACACCGACTGGCTCTCCTGACATCCCCCGCCTCCTGCGCGTCCTGTCCCAGCCCGGCAGTCCTTTCGTTGCGCCGGGCGTGGCAGCTTGAGCCGGATGGGGATTCTGCCGCGGTCCCCCGATCCCCGGTCAGGCGGAGAGCGGGGGTTCGCATGCACCCACTCTCGTCCCGCCGGGATAGACGGGCCACGGCTCTCGGGGTAGGACGGGCCCGAGGGCGTCGCGACAGTCGACCGCCGGCATGGCGCTGGATGCGCCGGGGCCCCAGCGGTCCCGGATTGTCACTGAGCGGACAGGTGGAGCAGATGAGGGACGCAGATGATCTTGGATGTCTATGAGGCGGTCACGAGCCGGCGGGCGGTGCGCGGGTTCACCGACCGGCCCGTCCCGAGGCGGGTGCTGGAGCGGGTGCTGTCCGCCGCGGCCTGGGCGCCGTCCGGATCGAACCTCCAGCCGTGGCGCGCCTATGTGGTGACCGGTGGACCGCTGGCCGAGCTCAAGAGGCGCGCCGGCGAGCGCGTGGCGGCAGGCGACCCCTGGGACGAGCGGGAGTACGAGATGTACCCGCCCGCACTGAAGTCTCCGTACCATGAGCGCCGATCCGCCTTCGGCCATGAGCGCTACAGCGCACTCGGTGTTGCGCGCGAGGACTGGGAGGCGCGCCAGAGGGCCGCCGCCGCGAACTGGGACTGTTTCGGTGCGCCCGCCGCCCTGTTCTGCTACATCGACCGCGACATGGGCCGACCTCAATGGTCCGACATCGGCATGTATCTGCAGACCGTCATGCTGCTGCTCCGCGCCGAAGGGCTGCACAGTTGCCCGCAGATGGCCTGGTCGGTGTATCGCAAGACGGTCGCGGAGATCCTGTCACCACCGGACGAGCTCGTCCTCTTCTGTGGCATGTCGATCGGGTTCGAGGACGCAACGGTGGGTTACGCCCGTACGGGCCGGGCGCCGCTCGACGAGACCGTCACGTTCGTCGAGGGCTAGGGTCTGTAGCGAAAGTTGATCTTGATGGTCGGTGATCACGTGCTGGGCGTGGGGATCTGTCGAACGGCCAGTGGGCCGACTTGAGCCGCTGCTGCCGCGGGGCAGACGACAAACTCGCCGTCCGCTACGAGGCGACCGTGCTGGTCGCAGTCCTCACGAGTGGCTGTGACCAGCACTTTCGCAGCAGACCCCGGCCCGAGCAACGTCAGGGAACGGCGACGGGGCCGCTCCGGCCGGTGTCGGCGGAGGCGGCCCAGGTGCGACGTGCGGTGGCGTCAGCTTCACTGGTCCAGAAAGCGGTGGCCGACGCAAGGTCGTCCATTTCAGGCAGGATCCGGAGGTGTAGTGCATGTCGGAGAAGAACCCGGTGCACGGGACCGCCGACGAGGGGCACGAAATCTCGTTGCCGCCCGAAGTCCAGTTGCTGCAAGACGTCACTCCGCCCTTCTTCCCCGAAAGCGGTTCGGCAATGATCATCCTTGTCGAGTGGCCTCCCGGTCACCCCGGGCTCCCTCCACACCGCCACTCGGGGCCGTCGTTCGGCTACGTGATGGAGGGCGCGGTCCGCTTCGAGCTCGAGGGTGAGCCGGAGCGTGTGGTCGAGGCCGGTGGGACGTTCTGGGAGCCGGGTGGTGACGTGATCCACTACCAGGACGGCAACGCCCTGTCGGACGCGCCGACCAAATTCGTCGTGACCATGGTGTGCGCGCCGGGTCAGCCGATGCTCACGTTGGTCGACGAGGAGGAACTGAAGGAGCGGGCGCGCCTGCGGGCCCCTCGTCCCTCCAAAGGCTGATCGCGACGCCCTCGATAGCCAACCGCCAGAGTTCACGGTCTCGTAGTAATGGGCCGGGTCGGTGACCTGTCGGGATCTTTCCTGTGGGGTGCTGCGATCGCCCGGGTGCGACGGTCTTGAGCAGGTGTTGCGGACTGTGTGCGGACTGCCGGGTTGCCGGCCGTTTCGCTCAGGAGCTGTGACGTTCAGCAGTACGGCGGTTGTCTGGTCAGGCAGATCGCTACCCGCGTCCAGGACTGGGACGCCGTGATCCAGGGCCTGACCACCTACTGGACTCCGGGCCCGTCGAAGGCCGCGTCAACCACATCAAGATGATCGAACGCCAGATGTTCGGCCGAGCCAAACTCCCCACTGGTCTCCTCGTCGCGGCGTGCGGGCCGGCCGTCAGGCGCGTCGCGTGAGGGCTTGAATGAGGGGGCACGAACGCGGTCACGTTCGACCGCTCGCCGCCGCGGTCGGGTTGGGTGCGCCGAGCGTGACGGTGATCCGGTCCGCGGCGACGCTGCCCGCGAGCGGCTTGCGGGGGCTCGCGACCCGGATCACGAGTCGTGGGCGCCGACCCTGCCGCGGCGCACCTTGCCGACCGGGAAGCGGGGCGTTGTCAGCGTCGGCCACCCAGGAGGCGGGAAACTCCGGCGTCCAGGGCGCAGCCGATCATGCGGGCGGCAAGTTGGGGATTCGTGGCGAAACCCACAGTGTCGGGGAGCCCGGCGGCCCGGCAGCGGGTGGCGTCCTGGGCCCAGGAGCGGCAGATACAGTTGCCGGTCGATCGCCGCGTGTCCGCGCAGGGCGGAGTAGATGAGGTAGACGGCGACCTGGCTGTTCTCGATGCCTCCGGGGAGCTGTATTTCAATAACTGTTCGATGGGCAAGTCGCGGTGCCAGGCTGGAGTATGACTTGCCCTCAGAGGGCGTTTACGTAGACTTATTCCCGAATGCGGCTTCTATCTCTACACCACTTTGAGGGCTTTCGTCAGCTGGATGATGAATGCCCTCCCTCCGGCCACAAGCCCGAGCGCCCGCCTCATCCGCTTTCGCCTTCGGAAATCCGTCCGGT
>NZ_JBHSPC010000082.1:0-2925 GCF_042656345.1 Streptomyces incanus
AGACCACCATGGCCCGCAAAGCAGCCGACGCCGCCATCGGCGCCACCAAGGCCGCCCTGATCGAGATGGGCCGCAAGCACGGGCGGGACATGCGTCTCGTACATCCCGCGCACACCACGATGGACTGCGCGCACTGCGATGCGAGAGCCAAGCACGCACTGCCGCTGGGTGAGCGCATTTACACCTGCGCCGCCTGCGGAACCGTGTCCCCACGGGACAAGAACTCCGCACGCGTCATGCTCGTCCGGGCTGGTCTCAACCCGGCTGGTGCCGAGGGCGGAAGACCTCCTGGAGCGCTGCTCCAGGAGGCGGCCTGAGCCAGGAATCCCCTTCCCTTCAGGGAGGGGAGGATTCAATTCGTATCCGGCTCCGGGGCCTCGTCCGGGGTCCGGGCCGTCGCACGCGCGGACGAGGGCCGGGCCGCGGGAACGGGCGGGGCAGCGGGAACGGAAGGGGACGCGGGCGCCGGCCGCGTGCGGCGGGACAGCCCGGGGCGTACGGCCTTCAGCCACAGCAGCGCGAGCAGGGCCGCCACCACCGCGAACGGCAGCACCGCGCCGATCGCCACCGCGAGCCAGCGCAGCATCGTCACGAACGCGTCCCAGCCACCCGCGAGCGCGTCCAGGAATCCCGGGTCGTCGTCCTTGGTGCTCTCCTCCACCGGCGTCTCGGACAGGGTCAGGGTGATGGTGGCCAGGCTGGTCCGGTCCTTCAGGGACGCCTGCCGGGCGAGCAGGGCCTCCAGATCGGCCTGACGGGTGCTGAGTTCGCCTTCCAGGGTGACCACGTCACTGAGCCGGGTGGCCTGGTCCATCAGCTCGCGGATCCGGGCCACGCTGGCGCGCTGCGTCTTGATCCGGCTCTCGACGTCGACGACCTGGTCGGTGACGTCCTCCGCCTTCGCGCTGCGTTCGACGAGTGTGCCGGCGCCCTCGAGGTCCGAGAGGACCTTGTCGTACTTCTCGGCGGGGACGCGCAGCACCACGCGCGTGAGGTCGTGCCCCTCCTCGTCCTGACGGGTGTTCTCGTCGCCGACGTAGCCGCCCGCGTTCTCGGTGGTCGTGCGCGCGTCGGCCAGCGCCGTCGGGGCGTCCTTCACCTGCACGGTCAACGAGGCGGTGCGGATGATGTGGCTCGTGGTGGTGCTCCTGCCCGCGGGCGGCGGCGTAGCCCGCGAGCCGTCCGCCGAGCTGCCGGGAGCTCCCCCCCGAGCCCCTGCCTTCGTCCCTCCCTCCGTGTCCGCTCCGGCGTCCGCCTGTGCGGCGGCCTTGTCGTCGGACGCGGCGGAGTCGGCGCTGGAGTCCGCGCCGCTGCATCCGGTCAGGGCGAGCGCGGCGGTCAGCAGCAGGCCCGTCAGGGCGTGTGCCGGCCGTACGGATCGTCGTGTGCGCATGTGGGTTCCCCCCGGGTTCGTGGCCAATGACGTTCCTTTGACGCCGGAGGACGGCGGAACGATGGCGCGAAACGGTCCCGAAGCGGTCACGGTAGGGACTCGGGAGGGCCGTACGGCCCTGGTGGGACCCGTCGGCGGCATCTGAGAGGGTGGAGCCATGAGCGGATCACACACGGGTGCGGAGCAGCGGGTCGTCGTGGTGGGAGCCGGCATCGCCGGACTGGCCGCCGCGCACCGGCTGCTCGGGCGCGGGGCACGGGTGACCGTGCTGGAGGCCTCGGAGCGGGTCGGTGGCAAGTTGCTGCCCGGTGGGATCGCGGGCGCGCGCGTGGACCTGGGCGCCGAGTCGATGCTGGCCCGCCGCCCGGAGGCGGTGGCCCTCGCCCGTGAGGTGGGCCTCGCCGACCGGCTCCGGCCCCCGGCCACCGCGACCGCGTCGCTGTGGACCCGCGGCGCCCTGCGACCGATGCCCAAGGGTCACGTCATGGGCGTCCCCGGCACCGCCGCCGCCCTGGCCGGAGTGCTCTCCGAGGAGGGCCTCGCCCGGATCGGACAGGACGCCGAGTTGTCCCGTACCGAGGTCGGCGACGACGTCGCCGTCGGCGCGTACGTGGCGGCCCGGCTCGGCCGCGAGGTCGTCGACCGGCTGGTCGAGCCCCTGCTGGGCGGGGTGTACGCGGGCGACGCGTACCGCATCTCGATGCGCTCCGCCGTCCCCCAGCTGTTCCAGGCCGCGCGGACGCACACCTCCCTGACCGAGGGCGTCCGTGAGATCCAGGCCAGGGCCGCCACCGCGCAGCAGACCGGACCGGTGTTCATGGGCATCGAGGGCGGTGTGGGCACCCTCCCGCTCGCCGTCGCCGAGTCGGTGCGGGCCCGCGGCGGGGAGATCCGCACCGGCACCCCGGTCACCGAACTGCGCCGGGAGCCGGCCGGCGGCTGGAGGGTCGTCACCGGAGAGCGGGAGCTGCGCGCCGACGCGGTCGTCGTCGCCGTACCCGCCCCGGCCGCCGCCCGGCTGCTGCGTGCCGAGGCGCCCGGCGCCGCCGCAGAGCTGGCCGGGATCGAGTACGCCTCCATGGCGCTCATCACGCTCGCCTACCGCCGCGCGGAGACCGATCTTCCCGCGGGCAGCGGATTCCTGGTGCCGCCGGTGGACGGCCGCACCATCAAGGCGTCCACCTTCGCCTCGAGCAAATGGGGCTGGATCGATGAGGAGAACCCGGACCTCACGATCCTGCGCACCTCCGTCGGCCGGCACGGCGAGACGGAGATCCTCGGCCGCGACGACGCCGGCCTCGTGGAGGTCTCCCGGCACGACCTGTTGGCCGCCACCGGCCTGGACGCCACCCCGGTCGCCACCCGCGTCACCCGCTGGCAGGACGGCCTGCCCCAGTACCCCGTCGGCCACCACGCGCGTGTGGCCCGCGTCCGCGAGCACCTCGCCGCCCTCCCGGGGCTGGCCGTGTGCGGCGCGGCCTACGACGGCGTCGGCATCCCCGCGTGCATCGCGAGTGCGTACGACGCCGCCG
>NZ_JBHSPC010000082.1:2955-83679 GCF_042656345.1 Streptomyces incanus
ACGTGCGGGACGTCACCGCCACCCGGTGAGAACCCTCCACGGAGGAGCAGGAGAATAAGGGACATGAGTGACGACGCCACCACCCCCGCACCCGACCGGATCCCGAACAAGGGCAAGCTGGCCAAGGACCTGAACGAGGTCATCCGCTACACCCTCTGGTCCGTCTTCAAGCTGAAGGACGTGCTGCCCGAGGACCGCGCCGGGTACGCCGACGAGGTCCAGGAGCTGTTCGACCAGCTCGCCGCCAAGGACGTCACGGTCCGCGGCACGTACGACGTCTCCGGTCTGCGCGCCGACGCCGACCTGATGATCTGGTGGCACGCCGAGAGCAGCGACCAGCTCCAGGAGGCGTACAACCTGTTCCGCCGCACCAAGCTGGGCCGTGCGCTGGCCCCGGTCTGGTCGAACATGGCGCTGCACCGGCCCGCCGAGTTCAACCGCTCGCACATCCCGGCGTTCCTCGCCGACGAGGAGCCCCGCGCGTATGTGAGCGTGTACCCCTTCGTGCGCTCCTACGACTGGTACCTGCTGCCCGACGAGGACCGCCGCCGCATGCTCGCCGACCACGGCAAGATGGCCCGCGGCTTCCCCGACGTGCGCGCCAACACGGTCCCCTCGTTCTCCCTCGGCGACTACGAGTGGGTCCTCGCCTTCGAGGCCGACGAGCTGTACCGCATCGTCGACCTCATGCGGCACCTGCGCGGCTCCGAGGCGCGGATGCACGTCCGTGAGGAGATCCCGTTCTACACGGGCCGTCGCAAGGACATCGCGGAACTCGTCGCGGGCCTCGCCTGAGCGAGTGTGACGGTGACCGGGCCTGCCTGTTCTTGAACGGGGTGGGCCCGATCGGGCTCGACCAGGCCTGCTCAGGCCTGAGCCGGTCAGGTCTGGTCGAGCCTGGTCTGGTCCGGTTCGATCAGGCCGTCGGCCGGGCGGGCGTCGCCTTCCCGGCCGGCGCGACCGCACGCGCTTCCGGTTCCGGGCGCGGTGCGCAGGACGCGCGCCGCGCCGGGACCCGGCCGGTGAGCAGATACGCCTCCAGGTGGCCGTTCACGCAGGCGTTGGACCCGCCCGCGACGCCATGCGTACCGGTGTCCCGCTCGGTCACCAGTGCCGAACCCGCGAGCCGCCGGTGCAGCTCCAGGGCTCCCTCGTACGGGATCGCCGCGTCCCGCTCGGCCGCCAGGATCAGCGTCGGCGGCAGCGCGCCCGCACCGGCCCGTACGTCCAGTGGCCGCTGCCGGGGGGCCGGCCAGAAGGCGCAGGGCAGATTCGCCCACACGTTGGCCCAGGTCTCGAACGGGGCCCGGCGGGCGAGCCGCGTGTTGTCCCGGTCCCACACCTCCCAGTCCGTCGGCCAGGGCGCGTCGTTGCACTCCACGGCGACATACACCGAGCGCGCGTTCTCCGCCTCCATGGCCGCCTCCGGATGCGATTGCGCCTGCTCGACCAGCGGCTCCGGATCGCCCTTCAGGGCTCCCGTACGCTCCCGGGACCGGAACCGGAGTCGGAGCCGGGGTCGTCCCTCGCGCGGTGATGTCCGGATGAGTGGCCGGGACGGTGCCCCGGAGTGCGGCCCGGGTGGTGCTCGCGGTGTGCGAAGGCCGCACGCAGGTCCGGTTCGCCGACCGCGCGGATGCCGTGCACGGCGACCGACGTCAGATACGTACGGTCGTCGTCGCCGGTGCTCACCGAGCGCCGGGGGAGGGCGCCCAGCAGCCGCAGGCCGGCCGGGGAGGCCCAGTGGGTGTGCGGGGGGAGCTCGATCCGCGCGATGACCAGGCAGCTCAGGGTCAGCGTCAACGGCAGTGCGAACCACAGGGCGACCAGATGGCCCGGCAGATACGACGCGGCCGGCACCAGCAGCGCGGCGGCGCCCAGTCCGGCCACGGCCAGCGCGGCGATCCGTACCTGCCGTACGCCGTCGGCGATCGTCGTGGCCGCGCCGTCGGGCACGGCCAGCCCGGCCCGCTCCAGCCGGTCGGCGAGGCCGCGCACCGCGTCCGTCGCCGCCGCGGCGGCCCGCACCGGAGCGATGGGGGACTGCCCCTCCGGCCCGATGACCCCTATCACCGACCGCTCCATGTCGTCCCGCCCGAGCGGATCGACCACGGTCGCCCAGCCGGTGTGGGCCAGCAGCAGCCGGCGCTGGCGCGCCATCGCGACCAGGGTGACGTCGGCGACCCGCCGAGGGCCGCCGGACAGGAACGCCGTCTCGTACAGCGTCAGCTCACGCCCCCCACCCCCGGCCGTACCCACGTCGTGGACGGCCGCCGCGCGTACGGCGGCCAGGCACAACCGTGTGCACGCGGCGCCGGCGACGGCCCACGAGACGAGCAGGAGGAGCACCCAGAGCATGACTTGTTTGTAAACGACACGGTCCCCGAAGCACCATGCCCTGTTCACCATCCGGACAGAGTGTTGTCTGCACGTGACGTTCCGTTTGACGGCCGGGTGCCGGAAACGGACCCCGCTCCGACTGGTGTGCCTCGGCCTCAACGCCGCAGCAGCACCCGCCGCGTGGCGCGCGCCAGCCGCACCGCGGGCCGGCGCGACCGCGGCACCGGCCCGGACCGCTCCAGCCACCACTCCCGCAATTCCCGCAGGGGCACCTGCTCGTCCTGCCGCCCCCGCTGCCCGGAGGCGAGCAGCAACTGCTCGACGAAGTCCAGGGCGTCCTGCCGGTAACCCCCGGTCATCGGCCGCTTCTGGGCATGGGCGAGGAAGGCCGCCCGGTACCGCTCGCCGAGCATCACCGGCAGCTCGGGCGCGACCTTGGCGACGACGTCCGCCCGCTTCGCGGCGAGCGCCCGCGCCTGCACAGCCATCCGCACCCGGTCGAACCCTTCGGGCACGGGTGTCCCGGCGACCAGCGAGGACAGCACCGCCGCCTGGGCGAGCGCCACCCGCTGCCGCGCGGGTTCGCAGGAGCCGGATTCCCTTACGGAGTCGGAGTCGGGGTCGGATCCGGAGCTCTTCGCCTGTGCCGTGCTCCGCGCGGTCGCCCCCTTCTCCACCGCTTCCCGAATGGCCGTCAGCTCCCGCTCCAACTCGCCCGGTTCGGGGAAGTCCTCGTCCCGTTCCAGGAGGACGCCGGGAGGGGAGACGCGGGAGGCGAGGTCGGTGAGGATGTCCAGTACCGGCCGGGGTACGGGGTGGGCGTGGCTGTCGTGCCAGACGCCGTCCCGCTCGACGCCGCCCGCGACATGGACGTACGCGATGGCTTCCAGGGGAAGTTCGGCGAGCGCTCTCGCCGGGTCCTCGCCGCGGTTGACGTGGTTGGTGTGCAGGTTGGCCACGTCGATGAGCAGCCGTACGCCGGTGCGGTCGGCCAGGTCGTACAGGAACTGGCCCTCGGTCATCTCCTCACCGGGCCAGGAGAACAACGCCGCGATGTTCTCCACGGCGAGCGGTACGGGCAGGGCGTCCTGGGCGATCCGGATGTTCTCGCACAGCACGTCGAGCGCGTCCCCGGTGCGCGGCACCGGCAGCAGGTGACCGGCCTCGAGCCGAGGGGAGACGCTGAGCGGTCCACCCGCCCGCACGAACGCGATGTGCTCGGTGACCAGCGGCGCCCCGAGCGCCGTGGCCCGCTCGGCCAGCGCCTCCAGCCGCCCCGCGTCCGGCCGCTCGGCCCCGCCGAGCCCGAGCCCGACCCCGTGCGGCACGACGGTCACCCCGCGCTCGCGCAGCCGCAGCAGCGACTCGGGGAGGTGCCCGGGACACACGTTCTCGGCCACCACCTCGACCCAGTCGATCCCCGGCATCCGCTCGACGTCCCCGGCGATCTCCGGCCGCCACCCGATACCCGTCCCCAGTCGCTCCATGTCACTGCCCCCTCCTCCACCGGCCACCCCGTCGGCCCCCGCCGGACGCCCGCTCGGACGTGACAGGGGTATGGCCCCGAAGTCCGCGCCCGAACCGTGTCGCGGCCACATCCAGAGCAACATTTGAGCTTCCCCGAAGGAGTCGCCGGGCGGTGCCGGGAAAGCGCGTGCGGCGGGGCCCGCCGTTCTGGTCCGGCCCGGACGTACGCGTACTACCAGTGGTCGCCCACAGGGATGTCGGGCGCGAAGTGGGCGACGGTGGCGACCAGCCGGTCCCGGTCAAGGCGCCATCCGGTCACCGGTCGGGAGGTCATCACGACCCCGGCCGGCACCGGAACGAGGCGCCCGAGAACGGCACGGGCCTTCGGGGAGTCCCCGGGCAGGGCCGGAGCGTCCTCCCGCCGGGTGACCCCGACATAGGGCACATGGGCGCCGCCTGCGGTTTGCCGCCAGAGCACCACACCGGTGATGTCGCCCCACGGCACATGGGCGGTGGTGGCTCCGTACCGGGCGGGGTTCCCGCCGAGCAGCACACCTGTCTCGTCCACCCGGAACGCGACCTTGCCGCTCATCGCCATGTACGCCATGAACAGCCCGCCCACGCCGAAGAGCGGCAGACCCAGGAGGCGCATGTACAGCGGCGCGTCCGAGAAGAACAGGACCGCGGTGAAGACGGTGCAGAGGACCACGACCGCTGTGGTCCTGCGGTCCCAGCCGTAGTGCGCCTGGTACACGGGTGGGGTGGTCTCGGCCATGGTCGGATCATGGCGGTGACCGCCCGCAGGGGGAAGTGCTGGGGACGGCGCCGTTCCCGCCCGGCATGGCCTCCGTCTCGGGTGCGGCCGGGGTGAGGCCGCGGACCCGCGGGGCCGGCAGGGCGAAGACCCGGACCAACCTGCGTTGCCTGTTCCTCATCAGGCCGCCGTAGGAGTGGGCCCGCCGGTCCGGACTGACGCTCAACACCGCGGTGCAGGGCTTGTGGACGGTACTGCCGGCCCGGTCGACGGGACGGGACGACGTGGTGTTCGGTGCCACCGTCTCCGGCCGGCCACCGGAGGACGTCGAGGTGATGAGAACGCCAGCTTTCCTCCGGATGACCGGCTGCTCGCCGGTGCGGCACAGTGAACGGCCGGCCTGCTGGCGCAATGCAGGAGGGCTGGTAGCTGCTCGCCGGGGAGTGGACACGGGGCCGCGTCGGCTCGATCGTGTGATGGTTCGTTCGCGCGCTCATGGCGCCCCGGGCCGGCCGGGTCGACGTGAGCGTGCGCTCCGGGACGCCGGGCACGGCGCCGGCGGGCGGGGCCCCCGCTCCACCGGTGGGATGGTTCGGGGCCTCCCCGTCGCCTTGGCCGTACCCGTGGGGCCGGGTCGCGCAGGGAACCGGCCTCCCGGGACCGGACCACGCACGGGAGGCGGGCCGCCGACCCGGGGCCGGGTACGCCGGGGGCCTGGGGGCGCCTCCCACGCCCTTGAGGCGGTGGGGGAGCGCCCAGGGCCGTTCGGGGCGTGCGACTGAGTGGGCTCACTCCCGCTCAGTCTTCAGGAACGGTCCGTCACTGCCACCGGGCTTTCGGGCTTCGGGCGGCCTGCCCAGCCGAGCGGGCCGGCGCCGGCCCGCTCGGAGAGGCTCCGGGAGCCGGCCGAGATGCTCGGTGACGCGCTCGCGCGGCAGGAGGCGTCCCTCCCAGCGGCGGGGCAGGCGGCCCGGCGGGCGCTCGACGACACGGGCGGCCACGACGGTCTGTCCACGCTGGAACTGCTCGCGGGTCAGGTCGAGTTCCACACCGCTGGGCAGCCGGTTCCACCGGTGGAAGCCGCGCTGGGCCCCGTCGACGTGCACTTCGCCGACCATGGGATCGCCGCCGAATACATCGTTGACGACCAAGGCCGTGATGTCACGGTGTCCTCAGGCCGGGTCGTCCGGCTGCCGGTCGGCCTCGGCCTGGTCGTCGGACGAGCAGGTGTCGGCGGCCCAGGAGGCGCGAAGGGCCCTGTCGAGGTCGAGCAGGTTCCACGGAGTCATGCCGCGAGCATCGCAGCCGCCGCTGACACCGAGCCGGGGTGTCAGCGCAGCGACGGGTGGTCCGCGACCACCGTGCAGGAGCCGGGTGCGATCTCGGTGAAGCCCGCGTCGCGGACCGTGGGAAGGCCACTGGTCGTCAACTCGCCCCAGCGGGACGGGGCCGCGGTGCGGACCGTGAGCGGGAAACCGGCCTTCCGCCAAGCCGTGCGTTCCTCGTCCGACAATTCCCACCAGGCCAGTTGGGCGCCGTGGCCCGCCTGGGCCATCGCCTTGCCGGCCGACATGTCGAGGTCGGGGTTCAGCCAGAGGACGGGGGCCGTCGGGTCCGCCGGGGGCGGGGGCTCCGGGTCGTCCAGGTCGGTGCCGGAGACCTGGAGGCGGGCCAGGTCCTTGGGCCAGCCCTCCAGCGGGACGGGCGGGAAGACGCGGACCTGGGCCGACTCGCCGGTGACCGTGATGCCGGCCAGGGCCTCCGCGCGGCGCCATTCCGCGCCGCGGGCCCTGCGGACCACCTTGCGGATGCGGGCGTCCTGCCAGTCGCGCATCGCCTGCGCCCACTCGCCCTCGCCCACCGACCGCTCGTCCGCCAGCATCGTCAGCACCGCGCGGGCCGCCGTCTCCAGCGCGTCCGTGCGGGCCGGGGGCGCCGACCGCTCGATGCGCGCCACCAGGGGCAGCACGAACTGAGGGGCCTCGTCGCGGGCACTGGGCTCGGAACGGAAGGGGCTCGCGGCGGCGGGCGTCCGCTCATGGGTCTGGTCGTTGTCCACCCCGCCAGTCTGCCAAGTCGTGCCGCGCTTTCGTCAGCCCGGGCAGGCCGTGCGCCGTGCCTCCCGCCTCCCCCGAGTTCTCGACTTCGCTCGGACAGGGGCCCATGCACACCGGGCACAGGGTGATCCCCGTGTACGACTCCGGGTACTCCGTCGGCTTCCGGCACAGCACGCACTCCGCGTACGGAGGCACCCCGGCCTTCGGCGGCCTGGTCGCGTCGATCGGGCAGGAGCCGTTCTCGGTCAGGTCTCCAGCGTAGGACGCTCAGCCTCGTTCGCCCGCAGCCGCGATCAGGTCGGAGACCTTCACGAAGCGGTAGCCCTGGCGGCGCAGTTCCGGGACGATCGTCCGTACCGCGCGCTCGGTCGCCGGGGCCGCGCTGCGGGTGCAGTGCAGGACGACGACGGAACCCGGGCGCACTCCGTCCAGGACCTGCCGGGCCACCGCTTCGGCGTCCGTGGCGAAGGCGTCACCGCCGACCACGTCCCACTGCACGGCGGTGACACCGGCCGGGGCGAGTGCCTTCAGCGCCTCGCGGTCGTAGCAGCCGCCGGGGAAGCGGAAGTACGGCATCGGATGCGACACCCCCACCGTGCGGAAGGCCGTGTACGCCCGTTCCACGTCCGCGCGTATCCGGTCCCGGTCGAGGGTCGGCAGGCCGTAGCAGTCGTCCGTGAACGCGTAGTGGCTGTACGAGTGGTTGGCGACCTCGAAGAGCGGGTCCCGGCCGATGGAACGGGCCTGGTCCGGGTACTCTTCGGCCCAGCGCCCCGTCATGAACACGGTGGACGGCACCTTCAGTGCGCGCAGGGTGGCGATCAGCCGGGGATGGTCGAAGCGCTCGCCCGCCGCCGCCCGCGGGCCCTGGTCGGCGGTCATGTCGGCGTCGAAGGTGAGGGCGACGGTCTTCTCGGCGCTTCGGGGGGCGTGCTCGAAGACCGGGGTCAGGCCCGCCGGCCCCGGGGTCAGGGTGGGCAGGCGGGGGGCCGGTGTCGTGGGGGTGGCGGAGGGGGTGGGACGTGGCCGCTGCGCGGGGTGAGGGGCGGCGCAGGCGGCGAGCGCGACGGTGAGGGCGCAGACGGCTGCTGCTCGGTGTACCGGTGTGATCACTACATGAAGATATGAGGGGTGTCGAGTCTTTTCCTTTCTCGCGGGCGGGTGTGGCGTGGTGTCGCTCGGATGGCCGAGCCGTGGCGCTTCCCCGCCCTCCGCTTGCAGGGGGTGGGGTGTGCGAGGCTAACGTGCAACCAAATGGTTGTAGATGGATTGACCGACGAGACCGTGGACCGGCTGTTCCACGCCCTGGCCGACGCGACGCGTCGCGACATACTCCGTCGTTGTGTGCGGGGTGAGCTGTCCGTGTCACGTCTGGCCGAGGCGTACCCGATGAGCTTCGCCGCGGTGCAGAAACACGTCACGGTGTTGGCACGGGCCGGCCTGGTCACCAAGCAGCGCCGCGGCCGGGAGCAGCTCGTGCGCACCGACCCCGACGCGGTGGGCAGGGCGCGGCAGGCCCTCGACGAACTGGAGACGGCCTGGCGGGCGCGCGTGGACCGGATGTCCGGTCTGCCGGCGGGCGACGCCGGAACCGAGGCCGGAACCGAAGCAGGGTCCGGCGACAAGGAATCGACGGAAGGACAGGAACGATGACCGTCACGAGCGTGGACAAGGATCCCGACCGGCTGACCCTCACCGTGATCGCGGACTTCACCGCACCGGTCGAGAAGGTGTGGCAGCTGTGGGCCGACCCGCGGCAGCTGGAGCGCTGGTGGGGGCCGCCGACCTACCCGGCGACCGTGGAGGAGCACGACCTCACCCCGGGCGGGGAGGTCAGGTACTTCATGACCAGCCCGGAGGGCGAGAAGTTCGGCGGCTGGTGGCGGGTCGCGACGGTCACGCCGCCCACCGCCCTCGAATTCACCGACGGCTTCTCCGGCCCGGACGGCAAGCCGAACCCCGAGATGCCGACCACGGCGGTGCGGATGACGCTCAGCGAGCACGAGGGCGGGACCAGGATGGAACTGCGCTCGGTCTTCGACACCCGGGAGCAGATGGAGCAGCTGGCGGAGATGGGCGTGGTCGAGGGGCTGGGGCAGTCGATCGGGCAGATGGACGACCTGCTGGTGGCCGCCTGAGCAGTGTGCGGACCGCCGGGGCCGGCCGGGGCGGCCCCGGCCGGCCCCGTGCCGTCACCGCCGCCAGGGCCCCGTGACCGCGAACGTCGTGCCGGGGGAGTAGCAGTTGACGTACATCGTGCGGCCGTCGGGGGAGAAAGTGACGCCCGCGAACTCGCCCCACTCCGGGTCCTCGGGCGTTCCCCCCGCTGCGGTAGCGGCTGATGTGATCGCCTGGCGGTTGCGGGCCAGCGCGTACACCTCGCCGTGCCGGGTCACGCCGTAGACGTGCTGCGCGCCGCCGCCGTCCTCGCAGACCATCAGGCCGCCGCTGGGGGCGAGGCAGATGTTGTCCGGTGACTCGCCGGGAAGCTGTACGTCGGTGTCCGGCCCGAAGACGATCACCAGGGTCAGCCGGCGCCGGTCCGGGTCGTAGCGCCAGATCTGCCCGTAGTGGTCGCCGGCCGAACCCTCCGCGCTGCGGGCGAAGGACGACACGAAGTACACCGACCGACCGCCCCAGTAGCAGCCCTCCAGCTTCTGCGCGTGCGTGATGCCGCCGGTGCCGAAGTCCTGAAAACGGATGGGTGTTTCGGCGGCCGACGGGTCCGGTACGTCCACCCACTCGATGCCGTCGAACCGGGCGCCCGGCTCCTGGACCGAGGACAGGTCCGGCACCCCGGGCACCCGCATCGCCTGGAGTCGCCCGCCCGCGCGCAGCGAGCCGGTGCCGCCGAGCGGCTTGTGCGGGAGGAACCGGTAGAAGAGACCGAAGGGCCGTTCGAAGGCGTCCTCCGTCTCGTAGACGATGCCCCGTTTCGGGTCTACGGCGACCGCCTCGTGCTGGAAGCGGCCCATCGCGGTCAGCGGCACGGCACCCGTGCGGCGCGGATCGGCGCCGTCGACCTCGAAGATGTAGCCGTGGTCCTTGGTGTAGCCGTTGGTGCCGGCCTTGTCCTCGGTCTCCTCGCAGGTCAGCCAGGTGTTCCAAGGAGTCGGTCCGCCCGCGCAGTTGACGGCCGTACCGGCGATCGCGACCCGCTCGGAGCGCACCCGGCCGCGGGAGTCCAGGGTCAGCGACGTGCAGCCGCCCTTGCCCTCCGGGTCGTAGGTCAGGCCTTCGACCACCGGGACCGGGATCCTGCCGTTCGCGCGGTTCTCGTGGTTGCGGACCAGGTGGACCCGGCCCTGCCCGCCCGCGAAGGCGGCCATGCCGTCATGGTTGGAGGGGACGGGGCCCTCGCCGGAGCGCAGTGCGTCGCCCTCGCGGGAGAGCACCTGGTAGCGGAAACCTTTCGGCAGGTCGAGGAGCCCGTTCGGGTCGGGGACGAGAGGACCGTAGTCGTGGTGGCCCAGGTGCTGCGAGGCGGCGGCAACGGGGGTGAACAGTTCGGAGAGCGCGCCGGAGAACGCGATACCGATGCCCAGAGCGCCGGTACGGGCGAGCAGCCGGCGTCGTGTCCAGGGCAGGAATCCGGTGTCGGACCCTGTTTCTGGCATGCCTGTTTCTGACATGGGGAACCTTCCTGCTGGCGGACAGGAACTGTGGTCCCGCCGTGTCTATCACCTGCCGTGAGTCACGGGAACCACGCGCGGAGCACGTGTCACGTGTCTGTCCGCGGGCGGTCTCGCGTCACGCGTCCGGGGGTGAGGTCGGTGCGGGTGCGGGTGCGGGTGCGGGTGCGGGTGCGGGTGCGGGTGCGGAGCCGGTACCGGGGCCCGTGTCCGCGTCCGTGGCCAGGCGCCCGAAGTCCGGGACCGGGCGATCGGTTTCCAGGGGCCGGTTCCTGCCTTTGTCCCCGTCCACGTTTCCGGCGAGGTCCCCGCCCCGGTCGGCCGGCGGTCCGGGTTCCTCGAGGGCGCGTTCCTGTTGCCCCGGTGGCTGGGCGGCCCGCTCCAGGAAGCGCAGCAGTTCGACGGGGAAGGGCAGGACCAGCGTGGAGTTCTTCTCGGCCGCGACCGCCACGATGGTCTGCAGCAGCCGCAGTTGCAGTGCGGAGGGCGTGTCCGCCATCTGCTGCGCCGCCTCGGCCAGTTTCTTCGACGCCTGGAGTTCGGCGTCGGCGTTGATGACCCGGGCGCGGCGCTCGCGGTCGGCCTCCGCCTGGCGGGCCATGGATCGCTTCATGGTGTCGGGCAGCGAGACGTCCTTGATCTCGACGCGGTCGATCTGCACGCCCCAGCCGACCGCCGGGCTGTCGATCATCAGCTCCAGGCCCTGGTTCAGCATCTCCCGGTTGGACAGCAGATCGTCGAGATCGCTCTTGCCGATGATCGAACGCAGTGAGGTCTGCGCCATCTGGGAGACCGCGAACCGGTAGTCCTCCACGTTGACCAGCGCCGCAGACGCGTCCACGACCTTGAAGTACACCACCGCGTCGACCCGCACCGTCACGTTGTCCCGGGTGATGCCCTCCTGCGCGGGCACCGGCATCGTGACGATCTGCAGATTGACCTTGTGCAGCCGGTCCACGAACGGAACGATCGTCGTGAACCCGGGCTGACGCTCCTCGCGGTGCAGCCGGCCGAGGCGGAAGACCACGCCCTTCTCGTACTGCTTGACGACCCGCGCCGCCGCGGCGAGATAGACGATGCCCGCGGCACCGGTGGCGACGACCGCGGTGAGCAGTTCCTCGACCATGACGACCTCCCGTCAGAGGCCTGTTCTCTGACCTTATGGTCACTCCTGCCACGATATGCCCGCCGTCCCGGTCGGGGCCACGGGTGAGGTCAGGCAGCTGGAGCGGGGCCGGGGGAGCGGGGCCGGGGAGGGCCCTACGGGGTTCCCGTGAGCCGGCCCGCGTCCCGGGCCAGGGCGGTGAGGCGGGAGATGGCCCGGAAGTACTTCTTCCGGTAGCCGCCCTTCAGCATGTCCTCGCTGAACAACTGGTCGAACGGCAGTCCCGAGGCGAGTACGGGCACCTCGCGGTCGTAGAGCCGGTCGGCGAGGACGACGAGACGCAGTGCCGTCGACTGGTCCGGTACCGGCCGGACACCGGTGAGGCACACGGCGGCGAGTCCGTCGGTCAGGGCGCCGTACCGGCTGGGGTGCACCTTCGCGAGGTGGTCCAGCAGGTCCGCGAAGCTGTCCAGGGAGGCGCCCTCGGTGGCGTACGCCGTCTTGGACACCAGTTCGTCGGTGTACGGCGGCGGCGCCTTCGGCAGGCCGCGGTGGCGGTAGTCCTCGCCGTCGATGCGCAGGGCGCGGAAGTGGGCCGACAGGCCCTGGATCTCGCGCAGGAAGTCGGCCGAGGCGAACCGGCCCTCGCCGAGCTTGCCCGGCAGTGTGTTGGAGGTGGCGGCGAGCGCGACGCCCGCCTCGACCAGCTTGCCGAGCAGGGTGGAGACGAGCACGGTGTCGCCGGGGTCGTCCAGCTCGAACTCGTCGATGCACAGGAGCCGGTGACCGGAGAGGGTCCGCACCGTCTGCTGGAAGCCGAGGGCGCCGACCAGGTTGGTCAGCTCCACGAAGGTGCCGAACGCCTTCAGCGCCGGCTCGGCCGGGGTGGCGTGCCAGAGGGAGGCCAGCAGGTGGGTCTTGCCGACGCCGTACCCGCCGTCGAGGTAGACGCCGCGGGGGCCGGCCGGGGCGGGTTTCGCCGCCTTGCCGAAGCCGAACAGCCTGCGCTTGCCGGAACCTGTGGCCCCGGGTCCGCCGAGCCCCGCCGCGAAGCCTTCGAGGACGTGCACGGCCTCGGTCTGGCTGGGCTGGTTCGGGTCCGGTATGTACGTGCCGAAGCGGACCGCGTCGAATCGCGGCGGGGGCACCATCTCGGCGACGAGCCGGTCCGCGGGGACATGCGGCTCACGGGCGCACAGGGACAGCGGGGCAGCTTCGGCTGTGACACCGGGCCGGGAGGCGGGGGAGGCGGGGGAGGAGGACGACACGCTGACTCATACTACGGGGCGTGGAACACTGCACGTCATGCGACGCCTGTTCCCTGTGACCCACGAAACAGCAGCTCCCGGAGTGAGTTCCGGTACGTCCGGCGACGGCGGGGACGACGTCCGTGGCGGTGGTGGTGGCGACGGCGGGGACGGCCGGGAGTGGAGCCCGGCCGAACTGGCGGCCGCGTACGCCTACCCGGAGGCGGCGCCGTGGCTGCGGGCCAACATGGTGTCCACGCTCGACGGTGCCGCTCAGCACGAAGGCCGCTCACAGCCCCTCTCCTGCCCCGCCGACATGCGGATCTTCGGCACGCTGAGGGCGCTGGCGGACGTCGTGCTCGTCGGTGCGGAAACGGTTCGGCAGGAGGGCTACCGGCCGGCACGCGCGCGTGCCGAGTTCGCGGCGGCGCGGGAGGCGGCCGGGCAGGGGCCGGCGGCGGCGATCGCGGTCGTGTCCGCGAGCCTGGACCTGGACTTCTCCCTGCCGCTGTTCACCTCCCCGCTGGTGCCCACTCTGATCCTGACCGGCTCCGCCGCGCCCCCGGACGGGGTTGCGGCCGCCGAGGCGGCCGGGGCCCGGGTCGTGACCGCCGGGGAGGGGGCGGGCGTGGACCCGGGGCGTGCGGTCCGGGCCCTCGCGGAGCGGGGGTACACCCGGCTGCTGACCGAGGGCGGTCCGCGCCTGCTGGGGCAGCTGGTGGCGGCCGGGGTGCTGGACGAGCTCTGCCTGACCGTCGCCCCGATGCTCACCGCGGGGGACGCTCAGCGCATTGCCGGGGGCCCCTCTGTGACACTTCCGCGGCGTTTCACGCTGAAGTCGATGCTGGAGGAGGACGGCTTCCTCTTCACGCGGTACGCGCGGCCCTGATCCAGATGTGACCGGGCGTGGCCAGGTGGGGTCGGAAGCAGCCGCGCCCGGCGGCCGGAAATATCCGGAAACGGGTTCGACGGTTACCGCTGGTCCGGTCATCGGCGGAATGTTTTGTTCCGCTTGATGCCGTGAGGGGCAGACTGAATCCGGCAGTGCCCGTGCGAACACGGGGCAGGATGGTTTCCGCAGGGCCTGGCTCGGCCCACGGGAAAGAGGGCCGCGGCCCTCCGAGGAGAAGGGGCGCCTGGTGTTCACAAGCGTACTGATGATCGAGAAGGCCCTGACGTCCGCCGACGTGGACTTCGTCACCACCCTGCACGGCGACGAGGGGGTCACCTTCCAGGTGCTGCTCCAGCCGCGCGGAGAGCAGGCGGACCGGCTGCTGCGGGCCATCGACGACGTGGCGCTCGGCGAGCTGGACGACGCCGTCCGCGAGGGGGAGACCCCCGAGGGCGAGGAAGCGGAGACCATGGGCGGGCGTGCCCTGGAGGTGTCCCTGCAGGCCCTGCGTACTGCCGGTCACGAGGCCGAGGGCCGCCTGATCGAGGCCCACCCGCTGGACGCGCTGAGAGCGATGGTCCAGGAGGCCGAAGCGGACGAGGTGATCGTGCTCACCGATCCGCACTACGTGGAGGAGTTCTTCCACCGCGACTGGGCCTCCCGGGCCCGGCACAAGGTGGGGGTGCCGGTGCTGAAACTGTTCTCGCACAGCAAGGCATAGGCTGGGGCGGCGCCTTCGCACGAAGGCGCGAGGACCGTCGTCCCGCTCGTCGCACCACTCGTACGACCCGCACCGCTCGTCACCACTGGGGAGAAACACGCATGGCAGCCGGCCTTCCTACCGCCATGGACCGACCGCACTTCATCGGCATCGGCGGCGCCGGGATGTCGGGCATCGCGAAGATCCTCGCGCAGCGCGGCGCCAAGGTGGCCGGCAGCGACGCCAAGGAGTCCGCCACCGCCGAGGCGCTGCGCGCGCTGGGTGCCACCGTGCACATCGGGCACGCCGCCGGGCACCTGGCCGACGACGCGAGCTGCGTGGTCGTGTCGTCGGCGATCCGCGAGGACAACCCGGAGCTGGCCCGCGCGGCCGAACTGGGCGTGCCCGTGGTCCACCGCTCCGACGCGCTGGCCGCCCTCATGGACGGCCTGCGCCCGATCGCGGTGGCCGGCACCCACGGCAAGACCACGACCACCTCGATGCTGGCCGTTTCCCTGACCGAGCTGGGCCGCCGGCCGTCGTACGCCATCGGCGGCGACCTGGACGTGCCCGGTTCCAACGCGCTGCACGGCGACGGCGAGATCTTCGTCGCCGAGGCGGACGAGTCCGACCGCAGCTTCCACACGTACGCGCCCGAGGTCGCGATCATCCTCAACGTGGAGCTGGACCACCATGCCAACTACGCGTCCATGGAGGAGATCCACGAGTCCTTCGAGACGTTCGTCGGCCGGATCGTGCCCGGTGGCACACTGGTGATCTCGTCGGACCACGAGGGCGCGCGGGAGCTGACCCGGCGCCTGCGCGACGCGGCCGGTCCGGCCGGTTCCGTGCGGACGGTGACGTACGGGGAGTCGCCGGACGCCGACGTGCGGGTGACGTCGGTCGTCCCGCAGGGGCTGAAGAGCGAGGTGACCGTCGAGTTCGAGGGCACCCCGCTCACCTTCACGCTGTCCGTCCCGGGCCGCCACTACGCGCACAACGCCGTGGCCGCGCTCGCCGCGGGTGTCGCGCTCGGCATCCCGGCCGCCGAACTGGCCCCGGCGCTGGCCGCGTACACCGGGGTGAACCGGCGCCTCCAGCTCAAGGGCGAGGCGGCGGGCGTCCAGGTCATCGACTCCTACGCGCACCACCCGACCGAGATGACCGCCGATCTGGAGGCGATGCGCGCCGCCGCGGGCGACGCCCGCATCCTGGTCGTCTTCCAGCCGCACCTCTTCTCCCGCACCCGGGAGCTGGGCAAGGAGATGGGCGAGGCCCTGGCCCTGGCCGACTCCTCGGTCGTCCTCGACATCTACCCGGCCCGCGAGGACCCGATCCCCGGCGTCACCAGCGAGCTGATCATCGACGCGGCACGGGCGGCCGGCACGGACGTGACGCCGGTGCACGACAAGACGGAGATCCCGGAGGCCGTCGCGGGAATGGCGAAGCCCGGTGATCTGGTTCTCACCATGGGAGCGGGCGACGTCACCGACCTCGGCCCGCTGATCCTGGACCGTCTGTCGAAGTGAAGTACCGGCAGAAGCAGCAGCAACAGAAGACGTAGGGGAAGGGCTGGACGCACATGTCGTACGACGTGGAGAAGCCGGACGAGCAGTGGCGCGCGGAGCTGTCGCCGTCCGAGTACACCGTTCTGCGCCAGGCGGCCACGGAACCCGCCTTCACCGGTGAGTACACCGACACCAAGACCGAGGGCGTCTACTCGTGCCGCGCCTGCGGCGCCGAACTGTTCACCTCGGGAACCAAGTTCGAGTCGCACTGCGGCTGGCCCTCCTTCTACGACCCGCGGGACTCCGACGCCGTCGAACTGGTCGAGGACCGCTCGCACGGCATGGTGCGCACCGAGGTGCGCTGCTCCCGCTGCGGCTCACACCTCGGACACGTGTTCGAGGGTGAGGGGTACGCGACGCCCACGGACCAGCGGTACTGCATCAACAGCATCTCGCTGAAGCTGCAGCCCGCCGAGGGCTGATCCGCACACCTCGCACCGCACACTGCGCACTACACACCGCACTGATACCGAAGGGCCGCCGGGAATCCCGGCGGCCCTTCGGCGGTCGTCCGGAGCCCGCCCTACCAGCCGGTGCGCAGCAGATGGTTGAGGAGCAGGGCGAGGACCGCCTGCCCGGCGAGCCAGGCGCGCGGGGCGGGCAGCAGGGCACCGGCGGGCAGCAGCCAGAACACGAACGGCAGCCAGATGCGTTCCGTTTCGGCCTTGCTCATCCCGGACAGATCGGCGATCAGCAGCGCGAGCAGTGCCGACAGCACCAGCAGGGCGAGGCGGGGGACCGGGCCGCCGGTGAGCGGGGCGGGCCACCGCCGGGCCGGCAGGCCGCCCACGCACCGGCGCAGTCCCGCCACCGTCGCCGGGCCGGCGATCAGCACCGTGCAGGCGAGGTTCGCCCAGATCCAGTACCCGTAGGGCCGGACCCCGCCCGCTCCCTGGTGGTAGCGGGTCACCAGCAGCCGGTACGCCTCCCACCAGTCGAAGCCCAGGACGGCGAACACCACCGGTACCACCAGGAACCCGGCGACCAGCGGAGGCAGCAGCCGGGGCAGGAACCGGGGCCGCCGACGCCACCGGCCCAGCGGCAGGACCGCCGCGCCGATCACCGCGAACAGCGTCAGCCCGTACGACAGGTACACGGTCAGTCCGAACAGCAGTCCCGAACCCAGGCCGCTCCAGGCCGGCCGGCGCCCGGTCACGGCGAGGGCGAGCAGGGCGAGTGCCCAGGCGGCGACCGCCGTGAAGTAGCCGTCGGCGGACGTGCCCACCCACACCGCGGCCGGGGCGAGCACCAGGAACGGCGCGGCACGGCGGGCCAGGGACTCCTCGGTGAGCGCGCGTACGGCGACCAGGACCGCCGCCGCCGCCGTGGTGCCGACGGTGACGCAGAACGCGCCGGCCCAGCCCCCGCCGCCCAGACCGGCCCGGTCGAGCAGGACGAAGGTGAGGGTCGCGCCCGGGGGATGACCGGCGACATGGGCGGGCCAGTTGTCCGGGGCGTCGAGCAGGATGTGCCCGCTGAAGTCGCGCAGGGCGTCGGGGATGTTGTGGAAGCGGTCGACGGCCCGCAGATACTCGTGCCGCGTCGTCAGCTGCTCGGCGACACCGCGGAACCAGCCGTCGACGAGGGCGAGCGACCACGTCCAGGCCAAAGAGGCCCCCCACACGGTGAGGAGCAGCGGACGCCAGGACAGACGGGCCGCCAGGGACGGGCCGTACGCCACCACGGCGGCCGCCACCACCAGCGCCGCCGGAGTGCCCGGCCCGACGTGCGGCGACCACTGGGCCAGCAGCGGAGGCCAGCCGACGCGCAGCGTGCCGTCGCGGCGCTGGACGGCGTCGCCGATCAGCACGGCGGCCAGGACGAGCAGCGCGGCCGCCACGACCGCGGCGAGATCTCGGACGAGGCCGCGCCGGTCGGGGAAAGGGGCATCGGGGGGAGGGGCGAAGGGCCGGGCAGCCGGGGGATGAACGCGGGTCACGCCGTCACGCTAGGGCGGATGCCCTCCGCCGGGCGGCTGACGGGCGGGGACGTCAGAGTTTCGTCATCGTTCGCCGGCCCTTTCCGGGGGTGCTCCGGTCCTACGGTCGGGGTATGGCACGTTCGTCACGGTCCTCCCTCCCCGAAGGCCTCTCCGCCGGTCCTTTTGCCGCTCTGCGGCGCGGAGGCACCCCGCGCGGCCCGTTCTCGCCGGGCTTCTGGCGCAGCCCGGTGCGCGGTGCCCCGTTCACCTCGGTGCTCGGGCTGGTGCTCCTCGTGGGCATCACGGTCCTGTTCCTGACGGGACTCCTGTCGTACGCCGCGTACAACCCGGACCTGTCCCCGGTGAACGACAAGACCCCCGGCAAGGGGATCCTCGGCTTCTACCTCTCCTCCTGGCCGACCGACCCGCCCTGGCTCTACCGGCTCACCCAAGGCGTCCACGTCACGCTCGGGCTCACCCTCGTCCCGGTGCTGCTGGCCAAGCTGTGGTCGGTGGTGCCCAGGCTGTTCACCCTCCCGCCGGCCCGCTCGATCACCCACGCCCTGGAGCGGATCTCGCTGCTCCTCCTGGTGGGCGGGGCGCTGTTCGAGTTCGTCACGGGCATCCTCAACGTCCAGCTCGACTATCTCTTCCCCGGCTCCTTCTATCCGCTGCACTTCTACGGTGCCTGGGTGTTCTTCGGCGCGTTCGTCGCCCACGCGGTGCTGAAGACGCCGGTGGCGCTGCGCAATCTGCGGCGGCTGCGGGAGGAACGGAAGGGCGAGGGGGAGAGCGACGAGGGGGAGCACGACGTGGGCGTGGGCGTGGGCGGCGGCACGGACGGCCTGACGGCCCCGGAGCCGGATCCGCCGACCGTCTCGCGGCGCGGTGCCCTGGGGCTGGTCGGCGGCGGTTCGCTGCTGCTGTTCGCGACCTCCGCCGGACGCAGCTTCGACGGGCCGCTGCGCGAGACCGCCGTCCTCACCCCGCACGGCGGCCCCGAGCCCGGCACCGGACCCAACGGCTTCCAGATCAACAAGACGGCCGCGTACGCCGGCATCCGTCCGGCCGAGACGAGCGAGGAGGCGTGGCGGCTGGTGGTCGCCGGACGTACGGGAACCGTCCAGCTGGACCGCGCCGGCCTGCTCGCCCTGCCGCAGCACAGTGCGGCACTGCCCATCGCCTGTGTGGAGGGCTGGTCCACCTCCGACCAGTGGTGGCGGGGCGTTCGGCTGCGGGACCTCGCCGCGCTCGTCGGCCACGACGACCCGGTCGACGTCTTCGTGGAGTCGTTGCAGCGCCGTGGCGCCTTCCGGCGCGCCGCGCTGCGCGCCAACCAGGTCGCCGACCCGCGCTCCCTGCTCGCCCTGTCCGTCAACGGCGAGGAGCTGTCTCCCGACCACGGCCACCCGGCGCGGATCATCGTCCCCGGCGCGCCCGGCGTGCTCAACACCAAATGGGTCGCCCGGCTGACCTTCGGCGAGCTGTGAGGAGCCTGTCCGATGACACGATTCGTCCGGTCCACGCGGTACTCGCGGTCCAGGCCGTGCTGTGCGGCAGTGCTCGGCAGCCCTCCCCAGCTCCTCCTGCTGCTGTGCTCGTTCGCCCTGTGCGGGTACGCGGGGGTGCGGCTGCTCGACGGGGACTGGTTCCTGATCGCCCTGTGGTTCGTGGGCGCGGCCGTGCTCCACGACCTGGTGCTGCTGCCGCTGTACGCGGCGGCCGACCGCGCGCTGGTGAAGAGCACCGGCCGGCACCGGGAGTGGGTCAACCACGTACGGGTTCCGGCCGCCCTGTCGGGCCTGCTGCTGCTCGTGTGGTTCCCGCTGATCACGGGCAGGGTGTCGAAACGCTACGCCGGTGCCACGGGACTGTCCGCCGACGGCTACGCGACCCGCTGGCTGATCCTCACGGCGGTCCTGTTCGGTGGCTCGGCGGTTCTGTTCGCCGTGCGGTCCCGGAGACGGCGCCGGCGTCGTGAACACGTGGTGGACGGGCGCCCGCCGGTCGATGGCTGAAGGCGCGCCGGAGGGGACGAGGAGCGGGTGGCCGAGGTGTGGAGCCTCGGCCACCCGACCTTCTTCGTACGAGGATCAGTGCGCAGGCCGGGCCGGTGGCCGGCCGGTGCGCAGTGCGACGAAACAGCGGTCGCCCGTCGACCACTGGGCGTCGGGGTGCCAGCCCGCGCGGTCCGCGTGCCGCAGCAGGGCCGGGGTGCCGAGGCGGGCCCAGGGGAAGGGCGGGCCGGGGCCGCCCCGGGCGTCGGTGACCTGGACCAGGGCGCGCTCGTCGACGTCCGGCTGCGGCGCCGTCTCGGCGATCAGCAGACCGCCCGGTACGAGCAGCTGGGCCAGCCGGTCGAGCAGGGCGGACGGATCACCGCCGATGCCGAGATTGCCGTCCATGAGCAGGACGGTGCCCCAGCGGCCGGTTCCGGGCAACGGGTCGAAGACGGAACGGCACAGCGCCTGCCCGCCGCAGCGGACGGTCCGCGCGACCGCGGCCTCGCTGACGTCGATGCCCAGGCCCCGCCTGCCCCGGGCGCCCAGCGCCGCGACCAGACGTCCGGGCCCACAGCCCACGTCCAGCACCGCGCCCTCGCAGCGCGCGAGCACTTCCAGGTCGGCGGCGTCGGCCGGCGCGCACCACCGCTCGACGTCCAGCGGCAGCAACCACCCGTCCGTACGGCGCAGGAACAGTGGCCCCCGGCCGGTGCGCAGGGCGTGGGAGTAGGGGTCGGCGGACCAGGAGCGCTCGGGAGAGGGCCCTGGCCGGCCGGGCGTCCGCTGACGGCCGACGGGCACGGCCGTCGCCGCCGGTGCGGTCTCCGCCGGTACGGACCCTACCGGTGCCGCGCTCACCGGTGCGTCGCCGTCAGCCGTGCCAGCCGGGCGGCGAACCGCCCGCCCGGTGCCGCGCCGGCGACCACCTCGGCGTCGTACGCCGTGTCCACGTCCCGCAGCCGCGGCAGTTCCCGCACCCTCAGGTGCGCGAGCCGCCGCCGCTGCGCGGCGCCCGTGTCCGGCGTCGACATGGGGACCCCGCGCAGCAGGCCGGGGTCGGGCGAGGCCAGGCCCAGCGCCCAGAAGCCGCCGTCCTCGGCGGGACCGAAGTACGCGTCGCAGTCCGCGAAGTCCACGGTGAGCAGCTCCGGTGTCACCTGGGGCGTGTCCATGCCGACGAGGAGAGCGGGCCCGTCGCACTGCGCGAAGGCCGCGGCGAGCCGCTCGTCGAGGCCGCCCGCGCACTGCGGTACGACCTCGACGCCGACCGGCAGCCAGGGCCCCGGGGCGCCGTCCAGCACCAGTACCCGCCGCCGTGCGGGCGTGCGCACCACGACGTCCAGGGTGTCCGCCAGCGCGGCCTCGGCGAGCCCCGCCGCCTCCCCGGGAGTGAACGGCGGCGTCAGCCGGGTCTTGACCCGGCCGGGGCGGGGTTCCTTCGCGATGACGAGCAGGGTCACAGGGCTGGGCGTGAGGGGAGCCGTGCTCATGAGGCCGCCCCCGTACGTTCCGGCGCCTCGTGCAGCACCCGGCTCATGTCCCGGACGGCCTGGAACGTGCCGCGCCAGGTGCCCGTCACCTTCGAGGCCCCGGAACGGGGCAGGTACGGGACATCGTGCTCGGTGACCCTCCAGCCCGCGTCGGCGGCCCGCACCACCATCTGGAGCGGATAGCCGCTGCGCCGGTCCGTCAGACCGAGGGCGAGCAGGTCCGTGCGCCGGGCCGCACGCAGCGGACCGAGGTCGTGCAGCCGCAGCCCGGTGCGGCGGCGCAGCAGCCGGGCGAGCGCGAGGTTGCCCGCGCGGGCACGGGCCGGCCAGACGCCCCGGGCCTTCGGCCGGCGCCTGCCGAGCACCAGGTCGGCCTCGCCGGCCCGGATCTCCCGCACGAACGGCACCAGGTCGGCCGGGTGCAGAGAGGCGTCGCAGTCGCAGAAGCACACGATGTCGGCGGTGGCGGCGGTCAGCCCCGTATGGCAGGCGGCCCCGAAACCCCGCCGTTCCTCGCGGACGACGGTCGCGCCGAGCTCACGGGCGATCCGGCCCGAACCGTCCGTCGAACCGTTGTCCACGACGATCGCGCGCCAGCCGGGCGGGACATGCTCCAGCACCCATGGCAGGGCCTCGGCCTCGTCGAGACAGGGCAGGACGAGGTCCACGCCCGCCGACGGCTCCCGCGGCGATCCGGACGAGGGAAAGGGGGACGGAGGAAAGGCGGAGGAGGAGAAAGGGGAGGTGGTCACGGGGTTCACCCTACGAATGCGAACCTGGCATACCGGACATTGTCTTCTTACGAAACGCGGACGTCGGCGCCCGGTCCCCGACGTCCGCGTGCGCGTGGTGCGAGGCTGGCCGCATGGAGCAGCAGCAGTCACCCGCGGAGTCCGGCGCCCGGGTCCTCGTCGTCGACGACGACCCCACCGTCGCCGAGATCGTCTCGGGCTACCTCGACCGCGCCGGATACGTCGTCGACCGGGCCGGCGACGGTCCTGACGCGCTCGCCAGGGCGGCGGACCACTGGCCGGACCTCGTCGTGCTCGACCTGATGCTGCCCGGCATGGACGGCCTGGAGGTGTGCCGCCGGATGCGCGGCCGGGGGCCCGTGCCGGTCATCATGCTCACCGCGCGCGGCGACGAGGACGACCGCATCCTCGGCCTGGAGGTCGGCGCCGACGACTACGTGACCAAGCCCTTCAGCCCGCGCGAACTGGTGTTGCGCGTGGAGTCCGTACTGCGCCGCACCCGCTCGGCGTCCTCTCCCGCGTCCGGGGTCCTGCGCGCCGCCGGACTCCAGATCGACCCCGCTGCCCGCCGCGCCACCAAGCACGGCACCGAACTGGCCCTGACCATCCGCGAGTTCGACCTCCTCGCATTCCTGCTGCGCCATCCCGGCCGGGCTTATACCCGGGAGGAGCTGATGCGCGAGGTGTGGGGCTGGGATTTCGGCGACCTGTCCACCGTCACCGTCCACGTACGGCGGCTGCGAGGCAAGGCCGAGGACGATCCGGCGCGGCCCCGCCTCATCCAGACGGTGTGGGGCGTCGGCTACCGCTTCGACCCCGCGGCCGGGGAGGAGTGAGCATGCGCGACACGCTGCTCATCGCCCTGTTCGCCTTCCTCGGCGCCGCCGCGGCCGGGGTGCTCGGCGCGTGCGTCCTGCTGCTGATCCGGCGGTGGACGCTGACCGCGCATCTCGCGGTGGTCGCGGCCGTCGCGGTCACCGCGATGCTCGCGGGCACGCTGGCCGTCGCGCAGGCGATGTTCCTCTCGGCACACGACCTGACCGTGGTGACGACCGTCGTCGCGATGGCCGCCGTCGTCTCCATGGCGACCGCGCTGCTGCTCGGCCGCTGGGTCGTCGCCCGCAGCCGGGACCTGGCGCTCGCCGCCCGTTCCTTCGGTGACGGCGGCGACTTCGCCGCCCCCGACGGCCCGGCCACCGCCGAACTCGCGGCGGTCAGCAGGGAGTTGCAGACCACCAGTAACAGGCTCGCCGAGTCCCGGGACCGGGAGCGTGCCCTGGAGGCCTCCCGGCGTGAACTCGTCGCCTGGATCTCCCACGACCTGCGCACCCCGCTCGCCGGACTCCGCGCGATGGCCGAGGCGCTGGAGGACGGCGTCGCCGCCGACCCCGACCGCTACCTCGGCCGGATCCGCACCGAGGTGGAACGCCTCAACGACATGGTCGGCGACCTCTTCGAACTCTCCCGCATCCACGCGGGCGCCCTCACCCTGTCCCTCTCCCGGATGTCCCTGTACGACCTGGTCGGCGACGCCCTCGCCGGTGCGGACCCGCTCGCCCGCGAGCACGGTGTACGGCTCGTCGGCGAGGGCGTCGAGTCGGTGCCGGTGGAGGTGGACGGCCGGGAGATGAGCCGCGTCCTGGGCAACCTGCTGGTCAACGCGATCCGCCGGACACCGGCCGACGGCACCGTCGCCGTCGCGGCCGAACGCTCCGCCGAGGGCGTGGTCCTGTCCGTGACGGACGGCTGCGGCGGCATCCCCGAGGAGGACCTGGCCCGCGTCTTCGACACCGGCTGGCGCGGCACTCACGCCCGCACCCCGCCCGCCGGCGCGGGCCTCGGCCTCGCCATCGTCCGCGGCCTCGTGGAGGCCCACCGGGGCACCACCACCGTCCGCAACGTCACCGGCGGCTGCCGCTTCGAGGTGACCCTCCCGACGGCGGAGGCCTGAACCCGGCCCGCAGCGGGTCTCAGGCCGCCGACCGCCGACCGCCGACCGCCGACTGCCGTCGGTCGTCGAAGGCTTCAGTCCTCCCGCAATCCCGCCGCCGCGAACTCGCGCATCCCGTCCTCGAAGGTGATCTCCGGCTTCCAGGACAGGTCGGTGTGCAGGCGGGAGGAGTCGGCCGTGATGTGGCGGACGTCGCCCAGGCGGTACTCGCCCGTGACGACCGGTTCCGGTCCGCCGTACGCCGAGACCAGAGCACGGGCCATCGCGCCGACCGTGTGGGGCGTGCCGCTGCCCGTGTTGTACGCGGTGAGCGCGCCCCGCGCCGTATCGGCCTCCAGCGCCGCGACATTGGCCGCCGCCACGTCCCGTACGTGGACGAAGTCCCGGCGCTGGCGGCCGTCCTCGAAGACGCGGGGTGCCTCGCCGCGGGCCAGCGCCGAGCGGAAGAAGGAGGCCACACCCGCGTACGGGGTGTCGCGGGGCATCCGGGGACCGTAGACGTTGTGGTAGCGCAGGGACACCGCGGTCCCGCCCGTCGAGCGGGACCAGGCGGCGGCCAGGTGTTCCTGCGTCAATTTGGTCGTGGCGTACACGTTGCGCGGGTCGACGGGAGCGTCCTCGCCGACCAGGCCGGGGGAGAGGGCCGCCCCGCAGACAGGGCAGACGGGTTCGAACCGGCCGGCCGCGAGGTCGGTGACCGTGCGCGGGCCCGGACGCACCGTCCCGTGCCGGGCACAGGAGTAGCGGCCCTCGCCGTACACCACCATCGACCCCGCCAGGACGAGGCGCCCCACGCCGGTCTCCTCCATGGCGGCCAGCAGCACCGCGGTGCCCAGGTCGTTGTGGGAGACGTAGTCGGGGGCATCGGCGAAACCGGTGCCGAGGCCGACCATCGCCGCCTGATGGCAGACGGCGTCGACACCGGACAGGGCGTCGCGCACGGCACCGGCGACACGGACGTCCGCCGCCGGATCGGTGCGGACGTCGTACACCACGGGCTCGTGCCCGCGCGCCCGCAGCGCCTCCACGACGTGGGACCCGATGAACCCGGCACCGCCGGTGACCATGACACGCATACCCTCACGCTAGGCCCGCGCCCCGCCCCGAAGCAGCTCCGGGCCCCGCATGTCACGGGTCCGTAAGACCCGTCCGGCGTCAAGGGCCCGTGGCACCGGGCCCGGTGAGCGGCAGCCGTACGGTGAAGACGGTCGGCCCCGGCCTGCCGGCGCTCAGCTCGATGTCGCCGCCGTGCGCTCTGACCAGGGACCTGGCGACTGCGAGGCCGAGACCGCTGCCGCCCCGGTCGCGGCTGCGGGCCTTGTCGACCCGGTAGAACCGGTCGAACATCCGCTCCCGGTCCTCGGCCGGGATGCCGGGCCCCTCGTCGGCGATCCGTATCCGCGCGGCGGTGCCGGTGTCGCCGTCGGCGGCGACGGAATCGGAGCCGGAGTCGGACACGTCGACGCGGGTGCCGGGCGGGGTGTGCACGGCGTCCTTGGCCTGCACGGTCTGCACCAGCTTCAGCTGCGTGCCGAGCTGATGCTCCGGATAGTCCTTCATATACATGGTCAGCGTCGCGCCGATGACCGCGAACACGACCAGGGCCGGCACCCTGACGCCCAGCGCCGGCCGGGTGCCCAGCCGCAGCCCCCGGTAGCTCCCCGGCAGCCGCCGCGACGCCTCCCGCGAGCGCCGGATCACTCCGCGGCCCCCCGGATCGAGTAACCGAATCCCCGCACGGTCCGGATCAGCGGTTCCCCGGTGTCGTCGAGCTTGCGGCGCAGTTTGCTGACGGCCAGCTCCACGACATTGGACCGGCCTCCGAAGCCGTACTCCCACACGTGCTCGAGGATCTGCGTCTTGGTCAGCACGGTCGGGGACCGGAGCATGAGGTGGCGCAGTACCTCGTACTCGGTCGGGGTGAGCGACAGTAATCTGCCGCCGCGCCGTACCTCGCGGGTGTCCTCGTCCATCGTCAGGTCCGCCACCCGCAGCACGGGCCGAGCCGCGGACTCGGGCCCGCGGTGCGCCGCAGCACCGTCCGCAGCCGGGCCATCAGTTCCTCCACGGCGAACGGCTTGACCAGGTAGTCGTCCCCGCCCCGGGTCAGCCCCGCCACCCGGTCGGCGACCCCGTCACGGGCGGTGAGGAACACCACCGGCAGCATCGCCCGGGAGCCGCGCAGCCGGTCCAGCGCGCCGAAACCGTCGACGTCGGGCAGCATCACGTCGAGCACCACGATGTCAGGCCGGAACGCGGCGGCCCGACGCAGCGCCTCCTCACCGGAGTGGGCGGTGACGGCCTCCCAGCCCTCGTACCGGGCAACGATCGCCACCAGGTCGGCTATCGGCGGATCGTCGTCCGCGACGGGCAGTCGTACTTTCTCCACCCGCCCAAACTGAGGTACCCGGCCCCGGAGGTGTTTCGAACGGTGGGTTCGAAGGGAGTTTCCCGTGGTGGGCGCTGGGCAGGCGGCGGCGTGGGGCGGCCCGTCCGGCGGCCGGTCGTGCCGGAGCCGAGGGGGACAAGGACACGGGAAACCCGGGAGGCGCGGGAGGCGCGGACAACGCGCTCTTCGGGCAACGTCGGAGGTGCCGTCTAGACTCGACCGGCGGCAGACCCCGTGGCCGTCTCGGCCAGAAGTTTCCAGCCACCCGAAGGGCATCCGGCGCCTTGATACGGATCGAATCAGTCACGAAGCGCTATCCGGACGGCACGGTGGCGGTCGACCGGCTCTCCCTGGAGATTCCCGACCGCTCGATCACCGTCCTCGTCGGACCGTCGGGCTGCGGCAAGACGACCACCCTGCGCATGATCAACCGCATGGTCGAACCCACCGAGGGAACGATCCTGCTCGACGGTGCGGACATCCAGCGGCAGCCGGTCACCACCCTGCGCCGGTCCATGGGATACGTCATCCAGAACGCCGGACTGTTCCAGCACCGCACCATCGTCGACAACATCGCCACCGTGCCCCGCATGCTCGGCTGGGGCAAGCAGCGGGCCCGGGAGCGGGCGGCGGAGCTGATGGAGCGGGTGGGCCTCGACACCGCCATGGCCAAGCGGTACCCGTATCAGCTCTCCGGAGGCCAGCAGCAGCGCGTCGGGGTGGCGCGGGCGCTTGCCGCGGACCCGCCGGTACTGCTGATGGACGAGCCGTTCTCGGCCGTCGACCCGGTGGTCCGCAAGGGCCTTCAGGACGAACTCCTGCGGATCCAGGAGGAGCTGGGCAAGACCATCGTCTTCGTCACGCACGACATCGACGAGGCGGTCAAACTCGGCACGATGGTCGCCGTCCTGCGCGAGGGCGGCCGGCTCGCCCAGTACGCGCCGCCCGCCGAGCTGCTCTCCGACCCCGCGGACGCGTTCGTCGAGGACTTCCTCGGCGCCGACCGGGGCATCCGGCGGCTCTCCTTCCTCGCCACCACCGCACTGGAACTGGCCACCGACACCGTGATCCCGCCGGACGCCACCGCCGAGCGGATCGGCGAGGCCGCCGCCGCCCACCTCCTGGTGACCGACGACGAGGGACGCCCGCTCGGCTGGTCCGAGCCGCGCCGGCTGACCGCCGGGGACATCCGGCCCGACCAGCTCCTGCCGTACGGGCGCCCGTTCGTGCCCGGGGTGGACTCGCTGCGGGTCGCGCTCGACTGCGCCGTGCTCTCCCCGACCGGCTGGGCCGTCGCCGTGGACGACGCCGGCCGGGTGCGGGGAGTCGTCTCCCAGCAGACCATCGGCGACGCCATCCGCACCGCGCACCGAGACGGCCGCGCCGATGACGAGAAGGTCGCCGGATGAGCGGCTTCTTCACCATCCCCAGCGACCTCCAGCACAGCTGGGCCGGCCTGATCGGACTGCACCTGAGGGAGGCGCTGATCCCGGTCGCGGCCGGGCTGCTGCTCGCGCTGCCCATCGCCCAGCTGTGCGGCCGCTTCCGCTGGCTGTACCCGCCGGTGCTCGGCCTGACGACCGTGCTGTACGCCATCCCGTCACTGGCGTTCTTCGTCGTCCTCATCGACTACACCGGCCAGACCGAACTCACCGTGATGATCCCGCTGGCCCTGTACAGCCTGGTGGTGCTGATCCCGGCGATCGTCGACGGCGTGCGCTCGGTACCGGACGAGACCCTGGCCGCCGCCACCGCCATGGGCTTCGGCCCCGTACGGCGCTACACCCAGGTGCAGTTGCCGATCGCCGCGCCCGCCATCATCGCCGGCCTGCGGGTCGCCACCGCGTCCAGCATCTCCCTGGTCAGCGTCGGCGCCCTGATCGGCAACCAGGGCGCCCTCGGCAACCTGCTCGCGGCCGCGCAGAAGTACGACCGGCCCGAGCTCGCGGTCAACGCCGTGATCACCATGGCCGTACTGGCGATCCTGTGCGACGCCCTGCTGGTCCTGCTCAGGGTCCTGCTCACGCCCTGGATGCCACGCGGTACGCAGCCCAGGACCAAGTCCACCGTGGGTCCGAGGCAGTTCGAAGAAGCTGAGGTCGAGGCCCCGTGAACATCTTCGACTTCGCCAACGCGTTCTTCAGCGACAGCGCCAACTGGCAGGGCTACGACGGCATTCCGCAGCGCTTCCTCGAACACCTCCAGTACTCGCTGCTGGCGCTCGCCCTCGCCGCCGCGATCGGCCTGCCCGTCGGCCTGCTGACCGGACACACCGGCCGAGGCGGTAACGCGCTCGCCTTCATCGCCAACGCCGCCCGCGCCCTGCCCAGTTTCGGCCTGCTGGTGCTGGTGGTCCTGCTGATCGGCTTCGGTCTGCTGCCCGTGATGATCCCGCTGGTCGTCCTGGCCGTCCCGCCGATCCTGGTGACCACCTACGAGGCCGTCCGTACCGTGGACCCCTCCCCGGTGGACGCGGCCCGCGGCATGGGCATGCCCGAGTCACGGATCCTCTTCCAGGTCGAGGTGCCGGTGGCGCTGCCGCTCATCCTCAGCGGACTGCGCTCGGCGGCCATCCAGATCGTGTCGACGGCCACCATCGCCGCGTACGTCAGCCTCGGCGGCCTCGGCCGGTACATCATCGACGGGCTCTACCAGCGCGACTACGAGAAGGTGGTCGGCGGCGCCACCCTGGTGGCGGCCCTGGCGCTCGTCACGCTCGTGCTGTTCTGGGCGGCGGGACGATTCGTGGTGTCGCCCGGGGTGCGCAGGCGCTAGGGGGTGTTTCGAAAGTCCTGTGCGGTGTCCGCGGTGCTCGGTGCGTGCTCTCGGCGTGCCGGACGAAAGCCCTCGTACTGGACGTACTTGGGCTTTCGGCCGGTGCGGCGAAGGGGGTACCTCCCTGCTCGAGCGAAGCCGAGAGCTTGGGGGCGCGTGCCGGGTGCCGTGGGCGCTGTGCGGGACTTCCGAAACACCCCCTAGGAGCGAGAGGCTCGCGCGCAGGATCTCCGCGCGCGGCCCGCCGAGTGACAGCCGAGTGACAACCGTGATCCGGCCGCGCTTGACGGAGAGTGAAGCGGCTGGATTGGATCGGTGGATGACTTCTACCGCGAAGAGCAGCTGGTCCAGGACGAGGCACACCGGTGCGGCGGCCGTCGCGCTCACCGCCGCGACGGCCCTGCTCGCGGGCTGTTCGTCCGGCGACACCTCCGACAATCCCCTCGATGAGGAGAAGGCGGAAGCCGGCACCGTCGTCGTCGGTTCCAACAACTTCGCCGAGAGCACCCTGCTCGCCGACATCTACGGCGAGGCACTCAGGGCCAAGGGCCTCAAGGTCACCTACAAACACAACATCGGCAGCCGGGAGACGACCTACGGTCTGATGAAGAACGGCTCCATCACCGTTCTGCCCGAATACAACGGCTCCCTCCTCGCCTACCTCGACCCCGAGGCCGAGCAGGAGTCCACCGACGCCGTCAACGAGGCCGTCAAGGCCAAGCTCGACAAGAAGCTGACGC
Source organism: Streptomyces incanus (assembly GCF_042656345.1). Lineage (NCBI taxonomy): Bacteria > Bacillati > Actinomycetota > Actinomycetes > Kitasatosporales > Streptomycetaceae > Streptomyces > Streptomyces incanus. Next base: position 32,739 of record NZ_JBHSPC010000082.1, read on the forward strand.
TGCTGGACCCGTCGCCGGCCGAGGACAAGGACTCCGTCGGCGTCAACGCCGAGACGGCGAAGAAGTACAAGCTCACTGCGTCGTCCACCCTCGCCGACCTCAAGGACGTCGCACCGGAGCTGGTGATCGGCGGCTCGCCCGAGTTCCAGACCAGGAGCCAGGGTCTGGAGGGCCTGAAGTCCGTCTACGGGCTGGAGTTCAAGTCCTTCAAGGCGCTGGACGCGGGCGGCCCGCTGACCCAGGCGGCGCTCACCCGGAACACCGTGCAGGCGGCGGACATCTTCACCACTGACCCGACGATCGTGAAGGAGAAGTTCGTCGTCCTGGGGGACCCGGAGAACCTCTTCGGTTTCGCCAATGTGACCCCGCTGGTCCACAAGGACGCCCTTTCCCAGGAGGGTGTCGACGCCCTGAACGAGGTCTCCGCCAAGCTGGACACCCAGACCCTGCTCGACCTCGACGCCCAGGTCCAGCTGGACAAGAAGGACCCGCTGGACGTGGCGAAGGCCTGGCTGGAGTCGGCCGGACTGGTCTGACGGGCCGTCCCCGGGCGCTCCGTCGGCCGAGGGTCCCTCCGGGTGACGATTCTTCCCCGAGGAGGTGGGGCGCGGTCCGCGGAGGGCCGCGCCCCACCTGCTTCCCCCCGCCCCGACCCCGCCTCACTCCGCCGGCGCGGCGGCGGCGATCAGCCGGTCCAGCAGGGCGATCAGCACGTCCCTGGACGTCGTCCGGTCCCGTGCGTCGCACAGCAGCACCGGCACGCCCTCCGGCAGCGTCAGCGACTCCCGGATCTCCTCGACCGGGTAGGGGTGCTCCCCGTGGAAGCCGTTCACGGCGATGACGAACGGGATGCCCCGGCGCTCGAAGAAGTCGATCGCCGCGAAGCTGGACTCGGGCCTGCGCACATCGATCAGGACCACCGCGCCCAGCGCGCCGAGGGACAGGTCGTTCCACATGAACCAGAACCGCTGCTGACCCGGCGTGCCGAACAGATACAGCACGAGGTCGTCGGAGACGGTGATCCGGCCGAAGTCCAGCGCCACGGTGGTGGCACGTTTCTCCTCGATGCCCTCGAGGTCGTCGACGCCGAGGCCCGCCATGGTCAGTGGTTCCTCGGTACGCAGCGGGGCGATCTCGCTGACCGAGCCGACCATGGTCGTCTTGCCCACGCCGAAGCCCCCGGCGATCAGGATCTTGACCGTGTCGGGTGCCGGACGCTCGATGGGCGCCGGAGCGGTGATGTCAGAGCCGGCCAAGGCCGTCCCTCACTTTCTGCAGCAGATCCAGGTCCGGTTTGGTGCGGGTGACGTGATGCGGCGGGCGGACGACGATCCGGCCCGCCTCCAGCAGATCGCAGAGCATGATCACGACCACGCTCATCGGGAGGTCGAGACGCGCCGCGATCTCCGCCACCGCGAGGGGTTCCGCGCACAGCCGCAGGATGCGTGTGTGCTCGGGCTGGGGCCGGGCGGCCTCCACGGGCTGGGGCTCGACCGTCGTCACCGTCGTGATGAGCGTGAAGTCGGCGCGGCTGGGCCGCGTCCGGCCACCGGTCAGCGTGAACGGTCGGACGAGTCGGCCCGCGAAATCGCCTTCGGCCACTTCACGCGCCGGAGTCGGAGGGGCCTGCCGTGCCCCGGGGCGCCGCGCTGAGGTGCTCGCCGATCTTCTTCACCAGCATGTTCATCTGGTACGCGACCACGCCGACGTCCGCACCCGGGCCGGTGAGCACCACGAGATGGGCGCCGGGCCCGGCCGAGGTGAGGATCAGATAGCTGTTGGCCATCTCGATGAGCGCCTGGCGCACCGGGCCGCCGCGGAAGTCCATGCTGACGCCCTTGCTGAGGCTCATCAGCCCGGACGCGGTGGCCGCCAGACGTTCCGCGTCGTCGCGCAGGAACCCGGTGGACTTGCTGACCACCAGCCCGTCCTCGGACAGGACCACGGCCTGGTTCACGTCGGCGACCCGCTCCACGAGTCCGGTCAGCAGCTGATCGAGCTGGGTGTGAGTGGCGGGTACGGGGCGTGTCATGACTGTGTTCCTTCTTCGGTGTTCGGTGTTCGGTGTTCGGCGTTCGGTGTTCAGCGGTCGGCGGGCGGTGTCGAGAGTTCTCGGGAGGGGGCCGGCACCTCGGCGGGCGCCCCTGAGGATTCCGTCGCGTCGTCGTCCGCGGCGGGTGACGCGGCACCGGCACGGGCGCCGCCGTCGTCGTCGCGTGCCTCGGACGTGCCGCGCTGGAAACCGGCGAGCGAGGAGGCGGCGTGTTCCGCCGTGAAGCTCGCGGCGTCGTCCTCGACGGGCGGCATCACCGCCTCCTCGCGGAGTTCGGCGGCCAGGCTGGTCTGCGGCACCCTGCGGGGGAGGGGCGCGAGCCCGTTCGCCCGGGATGCGGACGAGGGAGCGGCGGCCGGGCGGGCGGAGACCCGTTGGGAGGCCCCGGACCGGGACGGCAGCGCCGGCGCTTCCCCGGGAGCCCGCGTGGTCCTGGTGTTCGTGTCGGGTACCGGGTCGGTCCCGTGCGTCGGGTTCGCCGCGTCCGCGGCATGCGCGGCTTGCCTGACGCCGGTGGCGGTGCCGCCGAGGGCACCCGGGGCCGTGCTGTCCGTGCCGTCCGCCTGGCGGTGCCCGTTCGTCGCGCCGGTGAGGACGGGTGCGGCCTCCCGGGGTGTGCCCGGGGTGTCCCGCACCACGATGGCGTGCGGGATCAGCACGATGGCGGTCGTCCCGCCGTACGGCGACGGGCGCAGGGTGACGGTGATGCCGTGCCGGTGGGCCAGCTGGGAGATCACGAACATGCCGAGCCGGAGGTCGTCGGCGAGCGCCACCACGTCGAACTGCGGAGGACTGGCCAACTGGGTGTTGATCGACGCGTAGTCCTCCTCCGACAGGCCCAGGCCCCGGTCCTCGATCTCGACGGCGAGGCCCTTGGCCACCAGCGCGGCGCGCACTCCGACGGGGATCGGCGCGGGCGAGTACACCGTCGCGTTGTCGATCAGCTCGGCCAGCAGGTGGATGACGTCGGCCACCGCGGGCGGAGCCAGCGCGACCTCCTCGTCGGTGTGCACCTCCACCCGCTGGTACTCGGCGACTTCACCGACGGCGCTGCGCAGGATGTCGATCAGCGCGACCGGCTCGCTCCACGAACGACCGGGCCGCTCACCGCTGATGATGACCAGGTTCTCCTCGTAACGGCGCAACTGACTCGCCGTGGAGTCCAGTTCGTACAGCCCCTTGAGGACCTCGGGGTCGGTGTGCGTGCGTTCCAGCAGGTCGAGCTTGCTGAGCTGGAGGTTGACCAGGTTCTGGCTCTGGCGGGCGATGCCCAGGATGACCTTCTGGAAACCGAGCCGGGTGTCGGCGAGTTCGACCGCCGTGTGCACCGCGGTGCGCTGCGCCGCGTTGAACGCCTGGGCGACCTGGCCGAGTTCGTCGTGTCCGTAGTCGAGGGGCGTGATCGCCGACTCGGCGTCGACCTTCTCGCCCCGTTCCAGTCGCGCCACCACGTCGGGCAGCCGCTCCTCGGCCAGGCTGAGGGTGGCCATCCGCAGCCCGCGCAGTCTGAGGGACAGGGAGCGGGTGATCCGCCACGACATGCCGACGCAGAGCAGCAGGGCGACCAGTCCGCCGGCGCTGAGCGAGGCCGCGGTCAGCAGCATGCCGCGGGCCTCGTCGGCGCTGCGGGTGAGCAGCGCGCCGGTCTGTTCCTCGATCAGGGCGGCGTACTGGGGTGCGACCTTGTCCAGAGCGGCGTCCCACCGCTTCTGCGCGTCCGGCAGGCTGATGCTCCGGCCCTCGGCCGTGGGACGGGAGTCGCGCACCTCGTCCTCGACCTCCTGCAGGGTCCGCCACTCGGGGCTCTGCAGGATCTGCTCGGCCTGCGTCTTGGTGCTGCCGCGCAGGAACGGCACGATCTGGTCCTCGACCAGCCAGCGGCGGGTGGTGACCAGCTCCGCGAAGGTGGCCCAGGACTCGTCCTCGAGCTCTCCGGACGGCCAGGCCAGGGTGAGATGCGCGTTCTCCTGGGAGAGCACTTCCGCCGCCTGCTCCAGCGAGACCAGCGGCCCGGCCTGGGAGGTCAGGTCGCCGTCGTCGACCTGCGACAGCTGCTGGAAGGCGTGGATCTGGTCCTGGATGATCGAGGAGTACTGGTCGAGCGCCTGCTCGGCGGTGATGTCGCTCGGCTTGTCCACCTGGCCCCGGTAGTACTCCAGGCTGCCCACCGAACCCAGCACCGAGTACAGCGGGTCCGACACGCGGGCCGGTGCCTCGGCGATCGCGTCGGCCTGTCCGACCAGTCTCGCCACCGCGGCGTCGGTCTTCTCGCGCTGCGCGTCGAGGGCGGCCCGGGAGTCCTTCGGTGAGGCCAGCCAGGTGGCGGTCAGCCCGCGCTCCCGCTGCAACGCGAGGGTCGCGTCGGTGCCCATCGCGCCGGTCGACCGGCTCAGCTCCGTCTGGGAGCGGAGCCGCAGCCCCTCCGAGAACATCTGGATCGTCGTCACGCCCCACATGGCGGTGAGAGTGACGGTGGGCACCAGTGCCAGGAGGACCAGCGAGAGACGTATGGAGCCGAGACGGCGCCGGGCACCTGTCCGTGGAGACATCGTCGTCCTAGAGCGGTCGGATCATCGGAAATGCGAGCAGAGGGCAGGAGGGGAACGGGTTGCGGACGCGTACGGAGGACGTACGTCCGGTACGTCACAGATGATGCGCAGGATGCTATCCGTGCAAGTGACCGTACGGTCCGTTCGTAACCGAATCTTTGGGTACGTCCTCACCGGATATGTCCGTCACCGGGTGCCGTTGGCGGCGAACTCGGCGACCGCGGCCGCGTTGGTCTTCGTGACGAACGCCGGCCCGGTGAGCACGGGCGACACCCCGCCGCCGCTGATGTTGCCGTTGGTCCGGTACAACCACAGCGCGTCCACGGAGAGATAGCCCTGCAGATAGGGCTGCTGGTCCACGGCGAACTGGATGTCACCGCCGCGGACGGCGTCCACCAGCTCCTCGGTGAGGTCGAAGGAGGCGACCCGCGCCCCGGTGTCCGCCTTCTTGGCGGCCTCGGCCACGAGGAGGCCGTACTGCGCGCCGTTGGCGACGACCTCGTCGATGGTCGGGTCCTGCCGCAGCGTCGCGGTGACGATGCCGGAGACGGCACGCTCGTCGGAGCCGTCCACGTAGAGGTTCTCGAACTTGCCGTCGAACGTCTTCCGCATGCCGGCGCAGCGCGCCTCCAGTCCGACATTGCCCCGCTCGTGGATGACGCAGAGGGCGTTCTTGGCCTTCAGCTCGTTGAGCTTGTTGCCCACGGCCTGGCCCGTGACGCCGTCGTCCTGACCGAAGTACTCCAGCAGTCCTGCCGACTTCCAGGCAGCGATACCGGAATTGAGCCCGACGACGGGGATCCCCGCCTTGCGTGCCTCCTCCACCGGGCCCTTCATCGCCTGCGGCTTGGCCAGCGTCAGGGCGATGCCGTCCACCTTGTCGCGGACGGCGTTGCGCACGAGCTCGGCCTGGCCCTCCGGGTCCGCGTCGCTCACATACGTGAGGTTGATGCCGTCCTTCGCGGCGGCGGCCTCGGCGCCCTTCCTCACCCGGTCCCAGAAGATGTCCCCCTCACCGCCGTGCGTGACCATCACGACGTGCATCCCGTCGCCGGCCGCACCCGCGCTCTTCGCATCCGAGGGGGCGTCGGCCGTGCCGAAGACGGAACAGCCGGTCGCCATCAGGACGACGGCTGCCGCCAGGGCCGCGAGGCGGACGGGCCGTCTCGGGAAACCATGGGCCGGGGGACGAGTGTTCATGAGGGAGCGGACCTCGCTGTACGCCGAGCTGGAGGAGAGGGGAGGGGACGAGAACAGGGGACGTGAGCAGGGGCGGAGCCGTGGCGTGTACGCCGATTGGATGACCCCCGCTGGGACGGGAGCCAATCGCGTCTTACTACTGGTAGTCAAGTGACCGGCCACGTGAAGTGAGACGATGCTGCCGCATTGTGATGAACGGTGAGTTCTGAGGTGACAGGGGCGGAAGGCACCCCTGCGCATGAACCGCGTGGACGGTACGGAACCGGCTCCGCAGTGCCCGACCGGCCGACCGCCGATCAACGTCCCCCGGATTCCCGGGTGTTCACGGGTGCGCGCGGGCGGCATGCGGCACCCGGACGGCCGGGCCTCCTCGCACGGGACGCCAGGCGGCTCCGCACCTTCTCCCCTCCTTCCCGCTCCCCGGCCCACCGGGCGCCCGGCCACCCGTAACAGCCCTTTCGGTTGTGACGAGTTCCCCTGGGGACCGCTCGTCGTTCTCTTTCTCCCGCACACCTGCCACACTCAGATACCGGACGCGCTGTTTTCTTTCCGTGCCCGCAGTCGATGTGCCGGATGTATGCCGCGTCACGGGGCGAACCGGTGTGATGAGCCCGGCCGCAGGGTGAGTTATTGTGTACGCGCGGTGAAAACAAACGGCATGACCCGTTCCTTTTCGGCCCAGGAGTTCAGTCCATGGCGAGGCAGGTACGCGCCGAGCAGACCCGCGCGACGATCATTACGGCCGCCGCCGATCTGTTCGACCGGCAGGGCTATGAATCGACAAGTCTCAGCGACATCGTCGAGCACGCCCGAGTCACCAAGGGAGCCCTGTACTTCCACTTCGCGGCGAAGGAGGACCTGGCCCACGCGATCCTGGAGCTCCAGTCCACCACCTGCCGCGAACTGGCCAGGGACACCGAGATCCGGGGCCACACCTCCCTGGAGGCGCTGATGCGCCTCACCTTCGGCATAGCCCGCCAGTCGGCCGAGGACCCCGTCCTGCGGGCCGGGCTCCGTCTTGCCACCGGGGGCACCCGGCCGCGTCCGCCGCTCAGTCACCCGTTCACCGAGTGGATGGACATCGTCACCGCCCGACTCGTCGGCGCGGTCAAGGAGTCCGACGTCCACCCCGAGGTCGACATCGACGTCGTGGCCCACTCCCTCGTCTGCTTCTTCATCGGCACCCGCGTCGTGGGCCGCTCCCGGGAACCCGTCGCCCGGCAGCCCCGCCGTACCGCGGAGATGTGGCAGATCCTCATCCGGGGCCTGGTCCCGGTGACCCGCAGGGCCCGCTATCTCAGCCTGGCCGCACGGCTGGAACGGGAGATCGCCCCCGTCTGACACCCGGCCGCCGCTTCCGCCAGGCCGCTGGTGTCCCCGGCCCCTCCGTTCCGTCGGCCTCTCCGTTCCGTCGGTGCGGCCGATCCCGCCGCCCGGCGCAGCGCGTTACGGTGAGCCGCATGCCCGACACCCCCACCGCTCCCGTGATCCTCGGCAACCGGCCCGGCTCGTTCCCGCACAGCGTGCTCGCCGAGCGGCACCCCGCGATCATCCGGCAGGTGCGCGACGCCTTCCCGTACGAACCCGAGCAACGGCACGCGCTCGACGCCCTGCTGGCCAACTGCACCGAGGGCACGATCGAACCCCTCCCCGCCGACGCCCCCGACCGGGAGCGCTGGGCGGCCTGGGGGATGGACGCGTACGCCGGACAGTCCTGGTACGACGTGCCCTGGCTGTGGTCCGAGAGCTGGTTCTACCGCCGACTGCTGCAAGCGGTCGGCTACTTCGGCCCCGGCCCCTGGCAGGGCATCGACCCCTTCCGCCCCTCCAAACGCGCCGAACTCGACTCATCCGCGACGGACGAGGAACTCGCCGCGCTCGACGGCCTCGCAGGTCGGCCCGCGGACGAACAGAGGCAGGCCCTGCTGCACGGCTCCCTGTGGGGCAACCGCGCCGACCTCGGCTTCCGGCTCTCCGCCGAGGGGGCCGACCTCGCGGCAGCCGTCCCCGCGCTGGTCGCCGACGACAGCGAGAGGCTGTGGTCGCTGCTGGACGCCTCCCGCGCGGGCACCCTCGTCCTGGTCGCCGACAACGCCGGACGCGAACTGGTCCCCGATCTCCTGCTCATCGCCCACCTGCTGGACCACGGAACCATCGGCCGGGCGGTGTTGCACGTCAAGCCGTACCCGTACTACGTCTCCGACGCCACGACCGCCGACGTCGTCGACGCGCTGCGCCGACTGGTCAAGGCCCCGGGAGCGGCGGCCGGTTACGGGCGCGGACTCTGGGAGGCCCTTTCCGACGGCCGGCTCACCCTCCGCGCCCACCCGTTCTCCTGCTCACCGCTGCCGTACGAGGGGATGCCCGGCGACCTCCGTGCCGACATCGCCCGGGCCGCGGTCACCATCGTCAAGGGCGACCTCAACTACCGCCGCCTGGTCGGCGACCGGACCTGGCCGCCCACCACACCCTTCACCGACGTCACCGGCTATTTCCCCGGACCGGTCGCCGCCCTGCGCACCCTGAAGTCCGACGTCGTCACCGGACTGGCTCCCGCAACGGAGAAGGCCCTGGTCGCGGCCGAGGAACAGCGCTGGCGCACCGGTGGCACCCACGCGCTGATCCAGGTACGGGCGTAGGATCCGCACTCCCGTACCGGCAGAGCGGCGTCGCGCGTTCGGCACTCCCGCACCGGCATTTCGGCATTTCGGGGAGGGTTCACGCGATGGTGTGATCATGTCCGGGCCGGTGGATGCCGGCACGGGCCCACGGGTAGTGCCGGGCCATGACCCAGCCGTTCGTACTTCCGCACTTCTACCTGCCGCACCCCGCGCGGCTGAACCCGCATCTCGAAGAGGCCCGCGCCCACTCGTCGGTGTGGGCGCGCGAGATGGGCATGCTGGAGGGATCCGGAGTCTGGGAGCAGGCCGATCTCGACGCGCACGACTACGGCCTGCTCTGCGCCTGCACCCACCCCGACTGCGACGGGCCCGCCCTCTCCCTGATCACCGACTGGTACGTGTGGGTCTTCTTCTTCGACGACCACTTCCTGGAACTGTTCAAACGCAGCCAGGACCGCGAAGGCGGCAAGGCCCACCTGGACCGGCTGCCGCTGTTCATGCCGCTGGACCTGGCGACCCCGGTGCCCGAGCCGCGAAACCCGGTCGAGGCGGGCCTCGCCGACCTCTGGGCGCGCACCGTGCCCGCGATGTCCGAGGACTGGCGCGCCCGGTTCGCCGTCGCCACGGAGCACCTTCTCAACGAGTCGTTGTGGGAGCTGTCCAACATCAACGAGGGGCGGATCGCCAACCCCGTCGAGTACATCGAGATGCGCCGCAAGGTGGGCGGCGCCCCGTGGTCGGCGGGGCTCGTCGAGTACGCGACCGCCGAAGTTCCCGCCGCCGTTGCCGGAACCAGGCCGCTCAAGGTGCTGATGGAGACGTTCTCCGACGCCGTGCACCTGCGCAACGACCTGTTCTCCTACCAGCGCGAGGTCGAGGACGAGGGCGAGAACAGCAACGGCGTCCTCGTCCTGGAGACCTTCTTCGGCTGCACTACCCAGCAGGCCGCCGACACCGTCAATGACATCCTCACCTCGCGGCTGCACCAGTTCGAGCACACCGCGTTCACCGAAGTGCCCGCGGTCGCCCTGGAGGAGGGCCTCGCCCCGCACGAGGTCGCGGCCGTCGCGGCGTACGCGAAGGGGCTGCAGGACTGGCAGTCAGGCGGCCACGAATGGCACATGCGCTCCAGCCGGTACATGAACGAGGGCGCACGGCAGACCGACCCCTGGGAAGTCCCGACCGGGCCGGGCACCTCGGCCGCCGACGTGCGCGGGCTGCTCGCCGCCGCGGGCGCGATGGGGGCACCTCCCGCGGCGTCCAGGCAGTGGGGGAGGCTGCGGGCGCACACCCATGTGCCCTACCAGAAGGTCGGCCCGTCCCTGATCCCCGACATCCGCATGCCGTTCCCGCTCACGCTCAGCCCGCACCTCGACGCCTCCCGGAGGGCCCTCGTCGAGTGGTGCCACCGCATGGGCATCCTGAGCGAAGGCGTGTGGGACGAGGACAAGCTCGAGGCCTACGACCTCGCCCTGTGCTCCGCCGGAATCGACCCGGACGCCACCCCCGAGGCCCTCGACATCAGCGCGCAGTGGCTCGCCTTCGGCACCTACGGCGACGACTACTACCCGCTCGTCTACGGCCACCGCCGCGACCTGGCCACGGCCCGGCTGACCACGGCCCGCCTGTCCGACTGCATGCCCGTCGACGGCGAACCGGTGCCCCCGGTCGCCAACGCCATGGAGCGGTCCCTGACCGACCTGTGGGCCCGCACCACCGCGGCCATGACACCCGGGGAACGGTCCACCCTGAAGAACGCCGTCAACGTGATGACCGAGAGCTGGCTGTGGGAGCTGGGCAACCAGATCGTGCACCGCGTGCCCGACCCGGTCGACTACCTGGAGATGCGCCGGCAGACCTTCGGCTCCGACCTGACCCTCGGCCTGTGCCGGATGGGCCACGGCCCGGCCGTCCCGCCCGAGGTCTACCGCAGCGGCCCGGTCCGCTCGCTGGAGAACGCGGCGATCGACTACGCCTGCCTCCTCAACGACGTCTTCTCGTACCAGAAGGAGATCGAGTTCGAGGGCGAGATGCACAACGCGATCCTCGTCGTGCAGAACTTCTTCGGCTGCGACTACCCGAGGGCGCTCGGCATCGTCCACGACCTGATGAGCCGCCGCCTGGACCAGTTCGAGCATGTCGTGGCACACGAGCTGCCCGTGCTGTACGAGGATTTCGGGCTGTCCCAGGAGGCACGCGCGATCATGCGGGACTATGTGCTGGACCTGCAGAACTGGATGGCGGGCATCCTGCACTGGCACCGCAGCGTGGACCGCTACAAGGACGCGTGGCTCTCGGGCCGGGCCCACGGCTTCCTGCCGGACCGCACACCCGCGGTGCCCATGACCACCCGTATCTGAGAGGGAGTCGGTCTCACTCTTTCGTGGCTCGTCGGCCTCCGCCGATCCGGGTAGGACTCCAGGCGGAGGTGATCCGTGGAACAGACTGCGTTGCGCCCCAAGCCGATGCCCGGCCGTGAGGCGGCCGATGTCGGGGACACGGGTGGGGGCACGGACCGGAACGGAAACGGGAGGGGGAACGAGGCCGGGGCCGGGGCCCGGCGCGGTTCCGGCCGGCCGCGTCCGCATGCCGCGCGACGGCGGGGGCGGCGGCGGGGGCGGCGGCTGAAGACCACGCTGTTCGCGATGCTCCTCGGCACCGTCCTGGTGCTGTCCGGGGTGGGCGTCGGGGCGATGGGTGCCACGGTCGTCGGCGTGGGCGGACCGGCCGAGTTGCAGCGCCGGGCGGGATTCGCGGGCGCTGCCGCGCCGTCCGGGCCGTCCGCGCCGTCCGGGTCGTCGTTGTCGGGGGCCGTCCCCTCCCCGGCGTCCGTGCCCGTCGTCGCCGGGCTCGGCGTGGAGGTCGTGGACGACAGCGGGCCGGGGGCCCTGGTGGTCGGCGTGCATGTGCCGGGTCCGGGGTTCTCGGCGGGCTTGGTGCGGGGCGACGTGCTCCTCGCCTTCGGCGACACCGGGATCGACACGGCCGCCGACCTGGCGCGCGCGGTCGTCCGGGCGAGACCGGGCGCCGAGGCGACCCTCACGGTGCGCCACCGCAGCGGCGGCTTCCAGCAGCTCACGGCCGTCCCCGGCCTCGTCACCTGAACACCGGGCAGTGGTATCGCCGAAGCTGTCGCGACCCGGAGCGCCGCATCCGGAGGGATGGGCACAGTGGTGCGACATGGTGGGCCCGTGTGCGAGCGGGGCCGCTCCCCCGGCGTATCGGGCGCGGTGACATGCCGGATGAACACGGCACACCGGCTCGCGCCGCACCCGCCCGCCGGGCAGGATGCTGCTCATAGCCCCTGCACCTGCCCGGGAGGCCCGGATGACCGGCAGTACGTCCGCGTTCCGCACCACGCCCGGTGCCGAGTCCCGCACCGCGTCCCGCACCGCCGCCGACGACGCGGCTCGTCCCCGTACGGAGCGTGCGGCGGGGGAGACGGTCATAGTGGACTGAACGGCCCCGACGTCCCCTCCCCGCCCACCGAACGACAGCGGCGCGACCATGACCCAGGCACCGACACCCACCGCGGACACCGTCCGCCGGCTGGTCCGTACCCTCCTCAAGGACGAGGGGGACGGTGAGACCGTCGACGGACCGGAGGTGCGGCCCGTCGGCGAGGGCGCCGAGCCCGCCACCTGGTGGGTCGGCACCCGGCAGGTACTGCGCCTCGCGCTCGACCGGGAGATGAGCACACGCCGGCGCCGCGAGCTGCGACTGCGGGAACTCGTCCGCCCGCACATCCCGGTCGCGGTGCCGTCGAGCGTGGCGCACGGCGAGTGGGCACCAGGCCTGATCTGCACCCTGGACACCAGACTGTCCGGCGGGTCGGCGGAGGAGCACCGGGTGTCCGCCGTCGGTGAGACCGATCTGGCCGGGCTGCTCACCGGGCTGCGCGAGGTATCGGTGCGGCAGGCGGAGACGCTCGGCGTGCCGCGGGTCTCCCCGCGTTCCCTGGAGTCCCTGCGCCGGGCTGCCGGAGAGGCCGCGGAACGGCTGGCCGTCGCCGACGAGTTCGCCCCCCACCGCATGCGGCAGCTCACCCCCTCCGCCGCCGTCCAGCTCACCGCCCAGTCCGGCTCGCCGGTCCTCGTCCATCACGGCCTCACGGGCGCGCATCTCGTGGTCAGCGCCGACGGCCGGGTGCGCGGGGTCCTCGGCTGGGCCGGGGCGGTGGTCGGCGACCCCGCCGAGGACATCGCGGGCCTGGCGCTCGCCGTGGGCTCCCCGGCCGCCGTACGCGCCGCCACCCTCGCCGGCTACGGAGCCCGCCCCTGTCTGCGCGGCCTGTGGCTGGCCCGCTGCGACGCGGTCCTGCACCTCGCCCAGGCACTGGCCGGCGGGGGCCCCGGCCCACTGCCGATGCCGCTCCTGCGCGTCCGGTTGCGCCGGGCCTGGGAGGCGATCCTGCTGGAGCGCGTGACGGACCTCCGCAGCGCCGACGACATGCCGTAGCCGCGTGCCCGAGCCGCGTGCCCCGGGCGCTCACTGCTGCAGCAGCACCACCGCGGACTCGCCGGGCAGGTGCAGCACTCCGTCCGCGCCCGGTACCCCGACGGGCTCCCAGGCGGCGAGTACGCGCGCGTGCGGGACGCCCAGCGTGATCGCGGCCGGTTCACCGGCCAGGTTCACGGCCACCAGCACGTCCCCGCGCCGGAAGGCGAGCCAGCGCCGGTCCTCGTCGAAGACCACCTTGGTGTCGGCGAGGTCGGGGTCGGTGAGGTCCGGCTGCGCGTGACGCAGCGCGATGAGCTGCCGGTACCAGGCCAGCACGCGCGCGTGGGGCTCGCGTTCCGGCTCCGACCAGTCCAGACAGGAGCGGTCGCGGGTGGCGGGGTCCTGCGGGTCGGGCACGTCCGTCGCGGCCCAGCCGTGCGCCGTGAACTCCCGCCGCCTGCCGTCGCGCACGGCCTCGGCGAGTTCGGCGTCGGTGTGGTCGGTGAAGAACTGCCAGGGCGTGCCCGCCGCCCACTCCTCGCCCATGAACAGCATCGGCGTGAACGGAGCGGTCAGCGTGAGGGCCGCCGCACAGGCCAGCACGCCGGGGGAGACCAGCGCGGCCAGCCGGTCGCCCTGGGCCCGGTTGCCGATCTGGTCGTGGGTCTGGCTGTAGCAGAGGAGCCGGTGTCCGGCGATCCGCGTACGGTCCAGGGGCCGTCCGTGCCGCCGGCCGCGGAACGAGGAGTACGTGCCGTCGTGGAAGAAGCCGCCGGAGAGCGTCTTGGCGACCGCCGCGAGCGGGGCGCGCGCGAAGTCGGCGTAGTAGCCCTGCGACTCACCGGTCAGCGCGGCGTGCAGGGCGTGGTGGAAGTCGTCGTTCCACTGGGCGTGCAGCCCGTGACCGCCGTCCGCGCGGGGCGTGACGTACCGGGGGTCGTTCCGGTCCGACTCGGCGATCAGGAACAGCGGTCGCCCGGTGTCGGCCGACAGGGCGTCCACGGCCGCCGCCAACTCCTCCAGGAAGGGGTACGCGCGTGTGTCCGCCAGTGCGTGCACCGCGTCCAGACGCAGCCCGTCGATCCGGTAGTCCCGCAACCACGCCACCGCGCTCTGAACGAGATACGTCCGCACCTCGTCCGAGCCGGGGGCGTCCAGGTTGACGGCGGCGCCCCACGGAGTGTGATGGGTGTCGGTGAAGTACGGGCCGAACCGAGGAAGATAATTCCCGGACGGCCCCAGATGGTTGTGCACCACGTCGAGGACAACGCCCAGACCCAGGGCGTGCGCCCGGTCGACGAACCGTTTCAGCGCCTCGGGTCCCCCGTACGGCTCGTGCACCGCCCACAGCGAGACCCCCTCGTACCCCCACCCGTGACGGCCGGGGAAGGGACACACCGGCATCAGCTCCACATGGGTGACGCCCAGCCCGGCGAGATGCTCCAGCCGCTCGGCGGCGGCGTCGAACGTGCCCTCGCGCGTGTACGTGCCCACATGCAGCTCGTACAGGACGGCGCCGGGCAGCGGACGCCCGTCCCAGGCCGCGCGCCAGGCGAACGCGTCGTGGTCGACGACGGCGCTCTCCCCGTCGGGCCCGTCCGGCTGCCGGCGCGAGCGCGGATCGGGCAGCACAGGTCCGCCGTCCAGCGCGAAGCCGTACCGGGAGCCGTCCCGCGCGTTTGCCTCACCCCGCCACCATCCCTCCCGTTCCGGAACGCGCGTCAACACGCGCGTGACGCCGTCGCACTGGAGCGTCACGTCGCCGGCCTGCGGTGCCCACACCTCGAACTGCACGGACGGTTCCCCTTCGTCTGCTCACCGTGATGTAGCTCGTACATCGTGCTGCATCGGAGACCGATCCGCCGGTGAATGTTCCCTTTGCGGCGGGTGTCGCCACCTCAGGAGTGGGGGCGGTGGTGCGGTGCTTCTGCCGTCTCCTGGACAGTCCGGCCCGTGCTGGCCGACAATCAGCGGTGTGACGTCGTCATTCGAGTTCAATACGTACCCCGCGCGGCTCTCCGACGTGGAGCGCGACAAGGCGCTGAAGGTACTGCGGGACGGCGTCGCGGTGGGGCGGCTGTCCCATGACACGTTCATCCGGCGCATGGAGCTGGCGCTCGCGGCCCAGCGCCCCGACGAACTCGTCCCGCTCACCGCCGACCTGCCCACCGAGGGCCGCTTCTCGCGCCTGGTGTTCTCCTCCGTGGAGGCGGTCTCCGGGTTCACGGTGCGGCTGCGTGGGGCATGGCGGGCCGAGCGGCTGCCGAAGCTGCTGCTGCCCCATCCGGCGACCGCCCATCCGTTGCGCATAGGGCGCGACCCCGCCAACGGGCTGAGGCTCAACCACGAAACGGTCTCCCGCGTGCACGCGGAACTCCGTCAACAGGGCGGCCTGTGGGTGCTGCGGGACCTCGGTTCCACCAACGGCACGACAGTGAACGGGCGCCGGGTGGTCGGCGCGGCCGTCGTCCGGGAGGGTGACCAGATCGGCTTCGGACGGATGACCTACCGGCTCACGGCGAACTGACCGTCCGCGCACGGCGGGACAGCGTCCGCCTGCGGCGGCTTCGTCGAACTCACCCGCGACCTGCCCGGCCCCGGCCGCCAGGTCGCCGGCATCGCGGCCCGCCTCGGCATCCCGTGCGAACTCAGCGCCTACGACGCCCTGTACGGGGCCGATCCGGGCCCGCCGTCCACCGCATTCCGCCGCCGCGCAGGGGCGGTCCGGCCGCCGCCGTCACCGAGGCCGCCGTTGAGTCGACGTGGTTCCATCCGCACCGCCACGGCACCGTCACCGCGGTCGTCGAGGCACCCATGTGGGGTGTCCAGACCGTCGGCCGCGATCCGGCCGGGGTGCTGCCGGGACCGGACCGGCTCATCGACGCGCGGTGCGCCGACTGCCACGACGCCTGCGCGACACGCTGGATCCCGGTCGCACGTCAGGCCGAGTACCAGGCGCGGGTCGTGGCCGCCGCGTTCGAGCCGGCCGTGAGGCACCCGGGCGCAGCTTCCCGTTCGGGTGAGCCGGGCTGGGGTTCCGGCACCGTCGTGCCGATGCATCTGGAATGACGTACACCTCACTGAAAGCGGTACGGGGCGCGCTGCTGGCGGCGACCGCCCTCCTCGCCTGCCTCGCACCCACCCCCGCGCAGGCGGACCCGGGCCCCCGGGGCGCCGACACCTCCGACACCTGGCTCGTCCTCGGCGTCGACCAGGGCGAGACCCGGACCGGCGCGGCACCCGGCCGCATGCTCCTCTGCGACCCGCCCCAGGGCCACCCGCGCGCGGCCGACGCCTGCGCGGAACTCGCCGCGGTGAACGGGCGTATCACCCGCATCCCGGCCCGGGACACCTACTGTCCGATGGTCTATGCCCCGGTGACCGCGCACGCGCACGGGCAGTGGCGGGGACGGCCGGTCGAGTACACGGAGACCTTCTCGAACCGGTGCTCGATGGAGGCCCGGACCGGCTCCGTGTTCGCCCTGGACGGGCCGCAGCCCTCATGAGGTGGGGGAGCGGGCGGGTTCAGCCCGCTCCCGTTCCCCCACCCGTACCCGCGCGGGCGTGCAGCGCCGCCGCCACGACCGTGCGGACCTGATGCTCCACCTGGTGCGCCACGGGCACCCAGCGGGCCCGGAAGTGCACGGCGAACGAATCGCTCCACAAGGCGACCAGGCGCTCGAGACGCGCCGCCGCGTGCGTGTCGCTCTCCCGCAGCTCCCGCAGCAGCATCGCCGCCGCCCGCAGCGGCACCCGGCGCGTGAACGCGTCCACGCTGCCCACGTACGCCCTGGTGCCGTCGGGCGGCCGGGTGCGGACCAGGTCTCCGGCCAGTCCCGGGACCAGCTCCAGCCCCCAGGTGGCCGCCCGCAGCAGCGGACCACCGGCGGTACCGGCGCCCTCCATGGCCCCGGGCCGGGCCTCCTCCAGTACCCGTCGCACCTCGCGCGCGTCCCGCAGCAGCCGGTCCGCGAGATGCCGCAGCGCCTCGGCCGGAGCCGGATGCGGCTCCGGATCGTCCACCAGGGCACCGGCCCACATCGGTACCTCGACGACCGCCGTCAGACCGCCGTACCGGTGTGTGCGGTACCAGGTGCTGTGCCGCGCGTCGTCCGGCAGGCTCGGATACACCGGCCCGGCCTCCGCCGGGGGCATCACCCGCACCCCGGGGCCGGACGCCGGCCAGCCCGCCGCGTCCGAGGCGCCCGTCTCCACCGGGATGTGCAGCTCCGCGGCGGACTTGCCGAACGGCTCGGCGAGACCCTGCACGTCCCTCGTCAACTGGACCCAGCTGCCGCCCAGATCGGTCCCGTGCAGCGACACCTGGAGGTAGGGCCGCAGCTCGTCGATGACCCCGGTCAGGGCCAGGGTCTCGGGCGGCAGCCGGTCGGGCGGCAGGACCGACGGGGCCCACTCCGGCTGTTCCCGGCCGGCGGGACGGAAGAAGCCCAAGTGATAGTCGTACAGATTGTCCGGCTCCGTCGCCGTATGGAGGATCGCCCCGTCGGGGTCCGCGCACAGCAGGAAGTGCCAGGACGTGTCGTCCCGCAACTCCCGCTCCGCCACGACCCGCCGGGCCAGTGCGAGCACTGTGCCCCCGCCGGCCGGCTCGTTGGCATGAGCACCCGCGACCACCAGCACGGCACGCCGGGCGTGGCCCACGGACAGCAGGTGCAGCGGCCGCCCCGCGCGGGAGAGGCCCACCTGCCGCAGGACGCACAGGCCGGGCCGTTGGACGGTCAGCGCGCGGGCGGAGGAGACCAGTTCGGCCACCGTCGGATAGCGCAGTTCGGGCAACGGACTCACCCCCTGTCACATCCACGTGACCCCGCACTGCGCAGTACCCCACGGCCACAAGGAGGTGTCAAGGGCGCGACGGGGGAGACGCCAGGGGGCGCCCGGGATATTTACGTCCGTTTGCCGCACGGGCGTCACTGCTGGTGCAGCCCGCGCCCCGCCAGTGTCAGGAACACCTCGCCCACCGCCTCCGAGAGCGTCGGATGCGGGTGTACGTGCCGGGCCACGTCGGACGGTTCGGCGTCCCAGCCCACGATCAGCTGGCTCTCGGCGACCATCTCCGACACATGCGGACCCACCAGGTGCACGCCCAGCACCCGCCCCCCGGCCTCGGTGACCACCTTCACCATGCCGCCCCGCCCGTGCACCATGCCCTTGGCCACGGCCGTCAGCGGCATGGTGTTGACCGCCACCTCGTGCCCGCGCGCGCGTGCCTCCGCCTCGCTCAGACCGACGGCTGCGGTCTGCGGCGACGAGTAGGTGACCCGGGGCACGGCCGCGTAGTCCACCGGCGGGGACGGCACTCCCGCCAGCGTCTCCGCGACCAGCAGGCCCTCCGCGAACGACGCGTGGGCGAGTCCGGGTGAGGGCGGCGGCAGCAGGTCGCCCACGACGTGCACGCCGGGTACGGCCGTCTCGAGCCGGTCCCAGTCGGCCGGTACCACGAACCCGCGCCCATCCGTCGTCAGGCCCGCGGCGGCCAGGTCCAGGCCGTCGGTCACGGGGACCCGCCCGACGGCCACCAGCAGCCGCTCGGCTCCGACCGCACGGGTCTCGCCGCGGGAGGTGCGTACGCGCGCGCGTACGCCGTCGGCCGACACCTCCGCGTCCAGCAGCCGGGTACCCGTCAGCACGTCGATCCCGCGCTTCTTCAGACCCCGCGTCAGATGACGGCTCACCTCGACGTCCTCCAACGGCACGATGCGGTCGGCGGCCTCCACGAGGGTGACGTCGGCACCCATGGAGCGGTGGAACGACGCGTACTCCACGCCGATGGCGCCACCGCCGAGCACCAGGACGGACATCGGGAGCCCGGGAGCGAACAGCGCGTCGTCGCTCGTCACCACGCGCCGGCCGTCCGGTTCGAGGCCCGGGACCGTACGCGGCCGTGAGCCGGTCGCCAGCACGACGCCACGGCGCGCGGTGAGGGCCTGGGCACCCTCAGCCCCTCCCTCCGGGCCACCGGGCGTTCCCTCCACCCGCGCGCTCCGCGAGCCGGTCAGCCGTGCGTGCCCCCGCACCACCCGCACGCCGGCGTGGGCGAGATGGGCCTGCACACCCCGGTGGTTGCGCGTCACGATGTCGTCCCGCGTGGCGACGAGCGCGGGCCAGTCGACCGCGTCCAGGCTCGCCTTCACTCCCCAGCGTTCACGCGCCTCGGCGATGCCGTCGACGAGTTCCGCCGCGTGCAGCATCGCCTTGCTGGGGATGCAGCCGCGGTGCAGACACGTCCCGCCGACCTTGTCCCGCTCGACGAGCACGACATCCAGACCGAGGGCTGCGGCACGCAGGGCGGTGCTGTAGCCCCCCGTACCACCGCCGATGACGATGATGTCCGTTGCGTTCATGACTCTCAGCCTCGGCCCGCCCCTTGCCATGAGTCCAAGGCAATGTTTTTGTGGGATCGATGCAGGACGTCTATGGCGACGTCGTCGACGGCAGAGGGGGGAACGGTGGCGGGATGAGCCTGCGGCAGATGGAGTACTTCCTGACGGTCGTCGAGGAGGCGTCGTTCACCCGCGCGGCGGAGGCGCTGCACGTCTCTCAGCCGGCACTGTCCCACCAGATCAAGGCACTTGAGCGGTCGACAGGCGGCCCCCTCCTGGAACGTATGCCGCGCGGTGTGCGGCTCACCGCGATGGGCCGCGCCTTCCTGCCGCACGCCGAGGTCGCTGTCCGCAGCGCCGCCCAGGCCCGCCGCGCGGCGCGTGCCACCGCCGGCGCCGAGGGTGGCGAACTGCACATCGCCGCTGTCCACTCCGTCGCGGTCGGCGTCCTGCCGGACGTCTTCGCCCGCTGGTACGCCGCCCACCCCGGCGTCCTGCTGCACCTGCGCGAATACGCCTCCGCCGAGGCCCTGGAGGAGGAGGTCCAGCGCGGCACCGCCGACCTCGCCCTCGGCCCGGCGCCCACCACTTGGGCGGGTCCGGTCGTGCCGGTCGGCGAGGAGGAAATCGTCCTCGTCGTTCCCTTCGACGACCGTTTCGCGGGCCGTACGACGGTGTCCCTGCACGAACTCGCCGACCGCTCCTGGGTGCGCTGTGCGATGGAGCCCGTGGTGCACGGTGAGCGCTTCCTCGACTGGGCGTGCGGACGGGCCGGGTTCGCGCCGCGTACCGCGGTCTTCACCGAACACACGTCGACCGCCGTGCGGATGGCGGTCGCCGGGGTCGGTGTCTGCGTCGCGCCCTCGTACGTCGTGCGCGGCGCCGTCGGGGAGGACTGCGTGGTCCTCTCGGCCGACCCGCCCTGGAAGCGCACGCTGACCGTCTTCGCGCGGGTGCCACCCACCGGCGCCGCCGAGGTCTTCGTCGACCTCCTGCGGACGGCGTGGCAGGGCCCGCAGGCCCCCGTCGCCCCGCCGCTACGGGTGCGGGCGGACTGAGCGCTCCCGCCCGGAGTCCGCGGGTCGTGGTGCGCCGACCCGCTCCAGCAGCGCCACCGGTGACCGCTCGAACAGCTCCGCCAGGCGCGCGTGCCCGGTGAACTCCCGTCCGGGCTCCAGCACGTCGGCCCACCGGCCCGGTGGCAGCGCCAGCCGGGTCTCTTGCCAGCCACCTGCCTCCGCCAGCCGCAGCGACAGCCGGGTCACGGCGGTCAGCACCGCACCGGACCGCACGAACGCCACACAGTGCGCCGCCCCGGGCCCCTCGGCGGCCAGCGGCTCGTAGGACGCCGTGTCACCGAACACTTCCGGCCGCCGCCCCCGCAACCGCAACGCGGCCCGTGTCACCGCCGCCTTGCCGCTGCCGCTGCCGCTGCCGCTGCCGCTGCCGCTGCCGCTGCCGTCGTCGGCATCGTCCGCGCCGTCCTCGTCGCCCGTCCCCCCGGCCGGGAAGTCCACCGTGCGCCGGTTGTCCGGGTCCACCAGGGCCCGGTACTCGGACTCGGTGCCCTGGTAGACGTCGGGCACGCCCGGCATCGTCAGATGGACCAGGGCGGTGCCCAGCACGTTCGCGCGGACGTATGGCTCCAGTGAGGTCCGGAACCGCGCGACCCGTTCGCCCGTGGCCCCGCACGGCCCCGCCGTCACGAACCGGGCCACCGCCTCCTCGTACGCCGGTTCCCGCTCCGTCCAGCTCGTGTGCAGGCCCGCCTCACGCACATGCTTGAGCAGCGCACCCGTCACCCGCTCCGGGTCCGCCGGGCCCAGTCCGAACACCGTCTGCCAGGCCGCCCACGCCAGTTGCGGGTCCGGTACGCCCTCGCCGACGTGGGTCACCTCGGTCAGGACGTCCGCCCACCGTCCGGCGCACTCGGTGAGCACATGGAGTGCGGCCCGCACATCGGCGCTGCGCTTGGTGTCGTGCGTGGAGACGACGGTCCCGGCCGCCGGCCAGTCGCGCTGCACGCGCGCGCAGTACGCGTGGAACCGCTCCGGGGACAGCGCGGGAGAGCCGGGGTTCTGGCCCACCTCCGTCGCCGACAGCAGCGGCACGTAGCGGTAGAACGCCGTGTCCTCCACGGACTTGGCCCGCAGCGCCGACGCGGTCTGCGCGAACCGCGTACGGAACTCCACCTGCCCCGGCCCGTCGCCGTACCGCCCGAGCACCAGATTCCGTACGACATCGACGACCCCGGCCTCCTCGGGGACGGCGAAGGCGCGCCGGGCGCCGGCCGCGGCCTCCTCGGTGACCACGCCGGCCGGGTCCACGGAGGCATAGGGGCGGTACACCTCGAGCCGGACCAGCAGTTCCTCGAGCGCGGTGCGCAGGGCCCAGGGCGCACGGTCGCGCAGCGCGGGTTCGGGCGAGGCCGCGCACACGCGGTGGGCGACCCGGGTCAGCCGGTCCACCTCGGTCGACAGCTCGTGCGTGAGCACCTTGTACGCGGCCCGCCGCACCGTCGCCTCCCACTCGCCGCCCCGGTCCGGCTGCGGCGCCGCGAACCGCCGGTACTGGCCGAGCAGTTCCCCGGCCCCCGCCGGGTCCGTGAACAGGCCGTCCACGTGCCGCAGGGCGTCGTAACCGGTGGTGCCCGCGACCGGCCAGGAGGCGGGAAGATCCTCGCCGTCGGCGAGGATCTTCTCCACCACGGTCCAGCGGCCGTCGCTCGACTCGTGCAGCCGCCGCAGATACTCGTCCGGGTCGGCGAGCCCGTCCGGGTGATCGACCCGCAGCCCGTCGACGACCCCCTCGCGCAGCAGCTGGAGGACCTTGGCGTGGGTGGCCTCGAACACCTCGGGGTCCTCCACGCGCACGCCGATCAGCTCGGAGATGCTGAAGAACCGGCGGTAGTTGATCTCGGTGCGGGCCAGCCGCCACCACACGGGGCGGTACCACTGGGCGTCCAGGAGCTGCGGCAGCGGCAGGTGGGCGGTGCCCTCACGCAGCGGGAACGCGTGGTCGTGGTAGCGCAGCACATCGTCGTCCACCTTCAGCCGGTCGAGCTCCGCGCCGAGCGGTCCGCCCAGCACCGGCAGCAGCACCTGGCCGCCCTGCGCCTCCCAGTCGATGTCGAACCACCGCGCGTGGCGCGACGAGGGCCCCTCGCGCAGCACCTCCCACAGGACCCGGTTGTGGCGCGGGGACATCGCCATGTGGTTCGGGACGATGTCCACGACCAGGCCGAGACCGTGCTCCCGCGCGGTGCGCGACAGGTCCCGCAGCGCCTGCTCGCCGCCCAGTTCCCCGCGCACGCGCGCGTGGTCCACCACGTCGTAGCCGTGCCGCGAGCCCGGCACTGCCTCCAGGACCGGCGACAGGTGCAGATGGGACACTCCGAGCGAGGCCAGGTACGGCACGGCGGCCGCCGCGGCGGCGAACGGGAAGTCGGGCTGCAACTGCAGCCGGTACGTGGCGGTGGGCACTGCGGGCTCAGGTCGCTCAGGGGTCATGCAGACCTAAGTACCCGCCCTGCCGCTTTTCCTGTCAACAGTCCCTCCGCTGCCGTGCCACCGTCCGCGCCACTCCTCCACGCCCGCTCCAGGCCGCTGTCCGTCACGCCGGCCGCTGGAGCACCGTCAGGCTCCGGTCGGTCAGGGACAGCCGGGCACCGGCCCGCACCTTCGGGCCGGTGCCCGGTGGGACCCCGTCCTCGCGGGCGGTGTCGACGACCACCTGCCACTGCCGGCCGTGGTCGACGGGCACCACGAACTCCAGCGGGCCGGGGGAGGCGTTGAACATCAGCAGGAACGAGTCGTCCGTGATCCGCTCCCCGCGCCGGCCGGGCTCCGAGATCGTGTTGCCGTTGAGGAACACCGTCAGCGCCGAGGCGCGCGCCTGGTCCCAGTCCCACTGGGTCATCTCCGTCCCCTCGGGGGTGAACCAGGCGATGTCGGACAGGTCGTCGTGGGTGCCCTCGACCGGCCGTCCGTGGAAGAAGCGGCGCCTGCGGAAGACCGGGTGGTTCTTGCGCAGCCACACCATCGCGCGCGTGAAGTCCAGCATCCGCAGGCGGGCGTCGTACCCGCGGTCCGCGCCGTCGTACCCGCGGTCCGCGCCGCCGTCCCCGCGGTCCGCGCCGTCGTACCCGCGGTCCGCGCCGCCGTCCCCGCGGTCCGCGCCGCCGTCCCCGCGGTCCGCGCCGCCGTCCCCGCGGTCCGCGCCGCCGTCCCCGCCGGTGTCGCTGTCGTGCTTCTCCCGCTCGTCCCGGTGCCGCCGGCCCTCCCGCTCCGAGGGCCAGTCGAGCCAGGACAGCTCGTTGTCCTGGCAGTAGGCGTTGTTGTTGCCGCCCTGGGTGCGGGCGACCTCGTCGCCGTGACTGATCATCGGCACGCCCTGGGAGAGCATCAGCGTCGCGATGAAGTTCCGCATCTGACGGGCCCGCAGCCGCAGCACGTCCGGGTCGTCGGTGTCGCCCTCGACACCGCTGTTCCAGGAGCGGTTGTGGCTCTCGCCGTCCCGGTTGTCCTCGCCGTTGGCGGTGTTGTGCTTGTCGTCGTACGAGACCAGGTCGTGCAGGGTGAAGCCGTCGTGGCAGGTCACGAAGTTGATCGAGGCCAGCGGGCGCCGCCCGTCGTCCTGGTACAGGTCGGACGAGCCGGTCAGCCGGGAGGCGAACTCGGCGAGCGCGCGCGGCTCGCCCCGCCACAGGTCCCGCACGGTGTCCCGGTACTTGCCGTTCCACTCGGTCCACAGCGGCGGGAAGTTGCCCACCTGGTAGCCGCCCTCGCCCACGTCCCACGGCTCGGCGATCAGCTTCACCTGGGAGACCACCGGGTCCTGCTGCACCAGGTCGAAGAACGAGGACAGCCGGTCCACCTCGTGGAACTGCCGCGCCAGGGTCGCCGCGAGGTCGAAGCGGAACCCGTCGACGTGCATCTCGGTGACCCAGTACCGCAGCGAGTCCATGATCATTTGGAGGACGTGCGGGGACCGCATGAGCAGGGAGTTCCCGGTGCCCGTCGTGTCCATGTAGTAGCGGGGGTCGTCGCTCAGCCGGTAGTACGAGGGGTTGTCGATGCCCTTGAAGGACAACGTCGGACCCAGGTGGTTGCCCTCGGCGGTGTGGTTGTAGACGACGTCGAGGATGACCTCGATCCCGGCCTCGTGCAGCGCCTTCACCGCCGACTTGAACTCCAGCACCTGCTGACCGCGGTCGCCCCAGGACGCGTAGGCGTTGTGCGGGGCGAAGAATCCGAGGGTGTTGTAGCCCCAGTAGTTGTTCAGACCCATGTCCACCAGACGGTGGTCGTTGACGAACTGGTGAACCGGCATCAGCTCCAGTGCCGTCACGCCGAGTTCGGTCAGGTGCTCGATCACCGCCGGGTGCGCGAGGCCCGCGTAGGTGCCGCGCAGCTCCTCGGGCAGCCCCGGATGGCGCATGGTGAGGCCCTTGACGTGCGCCTCGTAGATCACGGTGTGGTGGTACTCCGTCCGGGGCAGCCGGTCGTCGCCCCAGTCGAAGTACGGGTTGACCACGACCGACGTCATCGTGTGCGGGGCGGAGTCCAGGTCGTTGCGCCGGTCGGGCGCGTCGAAGTGGTAGCCGTACACCTCCTCGCCCCACCGGACCGACCCGCTGATCGCACGCGCGTACGGGTCGAGCAGCAGCTTCGCCGAATTGCAGCGCAGCCCCCGTTCGGGGGCGTACGGCCCGTGGACACGGAAGCCGTACCGCTGTCCCGGCATGACGCCGGGCAGGTACGCGTGCCGTACGAACGCGTCGCTCTCGCGCAGTTCGACCGCCGTCTCGGAGCCGTCGTCGTGCAACAGACACAGCTCCACTCGGTCCGCGGCCTCGGTGAAGACCGCGAAATTCGTGCCGGCGCCGTCGTACGTGGCACCGAGGGGATACGCCTCGCCAGGCCAGACCTGCATGGACACGACTCTTTCAGGTGTACGGCTCCGGTGGGTGCGCCTTGGCCCGGAGCGTTGGCGTGTCGTCCTGTTGCGGTGCTCTTGTCGTACCGGTTTTCGGGTCAGTGGCCGTGCCGTCGCCGCGCCGCCGCCGACGCGTCCTCCTCGAGTGTGCTTCCGGTTCTCCGCGAGTGTGTCGGAGACGCAACATCTGTGCGTGTCCTGTGACTTCATCCACTTCCGGCGGACAGGCATACCAGAACAGTGGTGTGGAAGGCGGAAGTTGAGAAACGACACCGTCATCAGGCTGCACCGCGCACCGCAAGCGGAGTACTCTCCTTGATCGTTGGGGCTGGGAGTGCTCGGGGGAGTGGAAGGCGGTGCGCGGGTGGGCTCGGGAGGGCTGGAGCTGCCCCCTGGTGACCAGGGTCACGAGGGGAACTCCACGGACGTCCCGCCCGGTGCGGTGTCCCTGGCGCGGCCGATGGACGCGGGCTCGATCGGGCCGGACCTGGACTGGGGCGTCGACGCCTGGCGCGAGGTGCGGACCCGTGCCCAGCGGGCCGGCCGCGCCTACATATGGCTGAACCTCGTCGAGCAGCGACTGCGCTCGGTCGTGGCCGCCGTGCTGCGGCCCGTCTACGAGCCCGTCCACGGCGACGACTGGGTGGTCGCCGCCGCCGGACCCGCAGGGCAGGAGTGGGTGCAGCGCGCGGTCGCGGTGCGCGAGGTCAGCCGCCGCAAGGGCTACCTGCTCGACCCGGCCGACGACAACGTCCTCTCCTTCCTCACGCTTCCGCAGCTGCGCGAGCTGATGGTCCAGCACTGGCCCTGTTTCGAGCCGTACTTCGACGACCGCCGGGACGTCGAACTCGCCCTGGACGAGCTCGAGGTGACCCGCAATGTCGTCTCCCGCAACCGGGCGCTGTCCGAGGCGGTACTGAACCAGGCCGAGCGGGCCTCCGCGCGGCTGCTGGAGATGCTCGGCGCGGACGGGGACGTGCCGTCCGCCCGCCGGCTGCCCGTCGACGCGGTGGAGGACCTGGTCGGCGACCGGTACGCGGACGTGGTCGCCGTCCACCCCGACCGGGTGCGACTGCTGCGCCAGTTCCCGGCCGAGGACATCTTCGGCGGTGCCCGCCGCCTGGACGCCATCGGCATAGGCCTCAACCTGCTGGTGCAGAACTTCTCCGGGCGCCGCCTGGTGCGGCTCGCCGAGGCCGGCTGCCGGGTGCGGCTGCTGTTCCTGAACCCGGCCTCCAGCGCGGTCAAGCGTCGCGAGCGCGAACTCGGTCTCAAACGCGGGGAGCTGGGCCGCGCGGTCGAGATGAACATCCTCCACATGCGCCGGGTGCGGTCCCGGCTGCGCGACCCGGGTGCCTTCGAGATCCACGTGTACGACGAGACGCCCCGCTGCACGGCGTACCTCGTCGACGGGGACGGCGCCGACGGCGTCGGCGTGGTGCAGAACCATCTGCGCCGGGCCCGGGGGATGGAGGTACCGGTGCTGGTGCTGCGCAACGGCAGCAAGGTGGTCAAACCGGGTGAGGTCGAAGAAGGCGGACTGTTCCCCACGTACCGCGAGGAGTTCGAACAGATGTGGGTGGATTCGCGCCCGGTGTCGTGAAGTGTCCGCGACCGCAAACGGAACGTGACCCTCGGGTTGTCAGTGGTGCATGCGAAGGTAGGAACAACTGGGGGAACGCACCACACAGAAGGGGGGCCACCCATGGGATGGCACCGGGAGCCGCTGATCGGCTTCGGCCCGGAGACGACGGGCACCGACCCGCGCGAGGCACGCATCGTCACGGGGGCCGTGTGATGAGCTGGATCACTGGACCCTTGGTGGCCTTCGACCTGGAGACCACGGGCACGGACATCGAGACCGATCGCATCGTCACCGCGGCGGTCGTGAGGCTGGAGCCGGACGGGGACGTCTCGGCGGAGCGGACCTGGCTGCTCGATCCCGGGGTGGCGATACCCGAGCAGGCTTCGGCGATCCACGGCATCTCGACGGACCATGCCCGCGAGCACGGAGTCCCGCCCTCGTCCGCGGTCGAGGACATCACCCGGGCCGTCGCCGAGGTCCTGCGCTCAGGGACGCCCCTGGTCGTGATGAACGCGCGCTACGACCTGTCCTTGCTGGACCGTGAGTGCCGGCGGTACGGGCTGGAGTCGATCACTGAGCGACTGGGGGGCGTGCCCTCGCCGGTCATTGATCCCCTGGTGCTCGACAAGCACGTCGACAAGTACCGGAAGGGAAAGCGTGCCCTGCACGCGTTGTGCGCGCACTACGGCGTGTCGCTCGACGACGCACACGACGCGAGGGCGGACGCGGTGGCCGCCGCCCGTGTGGTGCGACGCATGGGCGAGAAGTACCAGCGCGTCGGGACGATGTCCTTGACGGACCTGCATGAGCTCCAGGTGCGCGCGGCGGCCGAGCAGTCCGCCTCCCTGCAGGCGTACCTGCGGCGGACCACGAACCCGACGGCGGTCGTCGAGCCGGCTTGGCCGGTCATCCCGCGGAGCCGGCGATCCGGGCCGGCCGAGGCCCGCCGTGAGCGGGAGCCCGGCGGCCGGGCGGCTGCGCCGCTGACCGGGACCGCACCCGGGCAAGTGCCTTAGGGAGAGCGCGGAGCCGTCTCCGCCGGCGGCTTCCTTTGCCGCGCGGTTGCCGCGGACGGGCGCCCGCCGGCCGGATTCCGTGTGCCGAACCGGATCAGAAGGGGTACCAGCGGACCGTCGGGTCGCCCTCGCGCAGGGAGGCCACGCGGCGCTCGAACTCGGCCAGGGCCTTCGGATTGCTCGGGGCGTGCTGGGCGACCCAGGCGCAGCTGGCCGTCTCCCGGGCGCCGCGCAGCACCGCGCAGCCCTCCCACTCGCGCACGTCCCAGCCGTAGGTCTCGGTGAAGGACGTGTACGCCTGCGCCGGCAGCCCGTAACGGTCGTGGGAGAGGGCCATGACCACCAGGTCGTGCTCGCGCAGATCCGCGGAGAAGGTCTCCAGGTCGACCAGGACCGGCCCGTCCGGCCCGACGTGCACGTTCCGGGGCAGCGCGTCCCCGTGGATCGGGCCCGGCGGCAGGTGGGGCGTCAGGGCCGCGGCGGCCGCCGCGAAACCGTCCCGCCGCTCACGCAGATACGCCGCGTCCTTCGGGGTGATCACCTCGCCCGCGAGCCGCAGCCAGCGCTCCACGCCGCCCAGCAGCTCGCGGGGCGGCAGCCCGAAGGCGGGAGCGGGAAGGGCGTGGACCACCCGCAGCAGTGCGGCCAGGTCGCGGGGTTCGGCGGGCCGCACCGGTTCGGGCAGCCGGTGCCAGACCGTCACCGGGTGGCCGTCGACGAGCAGGGCCCGCGATTCAGCGGCCCGCACCGCCGGCACGCCCTCCTCCGCGAGCCACAGCGCGATCGCCAGCTCCCGGCGGGCGCGCTCCAGCAGGCCGCTGTCGCGGCCGACCTTGACGACCAGGTCGCCGGCGGCGAATACCGCGTTCTCGCCCAGGGCGAGCAGTCGCGCGCCCCCGGCCGCGCGTCCCGGCAGCACGTCCGCCGCCGCCAGGACGCCCCGCGCCCGTGCCTCGTCCATCCGCCCGCCTCCATGGCTGTGCCTGTGCTCATGTGTGCCGTCGGTCAGTGTCCCATTCGCACAGGTCGGCGATGTGCGCGGTGCCCGCCGGTGGCGGCCTGCGGGCGGGGGACTGCCGCGGGAGCCGTCGTACCTCTCATATCGATTGCACGAGACGTATCGTCTCGCCTAAGGTTCGGGGCATGACCAGTCCCGCTCACATCGCCATGTTCTCCATCGCCGCCCACGGCCACGTGAACCCGAGCCTCGAAGTGATCCGCGAGCTCGTGGCG
The DNA here is from genome assembly GCF_042656345.1 of Streptomyces incanus. Taxonomy (NCBI): domain Bacteria; kingdom Bacillati; phylum Actinomycetota; class Actinomycetes; order Kitasatosporales; family Streptomycetaceae; genus Streptomyces; species Streptomyces incanus. Next base: position 61,717 of record NZ_JBHSPC010000082.1, read on the forward strand.
CGCGGCCACCGGGTGACGTACGCGATCCCCCCGGTCCTCGCGGGCAAGGTCGCCGGGACCGGCGCCGAGGTGAAGCTCTGGAACTCCACCCTCCCCGGGCCCGACGACGACCCGGAGGCCTGGGGCACCACCCTGCTGGACAACGTCGAACCGTTCCTCGACGACGCCATCCAGGCCCTCCCGCAGCTGACGAAGGCATACGAGGGGGACACCCCCGACCTGGTGCTGCACGACATCACCTCGTACCCGGCGCGCGTGCTCGGCCACCGCTGGGGCGTGCCCGTGGTCTCCCTCTCGCCGAACCTCGTCGCCTGGGAGGGGTACGAGGAGGAGGTCGGCGAGCCGATGTGGGAGGAGCCGCTCAGGACCGAGCGCGGCCGGGCCTACTACGCCCGCTTCCAGGCCTGGCTGGAGGAGAACGGGATCACCGAACACCCCGACCCGTTCGTCGGCCGCCCCGCCCGGTCCCTCGTCCTGATCCCCAAGGCGCTCCAGCCGAACGCGGACCGGGTCGACGAGAGCGCGTACACGTTCGTCGGCGCCTGCCAGGGCGACCGCGGCGCGGAGGGGGAGTGGCAGCGTCCGGCCGGTGCGCGGAAGGTCGTCCTGGTGTCGCTCGGATCGTCGTTCACCAAGCAGCCCGGCTTCTACCGGGAGTGCGTCAAGGCGTTCGGCGACCTGCCCGGGTGGCACCTGGTGCTCCAGATCGGCAAGCACGTCGACCCTGCCGAGCTGGGCGCCGTACCGGCGAACGTCGAGGTGCGGTCCTGGATGCCTCAGCTCGCGGTCCTGAAGCAGGCCGACCTGTTCGTCACCCACGCGGGCGCCGGCGGCAGCCAGGAAGGGCTGGCCACGGCCACACCGATGATCGCCGTACCGCAGGCCGTGGACCAGTTCGGCAACGCGGACATGCTCCAGGCCCTCGGCGTCGCCCGGCACCTCCCGACCGAGGAGGCCACCGCCGAGACTCTTCGCACGGCCGCCCTCGACCTCACCGGCGACCCGGAGGTCGCCCGCCAGCTGGAGGAGATCCAGGCCGGAATGGCCCAGGAGGGCGGCACCCGCAGGGCGGCCGACCTCATCGAGGCGGAGCTGCCGCAGCGGAGCTAGCGAGAACGGGGGAAGGGGCACGGCCGGAATGCCGTGCCCCTTCCCCCGCTCTCATCGCGCTCACGCTCTCATCGCGGCCGCGGGATCAGACCGGCACCCGCTCGCCCTCGTCCGCGCCGTGGCCCGTGCCCCGGCCCGAGCCCTGGTCCATGCCCCCCTTCGCCACCGGCGCGCCCGCCCCCGCCGGCGACTCGTCGTGCGTCAGGTCGGGCATCCGGTGCAGCCACTTCGGCAGGTACCAGTTGCGCTCGCCGAGCAGCGCCATCACCGACGGGAGCAGCACGCCCCGGATGATCGTCGCGTCGATGAGCACCGCCGCCGCCAGGCCCACCCCCATCTGCTTCATGGACTGCATGGACAGCGTTCCGAAGATCCCGAACACGGCGACCATGATGACCGCGGCGCTGGTGATGACACCGGCCGTGGTGACCACACCGTGCTGGATCGCGTCCCGCGTCGTACGGCCCCGCAGGCGGGCCTCGCGGATCCGGGAGACCACGAACACGTGGTAGTCCATCGACAGGCCGAACAGGATGACGAAGAGGAACAGCGGCAGCCAGGTGATGATCGCGCCGACCCCCTCGGCGCCCACCAGGGACGCGCCCCAGCCGTGCTGGAAGACGGCGACCAGGATCCCGTAGGCCGCGCCCACCGACAGCAGGTTGAGCACGATCGAGGTGATCGCGATCGTCAGCGAGCGGAACGACAGCAGCATCAGCAGGAAGGCGAAGACCACCACGAAGACGAAGACCGGGACCACCGAGCCGACCAGTTGGTCGTTGAAGTCCTCGGAGCCCGCGACCTGCCCGGTGACCGGCGCCTCGAGGCCGTCCACCGTGCCCAGCGTGGCGGGCCGTACCTCGTCGCGCAGCGTGTGCAGGCTCTTCGCCGCCCTGTCCTGGTCGGAGCCGCCCACCAGCGGCACGTACACGAAGGCGACGTTCTGCCCCTCGTGCACCCTCGTCTCGACCGGGCCGCGCGAGGCGCCCGAACTCACCGCCTGCTCACTGAAGTCGGCCAGCGCGGCCCGCACCTGAGGGGAGGTGATGTCGTCCGCCCTGACGACCACCTCGGCCGGCTCCGCGCCGCCCGGGAACGCCTCGTTGACCCGGTTGTACGTCTCCACGATGGGCAGCGAGTCCCCGAACTCCTGGTCCAGCGTGAGGTTCTGGGTCTTCATGCCGACCGCGGGAGCGGCCACCGCCAGCAGCGCGCCGGTCGCCACCACGGCGGCGAGCAGCGGCTTGGCGAGGACGCGGCGCAGTACGGCCGTCCAGATCCGGCTGTGGTCGCCGCTGCCCGAGGCGCGCCGGCGCAGGAACGGCAGCCGGCCCTTCTCGACCCGCTCGCCCAGCAGCGACAGCAGCGCGGGCAACACGGTCACGGAGCCCACCATGGCGACCGCCACGACCATCAGCGAGGCCAGGCCCATCGCCTCGAACTCGGCGATCCCGGTGAACAGCATGCCCGCCATGGCCACACAGACCGTCACGCCGGAGACGACGATCGCCCGGCCACTGGTCGCGGCGGCGATCCGCAGCGCCGTCTGCGCGTCGTGGCCGGCGGCCCGCTCCTCGCGCTCGCGGCGCAGGTAGAACAGGCAGTAGTCGACGCCCACGGCCAGGCCCACCAGCAGCATCACGGAGTTGGCGGTCTCGCTCATCGGCTGCAGATGGCTGACCAGGCCCATCAGACCCATTGTCGCCACGATCGCGGTGATCGCCAGCGCCACCGGCAGCAGCGCCGCCACCAGCGCGCCGAAGGCGATCAGCAGGATGCCGAGGGCCACCGGGACCGCCGAGTACTCGGCCTTCTTGAAGTCGTCGCCGAACGCGTCGTTGAACGTCTTCATCATGCTGGCGCCGCCGATCTCCTCGATCCGCAGCGTGTCGTGGTCCTTCTGGACCTCCTCCACGGCCTTCAGCACCGGCTCGACCCGCTCGCCGGCGGTGTCGGAGTCGCCGCGCATGTCGAACTGGACCAGCGCGCTGCGCCCGTCCTTCGAGATCGTGTCGCTCTCGTACGGCGTGGTCACGTCCGTGACCCGGCCGGTCTTCTCGACGGCCGCGACGACCGCGGTGACCGCGGCGCGGAACTCGTCGTCCGTGGCCGTCAGGCCGTCGTCCTTGGCCTGCACCAGTACGGTCTCACCGGCCGGCTCCTCGATCCCGGCCTCCTCGACGATCCGGGCGGCGGTCTGCGTCTCCCCCTTGAGCTGGTCGCTGTTGCCGACGTCGACCCGGCCGGCCGCCGAACCCAGCCCCATCGCCAGCACCACGAACAGCACCCAGATACCGACGGCCGCCCATCGGTGCCGGGTGCTCCAGCCGCCGGCACGGGCGGCGAAGCCCCTGACCCGCGAATCTCCGTTCCCCATGACGGGCTCGCCCCCTCGCGCACGACAGCGACCTGTGCCGCTGCCTTCCACGTTCGAAGGTATGGGCCGGACAAGACCGTCTCGTCGTGCTGACCGGTGAAGCTCCGGGCGCGGAACTCATCCCCTCGGACTTCGTCCCCTCCCCACTGGGGAGGAGGGGGCCCCTACATCTACCGGGGGTTCCCCCCCGAGTGCGTGATCAGGGTGCGGGGCGGCCGTCAGGGGGCTCCTGTTTCCGCACTCCGCGCGGACACGGCCGTCGTGCCCACGCCCACGGGGCACGGCGGCCGTCCTATCGTGTGCGGATGGCGACGACATACGCGGCACTGTTGCGCGGCATCAACGTGGGAGGCGGCAGAAAGGTCCCCATGGCCGAACTCCGCACCCTGATGGAGGGCCTCGGCCACGACGCCGTGCGCACCCATCTCCAGAGCGGCCAGGCCGTGTTCACCACCGGGAGCGACAGCCCGGGTAGCAAGGACGCGGGCGCGGGCACACGGGGGGAGGGCACACCGGGGGAGGGCGCGGACACGGCCGGGGAGAGAGCCGAGGACGCACTGGCCGCCGAACTCGCCGACGCCATCGAGCGTCACTTCGGCTTCGCCGTCGGCGTGATCGTGCGCGACCACGCCTATCTGCGGGCGATCGTCGACGACTGCCCGTTCCCGGCCGCCGAGTTGACGCCCAAGCAGCTCCACGTCACCTACTTCTCCGCCGCCGTCGGCGCCGACCGCTTCGCGGACATCGACCGGGCCGCCCATCTGCCCGAGGAGTTCCGCCTCGGCGACCGCGCCCTGTATTTTTACGCCCCGGACGGTCTGGGCCGCTCCAAGCTCGCCGAGCGTCTGGCCAGACCCCGGACCACCCGGGGCGTCATCGCCACCACCCGCAACTGGAACACCGTCGTCAAGCTCGTGGAGCTCACCCGTGACTGACTCGTACACCGTCGCCGACGCCGTCATCGAGGCCGAGCTGAAACTGCTGGACCCCGAGGTGCGCCGCTCGCCCCGACGCGTCGGGGAGCTGCTGCATCCGGAGTTCGTGGAGGTCGGCGCGTCCGGACGGGTCTGGGACCGCGACGCGATCATCGCCCTGCTCGCCGGCGAACACGATGCGGGGGACCCCGCCGGCACCGTCTCCCGGATGAAGGCCGCGCAGCTCGCGCCCGACACCGTCCATCTCACCTACGACACGGACCACCGCAGCCGGCGTGCCCATCGCAGCTCCCTGTGGCGCCGCACCGGCCGGGTCTGGCTGCTCTACTTCCACCAGGGGACGCTGTTCCACTCGGACGCGGCGACCGGCGGCTGAACCGCCCCCGCCACCCCGGCGGTCTCAGGCCCCCACCGCCGACAACGCCGGCACCCGCGCCGCGTCGTACCGCTCCAGCAGCACCCGCGCCACCTCCGGCGCCGGGCCGAGGACGTCCGCCAGGACGTCCGCCTCCCCCGCGCCCCGTGCGATGCGGTCCGGGAGGAACCCCGGGGCCAGCACGTACGGGGCCACGGCGACGCGCTCGCAGCCGAGGGCGAGCAGTTCGCGCACCGCGTCCTCGGTGCGGGGCAGGGATGCGGAGGCGAACGCAGGCCGCACGGCGCACCAACCGGTGTGCCGCCACTCCCGCGCGATTGCTGCGATCACTGCGATCGCCTCCGGGTCGGTGGACCCCGCCGAGGCCAGGACGACCCCGGTCGAGGACTTGTCGGCGGGGGCCAGGCCCGCCTCGTACAGCCGGCGCTCCAGCGCGGTGAGGAGCAGGGGGGACGGGCCCAGGACGTCCGCCTGACGGATGCGCAGCCGCGGATCCGCGTCCGCCAGGACCGCCGGGATGTCCGCCTTGGCGTGGAAGGCGCGGGTCAGCAGCAGCGGGAGGGCCACCACGTCACGCACGCCCTCGGCCGCGAGGGAGTCCAGCACCCCCGGTACGGAGGGGACGTCGAAGTCGAGGAAGCCGGTCTCCACGCGCAGCTCCGGCCGCAGCGACCGTACCCGCCGCACCAGGGCGTGCACGGTCGCCGCGTGCCGCGGGTCGCGGCTGCCGTGGGCGATGACGAGAAGGACCGGACGGCGCATATCGGATCAGTCCTTCACCAGCAGGCCGCGGCTGCGCAGTACCCACCGCTCCAGCGGACTGAAGATCAGCAGGTCGATGGCGATACCGACGGTCAGGATCAGCAGAATCGCCTCGAACACCATGGCCATGTCGCTCGCGTTGCGCCCGTTCTCCAGCAGCTGCCCGAGACCGATGCCGAGATCCGGGAACGACGCGATGATCTCCGCGGCCATCAGCGAGCGCCAGGAGAACGCCCAGCCCTGCTTCAGCCCCGCCACATAGCCGGGCAGCGCGGCCGGCAACACGATGTGCCAGGTGCCCTTCAGCCCCGTCGCGCCCAGCGTACGGCCGGCCCGCAGGAACAACGGCGGCACCTGATCGACGCCGGAGACCAGGCCGTTGGCGATCGAGGGGACCGCGCCGAGCAGGATCACCGCGTACATCATCTGGTTGTTCAGGCCCAGCCAGATCACGGCCGGCGGCACCCACGCCACCGACGGCAGGGACTGCAGCCCGGACAGGATCGGGCCGAGTGCCGCGCGCACGAACTTCACCCGCGCCACCAGCAGCCCCAGCGGCGTACCGATCAGCAGCGCGAAGAAGAAGCCGAGCAGACCGCGCGAGACACTGGTCCAGATGTAGCCGAGCAGCTCGCCCTTGAGCCACGCGTCCTGCACGACGCTCCACACGGCGCCCGGCGAGGGCAGCTTGGACGGATCATCGACGATCTTGAAGGAGACCAGCGCCTGCCACACGGCCACCACCAGGGCGACGGCGAGGACGGGCGGCAGGATCTTCTGGACGAAGGTCTGGCGCCACGGCCTGCGGGCCTGCTGCCTCGTCTCCAGCGCGTCGAGCCCCGCCTCGAGACCGGCGAGGTCGTTCGCGTCCTTCGCGGTCGTGTCAGTGCTGGCCATGTCGGCGGATCTCCCCACGGAGTTCTTCGGTGATCTCGACGGACAGTTCCGCGACCGCGGTGTCCTCGATCCGGCGCGGGTGCTCGATGTCCACCGTCCACTCGCGGGCGATCCGGCCCGGCCTCGACGACAGCAGCACCACCCGCTGCGCGAGCCGGACGGCCTCGCGCACGTTGTGCGTGACGAACAGGACGGACAGCCGGTCCGCGGCGGAGCCGCTGGTGTTCGCAGTGCGCCAGATCCGGGTCAGTTCGTGGTGCAGCACGTCCCGGGTGATGGCGTCCAGCGCCGCGAACGGCTCGTCCATCAGCAGCAGCTTGCTCTCCTGCGCGAGCGCGCGGGCCAGCGCGACGCGCTGGCGCATACCGCCGGACAGCTCGTGCACCCGTTTGTCGTGGGCGCCTCCCAGCCGGACCAGCTCCAGCAGCTCCTCGGCCCGGCCGCGCCGCTCGGCCTTCGGCACGCCCCGCAGCTTCAGGGCGAGTTCGATGTTCTTGCCCGCCGTCAGCCACGGGAACAGCGCGTGCTCCTGGAACATCAGCGCCGGGCGGCCGTCCGTGCTGATCGCGCCGGCGCTGGGCGCGTCGAGGCCCGCGACCAGGTTGAGCAGCGTGGACTTGCCGCAGCCCGAGGCACCCAGCAGGGTGACGAACTCGCCGGGCGCGACATCGAGCGTGATGTCGTCCAGGACGAGCTGCTGCCCGGCCGGGCCCGCGAACGACTTCGAGACATGCTCGATCCGGGCGGCATGGGTGGCCGTCTCGGTGCCGTCGGCGGCCTTGGCGAGGGTCGTGGCCATGGTCGTCACCTCCTGGGACGTTTCTTCGGGGTTCCGGGATCAGCCGGCGCCGAGGCCGGCGTCGTCGACGGCGGGTGCGCCCTCGGCCGCGAGGACCTTGTTGAGGGGCTCGAGGTCGTAGATGCCGTGCAGGTCGGGCCGCTCGAGCAGGCCCGCGTTCACGGCGTGCTCCGCCTGGGTGCCGAGGGTGGCGGCCAGCGGGTCGTCGGTGAACCGGATCGACTTCCACGCCGGGTCCAGTACGTCGGCGGGCAGTGCCTTGCCGGAGTCCGCCGCCAGCTGCTCGTTGGCGGCGGACTTCGCCTCGCCCGGGTGTTCGTTGATCCACCGGTTGGTGGAGACCGACGCCTCGAGCACCGCCTCGACGGCCTTCGGGTGCTTCTCCAGGAACTCCTGGCGCACGACGAGGTTCGTGATGACGAACTGCTTCCCCGGCCACAGGGAGGCCTCGTCCAGCAGGACCTTCCCGCCCTCGGCGACCAGCTTCGACGCGGTGGGCTCCGGCACCCACGCGCCGTCGACCGACCCGGCCGCGAAGGCGTCCGGGGTGACCTTGTTGTCGCTGCGGACGACCGTGACGTCGCCCTTGCCGCTCTGCGCGTCGACCGTCCAGCCCTGCTCGGCCGCCCAGTTGAGGAACGCCACGTCCTGTGTGTTGCCGAGCTGCGGTGTCGCGATCCGCTTGCCCTCGACGTCCTCCAGGGACTTCACCCGGTCCGGGTTCACCACCAGCTTCACCCCGCCGGACGCCGAACCGCCGATGATCCGCAGGTTCCTGCCCTGCGACCTGGCCCAGCCGTTCACCGCCGGGGACGGCCCGATCCAGGCGAGGTCGACGGAACCGGAGTTGAGCGCCTCGATCGCGGACGGCCCCGCGTTGAACACCGCGTACCGCGCCTCGGTCGCGCCGAGCTCCTTCTGGAAGAAGCCCTTCTGCTTGCCCACCAGCGCGGTCCCGTGGGTCAGATTGCCGAAGTGGCCGATCCTCACCGCGTCGAGACCGTCGGTCTTCCGCGCCCCGGCGGCGATGTCGGCGCCGGCGCTCTCCTTGGCCTGGGAGCCGTAGCCGCACCCGGTCAGGGCGAGCAGGACCAGCGCGGCCGTCACGGCGAACGCGCGGCGCGGTGCGGCGGGGGTGGCAGGCACGAAAGGTGTTCCTCTCGGGGGCCCGGCGGTCACGTACTCAGCTGGTCGTGGCCGGGGGATCGGCGGGTGCTCGGCGGTGGCGGCGCGTGACCAGGGCACGCGAACGGTGCGCGCGTCCCCGGTGCGCCGGGAGCGTCACGCACATCGCGCGACCCCGCCCTGCCCTCCCCCGAACTCCGTTCGGGGCCCCCACCCCAGACGCCCGCCGCCGATCCGGCCGCCCTCCTCGGCGAAGGTCGCGAAGACGTCGAGGGGACGCACCGTCGGCACTCCCGTCGTCGTCCTCGGGAGTCCCGTGGCAGGCAGTTCCCTCGCAGACAGTCCAGGCGTAGGAAGTTCCATGGTCAGAAGTCCCATCCGTCGTCCTCGGCCGCGTCCTTGACCGGGTCCGGCGCGGCGAAGGACTCGCCGGCCATGCCCGCGGTGAGCGTGGTGCCGTCGTTCGGGTCGATCAGGATGAACGAACCGGTGCGCCGCGAGTCCGCGTACGAGTCGGCCGGCAGCGGCTCGGCGGTACGGATCTTCACCCGGCCGATGTCGTTGGCGACGAGCGTGCCGGGGTGCGGGTGCAGCGACAGGTCGTCCAGCGTCAGCCGGGCCGGGATGTCCTTCACGATCGCCTTGACCGTCCGGGTGCCGTGCTTGAGCAGCACCCGGTGGCCGACGGTGAGCGGCTGGTCGGCGACGTGGCAGACGGTGGCCTCGACGTCCTGTGTGATGGCCGGCGCGTCCTTGCTCGGGACGAGCAGGTCGCCGCGGGAGATGTCGATGTCGTCCGCCAGCAGCAGCGTCACCGACTGCGGGGTCCAGGCGGCCTCGACGGGCGTGCCCAGCAGGTCGATCCCGGTGATCGTCGTGGTCCGGCCGGACGGCAGCACGGTCACCTCGTCGCCCGTACGGAACGTGCCCGCGGCGATCTGACCGGCGTACCCCCGGTAGTCGGGGTGCTCGGCGCTCTGCGGCCGGATCACGTACTGCACCGGCAGCCGGGCGTGGCAGTGCGCCAGGTCGTGGCTGACCGGCACCGTCTCCAGGTGCTCCAGCACCGTCGGCCCGCCGTACCAGTCCATGTGCGCGGACGGCTCCACGACGTTGTCGCCGACGAGCGCCGAGATCGGGACCGCGGTGACCTCCGGGACGCCCAGCTCCGTCGCGTACGCCGTGAACTCCTCGGCGATCCGCGCGAACACGGCCTCCTCGTAGTCCACCAGGTCCATCTTGTTGACGGCGAGCACGACATGGGGCACGCGCAGCAGGGCGGCGATGGCCGCGTGCCGCCGGGTCTGCTCGACCACGCCGTTGCGGGCGTCGACGAGGACGACGGTCAGCTCCGCGGTGGAGGCACCGGTGACCATGTTGCGGGTGTACTGCACATGGCCCGGCGTGTCGGCGAGGATGAACCGGCGCCGCGGCGTGGCGAAGTAGCGGTACGCCACGTCGATGGTGATGCCCTGTTCCCGCTCGGCCCGCAGCCCGTCGGTGAGCAGGGCGAGGTCGGGAGCCTCCTGGCCCCGGCTGAGTGACGCCCGCTCCACGGCCTCCAGCTGGTCGGTGAGGACCGACTTGGAGTCGTGCAGCAGCCGGCCCACCAGGGTGGACTTGCCGTCGTCGACGGAACCGGCGGTGGCGAACCGCAGCAGGGTGGTCTCCGAGAGAGCCTCGCTCGTGATCGTGCTCATGGCTAGAAGTACCCCTCGCGCTTGCGGTCTTCCATCGCGGCCTCGGAGAGCTTGTCGTCGGCACGGGTGGCCCCGCGCTCGGTGAGGCGCGAGGCGGCGATCTCGGTGATGACCTTCTCGATGGTGTCGGCCTCGGAGTCGACCGCGCCGGTGCAGGACATGTCGCCCACCGTCCGGTAGCGGACGAGCCGCTTCTCGACGCTCTCGCCGTCCTTCGGGCCGCCCCACTCGCCGGCGGTCAGCCACATGCCGCCCCGCCGGAACACCTCGCGGTGGTGGGCGTAGTAGATCTCCGGCAGTTCGATGTCCTCGCGGGCGATGTACTGCCACACGTCCAGCTCGGTCCAGTTGGACAGCGGGAAGACCCGGACGTGCTCACCGGGCGCGTGCCTGCCGTTGTAGAGGTTCCACAGCTCGGGCCGCTGGCGGCGGGGGTTCCACTGGGAGAACTCGTCGCGCAGCGAGAACACCCGCTCCTTGGCGCGGGCCTTCTCCTCGTCCCGCCGGCCGCCGCCGAACACGGCGTCGAACTTCTCGGCGGCGATCTTCTCGGTGAGCGGCACCGTCTGCAGCGGGTTGCGGGTGCCGTCGGGGCGCTCGCGCAGCACACCGCGGTCGATGTAGTCCTGCACCGAGGCGACGTGCAGCCGCAGCCCGTGCCGGGCGACCGTGCGGTCGCGGTAGTCGAGGACCTCGGGGAAGTTGTGCCCGGTGTCGACGTGCAGCAGCGAGAACGGGACCGGCGCCGGGGCGAAGGCCTTCAGGGCCAGGTGCAGCATCAGGATGGAGTCCTTGCCGCCGGAGAACAGGATCACCGGGTTCTCGAACTCGCCCGCGACCTCGCGGAAGATGTGCACCGCCTCCGACTCGAGGGCGTCGAGGTGGGAGAGGGCGTACGGGCCGGCCGCACCGCCGGTGCCCTCGTCGCCGGTCGCGACCGTGGCCACGGTTGTCATGCCAGTCCCCTTTCGCTCAGCAGGGCGTGCACCGCCGCGGCGGACTCCTGGACGGTCTGGTGCTGCGACTCGATGCGCAGATCGGGGGAGACGGGGGCCTCGTACGGGTCGTCCACGCCGGTCAGCCCGGTGAGTTCACCCGCGGCCTGCTGGGCGTACAGCCCCTTCACGTCACGTACGGAGCACACCTCGACCGGGGTCGCCACATGCACCTCGACGTACGACGTGCCGTTCGTCTCGTGCCGTTCACGGACCGCGTCCCGGCTGTCCGCGTACGGCGCGATGACCGGGACGAGCGCGGTGACGCCGTTGCGGGCGAGCAGTTCGGCGACGAATCCGATGCGCTGCACATTGGTGTGCCGGTCCTCGCGGCTGAAGCCGAGGCCCGCGGAGAGGAACTCGCGGATCTCGTCGCCGTCGAGCAGCTCGACCCGGCGGCCCTGCTCGCGCAGCCGGCCGGCCAGTTCGTGGGCGATGGTGGTCTTGCCGGCGCTCGGCAGACCCGTGAGCCAGACGGTGGCTCCGGTCGTCACGTCGGTCTCCTGGTTCGTAGAGGGCGTGGGGGGCGCCGAGGGCGCGGGGGGCCGGGTAGGCGTGGGGGGCTCGGTCATGTCAGCCGTGCAGTCCGCACTCGGTCTTGCCGCGGCCCGCCCAGCGGCCGGCGCGGGCGTCCTCGCCCTCCAGTACGCGGCGGGTGCAGGGGGCGCAGCCCACCGACGCGTACCCGTCCGTCAGCAGCGGGTTGGTGAGCACGCCGTGTTCGGCGACGTAGGCGTCCACGTCGTCCTGGGTCCAGCGGGCGATGGGGGAGACCTTCACCTTCCGCCGCTTCTCGTCCCAGCCGACGACCGGGGTGTTCGCCCGGGTCGGGGACTCGTCGCGGCGCAGCCCGGTCGCCCAGGCCACGTACCCCCGCAGGCCCTCCTCCAGCGGCCGCACCTTGCGGAGCCCGCAGCACAGGTCGGGGTCACGGTCGTACAGTTTCGGCCCGTACTCGGCGTCCTGCTCGGCGACGGTCTGGCGCGGGGTGAGCGTGATGACGTTGACGTCCATCACGGCCTCCACGGCGTCCCGGGTGCCGATGGTCTCCTCGAAGTGGTAGCCGGTGTCGAGGAACACCACGTCGACGCCGGGCAGGGCGCGGGAGGCGAGGTGGGCGACCACCGCGTCCTCCATCGACGAGGTCACGCAGAACCGCCGGCCGAAGGTTTCGGCGGCCCACGCCAGGATCTCCGCCGCGGAGGCGTCCTCCAGGTCGCGGCCCGCCTGCTCGGCCAGCGCCTTCAACTCATCGGTGGTGGGCTCTTCCTGAAGCGCCGTCATCTGCGGTCTCCTCCCGTGTCGGCCCGCTCGATTCCCTGGGCGAGCAGCCCGAGGAACTTCAGCCGGAAGGCCCGGTTGCACGCTCCGCACTCCCAGGCTCCGTGCCCCTGCCCCGCCTCGCTGGGACGCAGGTCCTCGTCACCGCAGTACGGGCAGTAGAACGGCGCGGCCCGCTCGCTCACGACAGGGCCTCCGCGTCCGCGCGGGCCGCCCAGGTGGCGAACCGCTCGCCGTCCTCGCGCTCCGCCTGGAAGCGCTTCAGGACCCGCTCGATGTAGTCCGGCAGTTCGTCCGAGGTGACCTTCAGCCCGCGCACCTTGCGGCCGAAGGCCGGTTCCAGGCCGAGCGCGCCGCCCAGGTGCACCTGGTAGCCGCCGACCTGCCGGCCCTCGGCGTCGGTGACCAGCTGCCCCTTGAGACCGATGTCCGCGGTCTGGATGCGGGCGCAGGCGTTCGGGCAGCCGTTGATGTTGATGGTGAGCGGCTCGCCGAAGTCGGGCAGCCGGCGCTCCAGCTCGTCGATGAGGTCGCTGCCGCGCTCCTTGGTCTCCACGATGGCGAGCTTGCAGAACTCGATGCCCGTGCAGGCCATCGTGCCGCGCCGGAAGGGCGACGGCTTGACCCGCAGGTCCAGTGCCTCCAGGGCGTCGACGAGCGAGTCCACCCGGTCCTGCGGCACATCCAGGACGATCATCTTCTGCTCGGCCGTGGTGGAGACCCGCCCCGAGCCGTGGTCCTCGGCCAGCGCGGCGACCTTGGTGAGCAGCGAGCCGTCCATCCGGCCCACCCGCGGCGCGAAGCCGACGTAGAACCGGCCGTCCTTCTGGCGGTGCACCCCGATGTGGTCGCGCCACTGCTGCGCGGGCATCCCGGGCGCCGGACCGTCGATCAGCTTGTGGCCCAGGTAGTCGTCCTCCAGGACCTGGCGGAACTTCTCCGGCCCCCAGTCGGCGACCAGGAACTTCAGCCGCGCCCTGTTGCGCAGCCGCCGGTAGCCGTGGTCGCGGAAGATGGAGATGACGCCTTCCCACACGTCGGGCACGTCCGCCTCGGGCACCCAGGCTCCCAGCCGCACCCCGAACTTGGGGTTGGTCGACAGACCGCCGCCGACCCACAGGTCGAAGCCGGGACCGTGGTCGGGGTGGACGACGCCGACGAAGGACACGTCGTTGATCTCGTGGGCGACGTCCAGCAGCGGGGAGCCGGAGACGGCCGTCTTGAACTTGCGCGGGAGGTTGGAGAAGCGCGGGTCGCCGAGGTAGCGGCGGGCGATCTCGTCCAGCGCCGCCGAGCCGTCGATGATCTCGTCCTCGGCGACACCGGCGACGGGGGAGCCGAGCATGCCGCGCGGGGTGTCGCCGCAGGCCTCCGTGGTGGACAGGCCGACCGACTCGAGCCGCTCCCAGATCGCGGGCACGTCCTCGATGCGGATCCAGTGGTACTGGATGTTCTGCCGGTCGGTGATGTCGGCGGTGCCGCGGGCGTAGGTCTCGGCGATCTCGCCGATCGCGCGCAGCTGCTCCGTGGTGAGCCGTCCGCCGGTGATGCGGACCCGCATCATGAAGTACTCGTCCTCGAGTTCCTCGGGCTCCAGCACACCGGTACGGCCGCCGTCGATCCCGGGGCGGCGCTGCGTGTACAGGCCCCACCAACGCAGGCGGCCGCGCAGATCGTTGGGGTCGATCGAGTCGAAGCCCCGCTTCGAGTAGATCGTCTCAACGCGTGTCCGGACGTTGAGACCGTCGTCGTCCTTCTTGAACTGCTCGTTTCCGTTGAGCGGCGTGAAGTGTCCCGCGGCCCACTGGCCCTCTCCGCGGTGACGGCTCACCTTGCGGCGGGGGGTCGCGTCGGCAGGGTTCTCCGGGCTGGCGGCCATGGTTGACACGTCCTTCGGGACAGGCGGGGATGCGGCTCTGACCTGCGCATGACGATGCATGGGCAGCCATGCGGGTCATCGCGCGGGAGTTCGTGAAGCGAAGCGGAACCGGGCGGTACCGAGCGGGGCGGACCGGGGAGGAGCTGTCGGGTGCTGCTGAACGTGCTCTCAGCGCGCCGGACAGATGGCGCTGGACATGCGGCCGAGGTCGACGTGCCGCCGACTCACCAAGGCAATTCCCGTTCCAGGCATGACGGAAGCGTGGCACGGAGATCTGGACACAGTCCAGCTTCGTCCAATATGCAGACATCTTCGTCTCATTATGAGAGACGGGGGTGGTCTTGGCCGCAGGCGGCGTGGGCGGCCCTGTCCGCACAGCTCAGAAGGGGGGAACGTCGTGCGGCTCATGCGCGGGGCGTACGCGGGGCATGGTGCTCAGGCAGGATGGGCTCCCGGCCACGGGCCCGGGGTGGCGCTCTCGGGCTCCTCCTCGACCTTGGTGTCGAACAGCCGGAAGCCCCGGCGACGGTAGTTGTCCATGGCGTGCTCGCCGTCCTTGCTGCACGTGTGCAACCAGACCCGCCTGGTCGGCTTTCGGCCCGGCCACCGCTCCGCCAGATCCCAGGCCCGCGCGACGCCGTACGACAGCAGGTGCCCGCCGATGCGCCGGCCCCGGAAGGCCGGGATCAGCCCGAAGTAGACGATCTCCACGACCCCGTCGTCCTGCGCCTCCAGCTCCACGTACCCCGCGGGCGTCCCCCGGTCGTACGCCACCCAGGTCTCCACGCCGGGCCGGTCCAGGTGCTCCAGCCACTGCGCGTACGTCCAGCCCAGCCGGTCGGTCCAGCGGATGTCACCCCCGACCGACGCGTACAGGAAGCGGCTGAACTCCGGGGACGGCACCTCGGAGCGGACGGCCCGTACGTCCCCCTGTGGCACGGCGGCCGGCAGGAGATCGGTGGGCGCGGTCTGCTCCAGGGACCAGGTGGTCACGGCGATGGTCGTCATGCCGGAAAGGGAACCATCCGGCGCGGACGTCTGTCGAATGCCCGGTTCGCGTATCGCGGAGAGCGCAGGCCCTGGGTCCGTCCGGCGGATCGGGTCGGAGGTGACGGGCGGTACTTGTCCGGCTGGGGTGAGCGGGGGCTGGTGCGTGCGGCTGCGCGGCGGAGAAGGAGGTCGATGAGGAGCGATGGGGCCCCTCCTGTTCATGGGGTCCCCCCGCTCGAGCGGAGCCGAGAGTGGGGGAGAAGCCGAGAGGGGGGAGAGTGACGACAACGCGGCTGGGGGCCCTGCTCGAAGAGCTGGGGGGGAGGGCGCGCAGGCCCCCGCGTCTTCGGCGTGATCCGCCGGACAGGCCCTAGTCCAGCGAGCCGTCGACGGAGGTCAGGGGCAGGGCGAAGAGCATGCGGCCGGACTGGGACCACACCTCGCCGGTCTCCTGCCAGTAGGACAGGGACGCCGACGCACCGCTCCAGCAGCGGTGCGTCTCGTCCGCCCCGCACCGGGTGGGCCGGGCCCCCTCCGTGTCCTGCCGCCACAGCGTTCCGCGCTCGTCAGGCGTTCCGGTCATCCGGCCCAGGTACCAGCCCGACCCGTACGACAGCACACTGCGCACATGGGTCAGCTTCGTCTCGTACGCCGAGACAGGGTCCACCTTCAGCAGCGGGTCCGTGGCCAGCAGTCCCGCACGGGCCCTGTCGTCGTCGAACGCGTACCGCCACAGGCGGGTCGGCCCGTCGTGGTCCTCGGTGACCGCCTCGTGCGCGACCAGGCTGTCCGGCGCCGTGCTGCGGTCCAGGGAGATACCGCCCGGCCGCGGGGCGTCCGCGTCAACCGTCCGGTACGCGGCGACGGCGGGCAGGACGTACCGCGCCCCGGCCGCCGACCAGCCACCGGGCACCCGCCCGACCGTCGAGCCGTCCACGGTGGCCCGCTGGACGCGGTCCACGTCGTACACGTACAGCGCGCTGCCGTCCCCCCGCCCTGCGGTGACCAGCAGCTTGTCCTGGTACCAGACCATGCCCGTCACGGGGGAGACCAGGCCGCGGTAGTCCTGCCCCTCGGCGACCGGGACGGCGAGCTGCGCCCAGGTGTAGCGGAGGTCGGCGGGGTCACCGGCGTCGATGAACGCGACCCGGGCGAGCCCCTGCCCCGCGCCGGCACCCACCACGGCGGGGCCCTGCGCGGCGGTGCCGTCCGCCGTGGTGCCGCCCTGGCTCCAGGCGGAGAGCACCACCCGGCTGGGCCCCCAGTGGCCGTCGTCGTCCGCGTCCCCGGACGTGGTGACGGCGCCGGGACGCCAGCCCTCGACGTCGGCGCCGTCCCAGCAGTACGCGCGTGTGGCGGCGGGTTCGACGGGCAGCGCGCGCTTGTCGTCGTCCGTACAGGATCCCGCGTCGCGCAGGGAACCGTCGGTGTCGTCGAGCACGGCCCGGACGCCGACGGGCCGGCCCATCTCGGAGGAGAGCCGGTCGAGCCATTCCGGCGGCACGTGGTCCTCGGACAGCCGCAGCGGCGCGGTCTCGGCGGACGCGGTGAGCGGCTTCAGCGCTCCGGGGTCGTCGGCGTCGGTGGCCTGCGACGTGCTGATCAGGGTGGCCGCCGCGGTGAGCGCGAGCGCGGTCCCGGCCAGCGTCGCCCGCAGCGCCCTGCCCCGCTTGTGCCGACGATGTCTGCCGCGATGCTTCATACCGTCCTCCCGAGGCGGGCCAACTGCGTCCGGCGATCCGACCGTCCGACCGTGGAGCAGGTGAGGGTGGCCCGGGGAGCGATGCTACGGCAGACGACCCCCCGGAAGGACGAAGACCCCGCAAATCCGCAGAACACTCAGCCCGAGGGGCGCTGATGTGCTGTGCTCGGGCGTCAGGGCCGATGGCTCCGGCCTCCAACCTCCGGCCTCAGAGTCCATAGTGCCGTGCGCCCCCGGCGAGGTCGTTCAGCGCGGACACAGACAGCGGCAAGTTGCAACCCCCTGCAACCCTGGTGAACCGTCCCGCACTGCTTGAAACTTGAGCGACGCCGTCCCGAGCGGCGTCCACGGCTCCAAGGGGCCTGTGCGGCGGGGGTGGTGCCGTGTCGGCGCGGCACCACCCCCGCGTCGCACCCGGGCGGGCGTGCCCGGGGCGTCAAAACCGGCTCGTCCTGGCCGGATTGCCCCGCTCGAGCCGCCGCCGGGGCAGTCCTCCGTCCGTCTCACACCTCCGGCCGGGCCCGTTCCACCACCGACGCGAGGTCGAGGGTGTGCGGCAGCGTCCCGAAGGCCATGCCCCCGTCACCCCCCAGTCGTGCCGCGCAGAACGCGTCGGCGACCTGCGGCGGCGCGTACCGCACGAGCAGCGAGCCCTGGAGCACCAGCGCGAGCCGCTCCACGAGCCGCCGCGCGCGCCCCTCGGCACCCTCCAGGTCGGCCAGTTCGGTCAGCAGGTCCTTGATCGCGCCGTCCAGCCGGTGATCGGCCCCGCGCGCCCGCCCGACCTCGCCGAGGTACGCGTCCAGCACCTGCGGATCCCGGCTCAGCGCGCGCAGCACGTCCAGCGCCTGGACGTTGCCCGCGCCCTCCCACACCGAGTTCAGCGGGGACTCGCGCACCAGTCGGGGCATCCCCGACTCCTCCACGTACCCGTTGCCGCCCAGGCACTCCGCCGCCTCCACCGCGAGGGGCGCGCACCGCTTGGTCACCCAGTACTTGGCGGCCGGAACCGCGATCCGCAGCAGCGCCCGCTCCCGCTCGCTCCCGTCGTCGTAGGCCGCGGCGAGCCGCAGCGCCAGCGTGGTGGCCGCCTCCGATTCCAGGGCGAGATCGGCCAGTACGTTGCGCATCAGCGGTTTGTCGATCAGCTTGCCGCCGAACGCCTCCCGGTACGTGCAGTGGTGCACCGCCTGCGCCACGGCCTGCCGCATCAGTCCCGCCGAGCCCAGGACGCAGTCCAGCCGGGTCGCCGCCACCATGCCGATGATGGTGCGCACGCCACGCCCCTCGTCCCCGACCCGCCGCGCCCACGTCCCCGCGAACTCGACCTCCGAGGACGCGTTGGACCGGTTGCCCAGCTTGTCCTTGAGCCGCTGGATCAGGAACACGTTGCGCGAGCCGTCCTCGAGCACGCGCGGCACCAGGAAACAAGTGAGCCCTCCGGGCGCCTGCGCCAGCACCAGGAACGCGTCCGACATCGGCGCCGAGCAGAACCACTTGTGCCCGGTCAGCTCGTACGTCCCGTCCTCGGCCAGCGGCCGCGCGGACGTCGTGTTCGCCCGTACGTCGCTGCCGCCCTGCTTCTCCGTCATGCCCATCCCGAAGAGCACGCCGGGCTTCTCGTGGGCGGGCCGCAGCGCCCGGTCGTACACCGCCGAGGTCAGCCGCGGCTCCCACTCGGCGGCGAGCGCCGGATCCGCGCGCAGGGCGGGCACGGCCGCGTGCGTCATCGACAGCGGGCAGCCGTTCCCGGCCTCGACCTGCGACCACACCACGAACCCCGCCGCCCGCCGCACGTGCCCGCCCGGCCGCGCCCACGCGCCCGTCAGACCTGCCGAGACGCCCTTGCCGAGCAACCGGTGCCAGGCAGGATGGAAATCGACCTCGTCGATCCGGTGCCCGTACCGGTCGTGGGTGCGCAGCCGGGGCGGGTTCTCATTGGCCTGCACCCCCCATTCCTGCACCTGGGCGGAGCCGGAGGCGCGTCCGAGCGCCGACAGCTCGGACAGGCCCTCGTCCAGCAGCGACGGGTCCAGATGCCGTTCGACGGCCTCCGTCAGCGCCCGGTCGGCGGTGAACACGTCGTACTGCGCCAGCGGCGGCGCCTGGTTGGTCACGGTGTGCGTGGTACCTGCCATGAACACGAACCTACCCGGCGCAGCCCTCCGCATCACCTCGCGACCCTTAGGGTGAGGCCGACCAGGCACGACGGATACCTTTGGTTCGTGCAGCCAGCAAGCGAACCCCCCGACGAGCCCTCCGGCCGACTTCACCGGGCCCGAGCCCTGTACCGCAATGTCTCCAAGCGCAGGACCGTCTGGCTGCTGCTCAAGGACACCGTCAATTCCTGCATGGAGTACCGGATCCTGGGCCTGGCCGCTGAGGCCGCCTTCTTCACCCTGCTGTCGGTGCCCCCGCTGCTGCTCAGCATGATCGGCCTGCTCGGCTACGTCGACACCTGGACCGGCGCCGAGACCACCCAGAGCCTGCGGACCAACATCCTCGAGGCCTCCCGCACCGTGCTGTCCGACCGGGGTGTGCGCCAGATCGCCGAGCCGATCCTGGACGACGTGATGAAGGGCGGCCGGCCCGACGTCATTTCCATCGGCTTCCTCTTCGCCGTGTGGTCGGGCTCCCGCGCGGTGAACGTCTTCATCGACACCATCACCGTCATGTACGGCCTCGACGGTGTGCGCGGCATCGTCAAGACCCGGCTGATGGCCTTCCTGCTGTTCATCGTGGCCCTGCTGATCGGCTCGGTCGCGCTGCCCCTCATGGTGGCCGGCCCCGACGCCGTGGTCAGTGTCGTCCCCTGGTCGACGACGCTCGTACAGATCCTCTACTGGCCCGTGGTGATCCTGCTGTCGGTCGCCTTCCTGACCACGCTCTACCACGTCTCCGTGCCCGTACGGTCCCCGTGGATCGAGGACGTGCCCGGCGCGCTGGTCGCCCTCGCCATGTGGGTGTTCGGCAGCTTCCTGCTGCGGATCTACCTGACCAACACCATCGAGGGCCCCACCATCTACGGCTCCCTCGCCGCCCCCGTCGCCGTACTGCTGTGGATCGGCGTGTCCGCCTTCGCCGTGCTCGTCGGGGCCGCGGTCAACGCCGCGATCGACCGGGTCTGGCCGGCCGCCGCGACCGCCGCCGCCCGCGAGGCGAACGAACGGCTGCGGCAGGCGCAGGTCGCCGAGTACGTCGCCCGCACCGCCCCGGTGGACGACGACGAGGCCGACCCCGACATGCCCGCCGAGTTCCCCGAACGCTGGTCCCGCTTCCTGCCCCCCGAGGACATCGCGGCCCGCCTGCGCACTCACATGAAGAGCAGCCACCACCACCCGAAGAACGGGGAGGAAGCGAACGGTCCGGCGTCCCCGCCGGACGACGCGTCCCCGCCGGACGACGAGAAGTGAACGGGGCGCGGGCCGCCGCCTCGGCCGCCCGCGCCCCCGGCTCGCGGTGCGCCCGCGGCCACCGGTGACGACGACGGTCATGGTGTCCGTGCGAGCCATGGCCTGCGTGTCCTCCGTCCGCCGTGTCATGCGGACAAGCCGGCGCGTGCCTGCCCTCCCGGACCGTCTCCGAACAGCTCATCCCGTCAGCCCGCGTCTACGCCGGCCCCATGGACGCTCTCACCGGCCTGCTGGAAGGCCCCCGCGCCCGTGGTGCGTTCATGATCAAGGCCTGTTTCGACCCGCCCTGGTCGGTCCGGATCGAGGACCGGTCCCCGCTGACCGTGATGCTCCTCGTCCGCGGCGAGGCCTGGCTGGTGCCGGACGGCGGCGACCGGCGACTGCTGCGCCCCGAAGACCTCGCCATCGCGCGCGGCCCCGGCCCGTACACCTGCGCCGACGACCCCGACACCCCGCCGCAGGCGCTGATCCTGCCGGGCGGGGAGTGCCGCTACCCCGACGGACGCCCCATGAACGGTGTCATGGACCTCGGCGTCCGCATCTGGGGCGACAGCACCGACGGTGCCACGGTCATGCTCATCGGCACCTACCGGATGCGGGGCGAGATCGGCGGCCGCCTGCTCGACGCGCTGCCGCCCCTGCTCCTCCTCACCGCCGACGACTGGGACTGCCCGCTCAGCCCGATCCTCGCGGCGGAGATCGTGCGGGACGAACCCGGCCAGGAGGTCGTCCTCGACCGGCTGCTCGACCTGCTGGTCATCGCCGCGCTGCGGGCCTGGTTCGCCCGCCCCGAGGCGGCACCGCCCGCCTGGTACGGGGCGCTGGGCGACCCTGTCGTCGGTCCGGTGCTGCGCCTCCTCCAGGACGACCCCGCCCGCCCCTGGACGGTCGCCGCGCTCGCCGCGAAGGCCGGCGTCTCGCGCGCCGCGCCGGCCCGCCGCTTCACCGAACTGGGCGGCGAGCCCCCGATGACGTACCTCACCGGCCGGCGCCTCGCCCTCGCCGCGGACCGCCTCCGCGATACGGACGACCCCCTCGGCGCGATCGCCCGCCACGTCGGTTACGGCGGTGCCTTCGCCCTGTCGACGGCCTTCAAACGGGCGTACGGCGTCAGCCCGCAGGAGTGGCGGACGCGGGCCGCGTAGCGTCTCTGATCAGCTGAGTGAACCTATGTGAACCGTAGGGTCCGGTGGGGGTTCTGCCCACCTGGGCGGGGAGGCGTGAGTGTGGAGATGGAATCCCGCGCCCAGTGCTGCTCCGCGTGGCCGGTGGCCGGTGGTGGGTGTGCTGGTCGTCGTCACGTCCTGGTGCCGGTGGGCTGCGCGGGGCAGCCGGGTCCGGTCCGTGTGAGCGTGTCCCTCCGGACGCTTGCCCGCCGGGCCTTGTGGTCTGGTGGGGGAGGGTGTCCGGCGTCGCCTGGGCGTCGGACGTGCTGTCTGATGCCGGGTGGGTCCGGTCTTGGACCGGTCCCGGCCGGTGCCGGTGGTCAAGGTGATGGCGGCTTTGGCTTCGAGTCTGTCGACCACGGAGCGGATGACCATGGCACCGCCGGTGCGGTCCACCACGGTCTTGGCCTGGTGGGTCAGGCCGCGTGCGGCGATACGCTTCCACGCGCCCGCGTC